>VXZK01000226.1 GCA_009845545.1 Candidatus Poribacteria bacterium
CTTAAAGCACATCATCAAAAAAAAAATAGAAAAAAATGCATAAGTACCATAAACTTTTTCCTTTTCAGGTATATATATACAATAATAGGCGATTAGGCCTGATTTAGATATAACCCTCAACAATAAGGAGAAAGGCAAATGACTTTTCTGAAACGCACCGCATTTTGCAAGATTCTTACGCTTCTCGTTATTTGTGCACTCATCGGTAGTTTTGTGCCGCTCAGCCATTCCGCTGGTGAGTCGGGATACGGAGATGTCTTCACAAAAGTCTATGGTTTTACTTCGGCTTTGTATCTCCGTTTGAGTGGTTCGCAAGTATCAGCGAACTTCTCTACAGGTTGCAATAACTATTATCTGGTTGATGCAAGTTGTGCCTACAGTTTCAAAATTGCGCTCATAAAACTTGGTGGGCAATGGGATGTGGAAATCAGCCGCAATGATACTTCAGGTGGTGGCACTGCTCCCGGCAATAACGATCCTGATGCGTATGAGAATTGGTATTCACACACGCAAACGCTGAGTGCCTCTGCAAACAATTTAGACCCTGACGCGCGTTCCCGCATAGATACGTACTGCCGTCTCACTGTATCTGTGCCGAATGTTGGCTCGGAAGACTGGTTCTCATCTCCTTCCCACGAATTTGAACCATAGATAACGAACTTGACTACCTGTGAATGCGGGGTCCATTGTCTGATGATACCCTGCATTCCTTCCAATACCAAAAAGAGGAACACCATGAAAAACAGAATCACGAATACCCTGAAAAACAGAATCCCTGTGATCTGTGCGATGATCATTCTGCTTTCGTCACTCGCTGAGGCCAAAATCGTTTTTGTAGGGGCGCGAACGTCAGCAGAAGGCGGGTTGACCAGCGATCTCTACGTGATGGATGATGATGGCAGCAATCTCCGAAAAGTAACGAACACCGTACAGCGCGAGCGGCACCCCGCGTGGTCCCCGGATGGAAAACGCATCGTTTTTACAAGAGAGATCACGCCTCAAAACAGGGGGCAAGTAATAATCCTTGGAAAACAAGTGACAAATGTCTTTATTATAGATGCAGATGGTAGCAATGAACAGCGTTTGACGAACCATCAAGCCCTTGACAGTTATCCTCTTTTTTTTCCAGATGGTAAATATCTATGTTACTTAACCAACGTTGATGGAGAAACCGCCTTGCATATCGCTGATGTGGAAACCGGTAAGGTAAAACAGCGTATAAAAGGATTTATTGCTAACCCCGATTGGTCCCCGGATGGACAAGATGTCGTCTACGGTGATAGAGGCGATATCTATATCATGGGGTCCAACTTTAGAAATCGGGAACCGTTGCTTCCCTGGCCCCTTCGGGATAAAGACATACCGGCACGCATAAACATCGGTTTTTTTGAGCGTTATCTTGGGCAATATTCGCCCGATGGTCGCAAGGTAATGTATTACGAAACGGCATACAGCACTGAGAGCGAGCCTGTCTCGAGTAATATTTTCCTTCATGATATTCGGTTGAATATACAAGAGAGTCTGCCCATCCATAAAGATTGGCGCGTTAGTGGAGTCAGATGGATGGCAGATGGCAAAACGATCATTTTTTCGGCAGATGAGGTCGGTATCAAGAACCGAAGGCACGGAAACTATAACATTTATCGGTATCATATTCCGAGCAATACCACGACCCAACTTACCTATCTTCCGGGTCGGAATACCCGGCCAAGTTGGATTGAAGGTGCACTTGAGGTTACCCTGAAGGACAAAAAAATAACTCGGTGGGCCGAGGTAAAAGTCAGAAAGTAGCCAATAGTTCATACCAATTTTTCATTTTTTTCTTTTTTGTGTTATGATGCACGAAAGCGACATAAAAAATTGGTCTTTAAGCGGCCATCTTTCACCAGATAGGTACAAGGCAGTTCATCTGTTTCAACGAGGAGCATAAGACAATGAAATTAAGATGCCAGGGCAAGGGAATAAATTGCCCACCTTTCAAGCATAACGGAATTTTCCATCCTGATAATGAAAGCATCAAACGCCTACTCCCCGACCTGAACCGATGTGCAGACTGTATGGCGTACACGGCACCGACACTCTCATCTTTCGAGATGATCTGCTACAGATCGCCTCTATCACACTCTTTGAAAAAGGACCCGCCTTCAATCCGGCACATGAAAGCCGTGCAAGTTTCGGAACCTTTATCCGTCCGCGTATCTGTGTTAGCCTTACAAACGCAAGACGAAAAGAACTTGACCATCATGGGCGTGAAAGACTTCAATCGATCGGAGCGTCCGATATGTATAACACAGCAGATGCCGAAACCGACACGGATATGGCGTTCATGCTAAGCGTCCCAGAACCCACGACCGAATCTTTCGTTGATGCTCTTATCTGGGACATTTCGCTCTCCAACTTTGAACGCGCGCTCCCGCAACTCTTAAACGAGTTAACGCCGCGTGAACAACAGGTGTTCGGCTGCATTCGCGAGGATATGCGAAACACTGACATCGCCGAAGTCTTACATCTCAGTCCAGGACGCGTTACCCAGCTCGTAAACCAAGTTGAAATCAAACTCAAACAGGCATGTCAGCAACTTGGACTAATTGAACAGACAGTTTCGGGAGGTGTATAACATTTTGGGAACAACACCAAAACACGCCTAAAGGCGATTGCCCAAACCAACACACCGGTTGACGCGCAATCGCCTTTTTTATGAAAACCTATCCCATCTCAAGCCGCTTTTTCTGTTCTTCCAACATCTTCTTTTGACGCTGGACGCGTTCTGGCACTAAACGTTCCCGCGGTGCTGTCGGCTTAAAGTCCAAACGGTCTTTCCCCAATCCGTCTAATACCGCTAATTCCACCGGCGAGAAATCGTCCGGGTTCTCACGATTGAAATTCATCGGCTCCGCGAGACCGACGGGTGGATTCGTAATAAAACGCGCGCGGCGAGATGGATTCTGTGACGCGGCGTGTAAGATGAACGGGTGCAGCAATACAACATCCCCCGCGTTTCCAGTAATCTCTACAAAATCTTTGCATTTGCCAATGAGTTTTCCAAAACCGCTGCTTGGTAACAAACCCTCTGGGTGTTCATATAACCACTGTGCAACATGCTGCACAGAATCGCACGCTACAAATGTACCGCCGCTTTGTGGTTGAATATCCGACCAGACAACAATCGTAAGCAATCCCTGTTCCGGGCTATCCAGAAAATGACGAAAAAAATCGCCATCTTTATGCCAACCGCTCACCTCTGGAGAAGGCGGTTGCCAAGGTGTGTCCGCGCCTAACGCAAAGTTGATAATAAAACCGTCGCCCCATGTCGGTTTTGCGTTATCTCGAAGATTGATAACCTTGTCTTCACCACCGACAAGATCACAGATCGCATTCCATGCCCTCGGCGCGATTTCCTGTATCGGCAAGCGATTCATTGAAGGCAGATGGATACGGGGCTGTTCCCAAGTCGTCGGATCATCAGGATCATAACCGAGCCGTTTAAAAGCGAACGCCCGCCATTCTTCCGCCAATTCGCGTGGGAAGCAGTCTTGTAGGACAATATGTCCTTTCTCAATGAAGTGATTAACATCTGATTCGGTCAGTGTTCTGTAAGTGCGTGCCATTTCTACCCTCTTTACTGTATATCCTTCAATAATGTTTCCGCAAGTTTTGTTGCAAACGCGTCGTCGTTAATGTGAGCGTCCATCTCAATAACTGTGACAGTGTTGCCGATATGTGCTTTCAAATTGTCGATCCATGCGGTTCTTGCTTCGGGCGAATCAAACGGCTGCCCTGTCTTATCAATTGCCGATACGCCTTGTGTCGGAATGATAACCGTGGTGGGTCCCTGCGCTTCGCTGAGTTTGCGTGCCATGATACGTCCGAGTTCAGCAGTCTCTTCGGCGGTTGTTCGCATCAATGTTACTGTTGGGTTGTGCTGATAGAACAGCCTGTCGCTAAATTTCTCTGGCACAGTGTCCGGTGGACCGAAGTTCACCATATCCAATGCGCCGGGCGCGATAACTTGTGGCAGTCCTGATTGACCTGCGGCTTCCAACCGGTCAGGACCAGCACTCAGAATTCCGCCTACCAACTCGTCAGCGAGTTCAGTCGTCGTTGCATCTAACACGCCAGCAAGGAAACCGCCTTTCACCAAATCTTCCATCGCTTGCCCGCCGGTGCCGGTTGCGTGGAACACGAGGACTTCATAGCCAGCTTCTTCAAGGATTTCTCTCGCTTTTGTGACACATGGAGTCGTTACGCCGAACATCGTCGCTGCGATTAAAGGCTTGTCTGCTGTTGTTTCTGGTACTTCAGCGTTCACCATCCCAACGATTGCACCAGCAGCGTTGGCGAGAATCTGTCGGGACAAACGGTTAATACCAGCGATGTCTACGACAGAGTACATCATACAAATATCTTTTGACTGCACATAAGGACTCGTATCACCTGATGCCAATGTGGATACCATAATTTTCGGAACACCCACTGGTACCGCCTGCATCGCCGTTGTACCGATGGTCGTACCTGCGGAGCCGCCGAGTGAGATGATCCCGTTAATCTCACCCGCAGCCTGTTTTTCAGCAACAAGTACGGCCGCACCCTGCGCCATCACGGTGACGCTATTCCCTCGGTCACCTTCGTCTCGCAATGCTTGTAACGATGAACCACCTGCTTCTGCGACTTCATCGGCGGAGATGTCCGGTGTTAATTGCGGTTCTTCCAATATACCTGTATTAATAACACACGTTGAAACCCCGGCTGATTCTATCTGCGTTTTGATGAATGCGAATTCTATACCTTTCGTGTCCATTGTCCCAACAATGCATACCGTTTTTGCCATCCCAGATTCCTCCTCTTGTTGTATAGATTTAGGATTTGCCTTACAATTCTTTTCTCTATTTGTAGTAGATTATTATAGGGCGCGTAGTCAGGTGTGTCAAGCGATTTTTTGTCACTTACCCCCATTTTTTCCTGAAGGTTTGTGGTGAAAGGTTTTA
>VXZK01000375.1 GCA_009845545.1 Candidatus Poribacteria bacterium
CCTAAATAACAGTAGCGAAACCCAACATCCTACTTTTATCAAACTCACGTTAATATA
Source organism: Candidatus Poribacteria bacterium (assembly GCA_009845545.1). Lineage (GTDB taxonomy): Bacteria > Poribacteria > WGA-4E > WGA-4E > WGA-3G > WGA-3G. The sequence goes on from VXZK01000375.1 coordinate 58, forward strand.
ATATATCAAATGAACGTTCTTAAGTCAAGGGGGTAAATTATTTGGATCTACTGCGACCTGTTGATCGTCACACACGAACGCACCTTAATCAATATCTCGGTAAAATTGAGGAAGTTCTCGAAGCTGACGTTCTTACAATCTTTAGTCCAATGTGGTCTGGTTTAGAAAATATAGTAAAAAATGCTGTAGAACTATTTGAAGACCAAAGGAGCAGAATAGCAATTGTTTTAGACACGTCTGGCGGTTATGTTGAAGTAGTTGAGCGCATAGTATATGTTATTCGCAAGCATTACGCGGAGGTCTACTTTTTGGTTCCTGACCGAGCCATGTCTGCTGGCACGGTTTTTGTGATGGCCGGAGATCAAATTTTTATGAATTACTCTTCATGTCTCGGGCCTATTGACCCTCAAATCGAGAAGGATGGGAAGTTTGTACCAGCCTTGTCGTATTTGAACCAATATAAGCAGCTATATGAAAAAGCGGAGTCTGGTCAGTTGAACACAGCAGAACTTGTGCTTCTCAATAACCTTGACCCGGGTGAACTGTATCAATTTGAACAAGCGCGCCAATTGTCGCATGACCTTCTAACTAATTGGCTTTCTACATATAAGTTCAAAGATTGGGATATCCATAGTTCAACGGGTGATCCTGTGAGTCTTGAAGAAAAGAAAGAGAGAGCGGAAGATATAGCGAAGGTACTCAGCAATCACGAACGTTGGCGCTCTCATGGACGCATGATTTCAAGAGATACATTAACCGCGCGTTTAGAAGAAGAAGGCTTACATCTGAAAATTGAGAAGATTGAATGTAATCCAGATCTCTCCTCTGCGCTTGATGATTACGTTGGGTTGCTCAAGGATTACATGCAAAGAGAGCAACTTGGCTTGTTTGTACACACGCGAGAGTACTTCTAATTAAACAAGGAGACTAACTAATGAAGGACTTACGCCAACCTCCTATTTCCTCCACGGGAGAGGGCAGGGACCACAAGTCTAAGGCTGGTTCACCTTCCAATCGGAATGTTGATGCTGCCACTATGAAAAAAAATCCGAAGGTTGATGCTAAACTTGTATCGGATTTTTACCGTCTTGTTGATGCGTCAAAAGGGGTTATCCGAGGGGCGCGAGGCGCGAATTACCGTTTGTCCCATCCACTCGGATCCAATGATGTGCCAACCGATTCAAATCAGATTGGGAAAAGTTTAAGTGAAGTTAAAAAGACTTGAGTATCGGCAAAAGTTAGTTAGGCAAGCAGTCTAATTCTTTTTGGGCGAGGAAAGAAATTCTTCGCCCATATTTTTTCCCATAACAGCCAGCAATCAGTGGTCAGTAAGCGTCGCGAGCATAGGGAAACACCCCAGCAAAAACACTCGCTCCTACAAGGATATTTCATCGTAGACAATTGACGTTTCCAATACGTTCAGCGGCAAACTACTGCATCGGTGAGAAGGGCGCGGGGAGTAGGAGTTTGCTCTCCTGTGTGATAGGTCTGACAGAGCCTTTGGGGGGCCAGACACCTTTCTCTCGTGTCTCTGCTCGGATCTGGGCGCGCTCTTCAAAACTCTTATACGCCCATATATGGATGAAATTGTTGATACCTCCGTATTCTGAGTACCAACAGCCTGCTAACGGTGAGAACTTCACGCGCTCAGGGATAGCCGCGCCCCACGCCTCCAGCACTTGCGGCATGCCTTCTACGGGATAGGTGTACAGACGCATTTCATACAGCGGACCGATGTCTTTTTCGGCTAAGGGTTCCATAAAAGGTGCTGGTAGAAAAATCTCTGATACCATCGATACAATGAGATCGCTTGTATCGGGGGGCCATACTGGATTCGGTTCGGCTTCCGCAGCGCGTCGGATTTCAGCCCGCTGTTCAAGGCTTTCGTAGGGCCAAATAGCGACCATCTGATTCAACGGTCCCACTTCGGTGGACCAGTGTCCACCGAGTTTTGAGAGTTCCTGCCGACCCGGGAGTTTTTCGCTGAAGCGTTTCCAATATTCTTGAAGCTGACCAAGTTTTAGGTTGTAGGTTCTTATTTCATAGATCACGCTATCTCTCCTGTGTTTTGGGGAGTTATTGACTTAGCATCGAGCGAATATCGTCTTCACAGATGAAATCAATTGTGACACCATTTTGACGGAGTGCGTCGCGAAAGTTCCACCAAGCACTATCTACCGCTTGCAGAATGGGTGGCTTTTCGGCATGAGCGAGTGCAACAGCGATGAATTTTCTATCATCCGGATCAAAATCCGTTAGTGCAGGGTCTGTTGGGAACTCTTGAAAATCAGTTTCTGAATCATCAATAGGCGTAATGGAAACCAAATCGCATTGTTGCGGATTTGCCCAATTTATCTCTGCCCATTTGAGGAAAGCGTCTCCAACACCGGGAAAGCCTCCCGGATTCAATTTATTCCGATATTCTTCGATAATTCGCCGCTGGTCATCCAACACTAATTTTACGTCCCCTTCGGTAATCTTCATCAGTTCGTCAATACAGGCTTCCACGCAATCTTCAGAGGCTTGCTCTGCTCTTCCATTGGCAACCAAGGGAACATTTGTATCTACAATAACTTTCATCATTTGCTGGCTTTCTTACGCTTCATCTCCGCTTTAGTTTTTGCTGCCAAGTCGCCCATCTCATCGCCGAAGAAGTTTTGTGGCCAATTTGTGATGTTTCCGTAATTATCCACGTTGAGCCGCTCAATTTCAGATACGCCTTCGTTCATTTCGCAAAAATAGAATGCAGTATCGTCTGCAGAAATCTGTTCTTCAGCGATGCGCCGCATTAGCCGTATCAGCAGATGCTCGCTGTGACTCTCAAGGATAATCTGTAACTGTCGTTCTTTCACAACCTCAATGAGCAGATCCGCCAATTCTGACTGGACCTTCGGGTGGAGGTGCGCCTCAGGTTGTTCAAGGATGAGAATGCTGCCTTCAGGCACGTAATAACAGAGTACCAACACCGGCAGGACCTGTGAAACACCGAAACCGACATCGGTGAGTCGGACTTCGGGACCGCCCTTGTACTTTCGGACAAGGAATTCGTAATCTTTTTCTGAACCAGTAATAGGATTGAGGCGATAGGAGTCGATTAAATCCAACCGTTGGAGCCACTTGGGGATTTGCTCGTCAAGAGAACGACGTTGAATTAGTCCAGTAAAGAGCGCAGTGACCATATCTTCGCCGTGCTGTCCTACACCGGGAGAATGCTCGCCCTGCCATGCATAACGATGACGAGGATATTCACGGAGGGGACCGAGATAACCGATGCTACGGAATAGGTTTTCAAAACTCGTTTGGAGTTGAGAAATATCAGAATCGGGGGCCCGGATTGCGTAGCATCGGAATAGGTGTGCCCGATAAATTTGAACATTAGAGACGAAAACACCATAGGAACCCTGCCCAGTTGACTTGACCTCAAAACCTTGTTCGCCAATTTTATAATTGAACCGAATGCTATGAACGGAATTTCCAGCACCACGTGTAGTAAGATTAAAAGAGACAACCTCCAGGCTATCCATATTTCTTATATTTAGTTTTTCGGTCGATTTCCATGACAGAGAGATTTCGAGTGATAAATCCTTTCTGTGCTGGCGAATGATATCTTCAAAGCTGCCCAAGTTAACGAGGGAATTATCATCACCGAAATCTATCACGCCATCCCAATCCGGCGGGCGTTCAACAGTCTGCTTTAGCATGAGCAGCGTTTGCAGAAGACTGGTTTTGCCGGAACTGTTCGCGCCGAAGAATCCGGTTAACGGTGCTATTTGCCGTTTACTTGTATCTTTCCACGACTTGAAATTTTGCACGCGAAGTTCGGTAATCATGATATACGCACCTCTTCAGCAAAAAAAATAGAAATAGCCTTGATTTTATTCTTTAATTTTAGTTGTAAAGGTGATACTAACGTCTGTTTTGTTTCCGGCAGCGTCAGCGACTCTACCTTTGATAACATAGGTGGTTTCGTTGCCGATTTCTTTGCCTTTTACGAGCTCAAGTGTGCCTTTGGTACCTTCAACTTTGCCGATCCAACCGACATCGTCGCCGCCTTCGGTCTGCAGTGCGATGTTACCGGAGACCTCTTCACTGAAGGTAATCTCGATCACCCCGCCCCCGTTGATCACTTCGGGATCGACATCTTCCTCGCCGTCGAAGACGGTTCCACCGGTGATTTCTGGCGATGTGTGGTCTGGTGGGACCACAGCGATTTCATCGAAGGTGTGCGCGGGGTCTATCAGGTCTCTGATCTGCTTTCCGTGATTTCCTCCGGTCCGGCGCGATGTTTGGATTTACATGTTGAACTGGTGTGTAAAGTTTTTGTCACAGGATTAATTTTTTGGACAAGACATGTTTGTTTACATAGCACTCCGCTGGAGTGCAAGAGAGGGCGCGTCTTTTTCTATAGACATATTGCTCCGCTGGAGCAAAGAGGTCTTCACAGATAAAGACTTCTTCACGCCAGAGGTGTGGTATGTCTGTAGAAACTCCAATGCCAAAGTTCCCGCACTCCAGCGGAGTGCTATGTGTGTTGACGCAAGATTTATCGGCATGAAACCCTCTCTATAATAAAATGCTGCCAAAATATTACACACCCATATTGAACTTAACGCTTGCGTTCTGTTAAGTTTGCTAAATCCTCACTTTGAAGTCCTATTTTTACTCTTTACCTCTATAAGATGGCTAAGCTCACACGCATTCCAAATTAATGTTTTATGATCACTAGTAGTGCTTCAAAGTTGAGTTTATGGGTAAATTAGGTTTGTAGTAGGGCAATTCATTGCCCGTTTTTGACTTGTGGACGTGCGATAAATCGCACTACTACGAACCGATTTTCCTCAAGTTCAACATTGAAAGACTACTAGTAGTCGTTCAAAGTTGAGTTTGAGGATATAATCTTTTTAGTTTGATGCGT
>VXZK01000345.1 GCA_009845545.1 Candidatus Poribacteria bacterium
TACCCAACCCCTACGAGCGAAAAGTGTAAACTTATTTTTGGATTTTACTATAAAAAAATTATGTCTTTATAGGGGGGATTATACGCCAATTAGACTTATCGGTCAAATTAAATCTGTGAATGTTTGACATAACATCAAACCACTTCCATCCAAACCCCCGGCACGAACCCCGGATACTCCCCTTCACTGAACGCCGGATAATAGACACTCTCGCTGTCAAAATCATAGACAGTCTCACCACCGCCTTCATTCGGGATATGCACCCTGCATGTATAATCCGTCTGATTGAACAACTGCTGCGGTGTCGGTGTAGACGGATCCACACGGTATTCTGCCAACGCTGCTTCATCAACCGTAATCCCCAATCCAGGCGACGCTGAAACCTGAATCGTCCCTTCGACAACAGGCAGCCGTGTTTCGAGCAGATCCGATTCCCACAACTCATGACACGTAATCGCTGGCAATTCGGCTTGCGATAGCACCGCACCGAGATGCACCGAATATGCCGTTGTAATCCCTGTACCGACCATCTGGAGCCAGAACGGTTGATCAAAGGAAGCACAAAGCGCGTTCGTGCGCTGTAACGAGTTCACACCACCACCGACAACGAACCCACCACAACACCGCGCATGCAGACAGGATTCGTTGAAATGCTCTACTATCCGTTTCTCGACAGCCGATTGCAAGCGCACCGCACCTTCTACATCCGTACCGAGATAGTACGGACTCTCATAGATAGCAACGTTTGGGTGTTTGTCTAACTGTTGTAAGACAGGGATAGCGTTATCCGCAGTCCGCAGGAACCCGTTGAAGTCGATGTCGAGTTTATAGTCCGCAGGCACAGCATCACCGACAGCGTTCACCTGCGCGAAGATGTCGCGCCACGGGCGCGCTTTCAGTTTCGCAGACGTGTAACCCCGTTTCACCGATTCTTGGACTTCTGCCACCCAATCCTCCGGCGGCATATCAATATCCCACCACGAAATGGGACATTTTTCGCGAACCTTGGGACCGATGAGTTGGTAGGCAGGCACATCCACCGATTTACCTACAGCATCGAAAAGCGACATCTGGATGCCGAACCCGACACCGTCATCGTTCATACAAGCAAACGGATTTTGCCCGATGACCCGCTCAATGTTCGCCGATTCATCTGATAAATTTTCGCCATACCCCACAATGCCGTTGCTAAGTTCGACACGGTAAACGTGGACCCGTTCGCCGTGTGTCAACGCGCGGTGCATGTGACGGCTGACCCGCTCATGATAGAAAGGCACGTTCAACGGAATCGTTTCAAGGTGTTTGATACTAAGCATGAGGTCCTCCAAGATTTAAAGATACGATTCCGTTATTATACCACATCTCCAACAAATACCGTGAAAAATATTGCTGTCCGATAAATCTGATTTTTTGAAGCAAACCTCCACCGTTTACTACTAAATAGGTCAAAACCTTTCACAGTTGACACGCCACCCGTTTTGTTGCTATAATATCCTTAACGTCTATAACTATTTTTGTCAGCAAGGAGCGTTTTATGGCAAGGATCGAACCTTTTAATATTTCAAATGAACTCTTAGATGAACCCGATAAACTGCAAGAGCAGGCACGGCAAGACGGTTACCTCTTTTTCCGAGGCTTGATTGATGCCGATGCTATCTATAACTTGCGTCAAGATTTCTTGGAAATCTGTCATCGGCACGGATGGGCAGAAGGCGGGGATACACTCATGGACGGCATTCGGGTTGGCGGTCCATTCATGGAAGGCGATGACGGCTATTGGCCCGTCTTAGACGAGTTCCAATCCTTGGAATCCTTCCACGCGTTCGCACATTATCCAGTGATATTGGACATGTTGGACAAACTCTTCGGCGAAAAAACCCTCGTGCATCCGCGGAATATTGGAAGAATTATGTTCCCCGAAAACACTAAATACACAACGCCTGCACACCAGGATTTTATCCATATCCGAGGGACTGAGGAGACCTATACCGCATGGATACCGCTCGGCGCGTGCCCAAAAGACATGGGCGGGTTGATCGTACTCGCTGGTTCCCATCGTGGCGGAATATATCCCGTAAAACCGGCATTCGGCGCAGGTGGACTCGGCATAGATACGTTACCTTTGGAGACTGAAGGACTTTGCTGGGCAGGAGCGGATTACGAGGTCGGCGACGCGCTTTTCTTTCATAGTCATGCCGTTCACAAGGCACTGCCAAACCAGAGCCCAGATCAGATTCGCCTTTCGGTCGACTACCGCTACCAAGGCTGCTCGAAACCGGTCACTGAAGGGTCGCTTTTACCGCATTTCAATCGGATGGGTTGGGACGAAATCTATACCGATTGGAAATCAACGCAGTATCAATACTATTGGAACACCTTCGATTTGAATAGAGTGTAGGGATGAAAATCATCTTATCGGTTTTCCGTTCACAAAGTGCTGCCATAATTGTTCCAGCGAAAAGAGAAACCAATTGATTAAATACGAAAAACAAAAACCTAACAGAGTAGACCTCATCCGTTTTGTTGGAATACTCATCGGATGTATTTGTGTCGCCGTTTTACCCACTGCTGCCGAAAACTATACCGGTGATTTCTTGACAAACGGTGTAGGCGGTAGGGCACTCGGATTAGGCGGTGCGTATGTCAGTATTGCTGACGATGCCACTGCTGCCTATTGGAATCCTGCCGGTATTGCAGGTGTTTCCGATAAATATCAATTCTGTTTCATGCACGCCGCGCGGCGTTCCGGGTTAGGCGCGTTTAACTATATCGGTGGGACAACGCAAATCCTACCCAAACTCAATCTCGGATTGTCGTGGATTCGGGCAGGCATAGACGATATTCCCATCTACCCACTTATTCCAGCCTTTGATCCCAATATTAGTGCCGACGAACGACGAAATCTCGTTAAAAACCGCCCCAGAGAGTCAGACTTTACGCCAGCGGGGTACCTAAACGATAGTGAAAACGCGTATGTCTTAACACTCGCTACGCGCTGGGTTGTGAGTCAAGCGTGGTGGGACAATTTTGGTAGGGATTCGGTGCCGCCGGAGTTTATGGTCGGTGCCAACGCAAAATGGATTTCACAAAGCTTAAGCGGCGGCGAGCTTGACCTCTACAATTACGGCAGCTGGGGATACGGTTTCGATGCAGGTGTGCTCATCCGTTTGCCAGACTTTAACGCCCTCTTCAATCTTGAGAATTTCGGTAGCCTCTCCTTCGGCATCAATCTTCAGGACATTTCAAAAACAACTTTGACGTGGAACACCCTATCGGCGCCGAAAGAATCTATCCCCGCGAATTGGAATATTGGCGTGGCGTATGCGAACAACCGCGTTTTCGATCGAGAATTGATCCTCTCCTACCAGTGGCAGCAACGTTATGGCGGTCAGACGCATCTCGGTATAGAGTATCAGATTAGCACGCCGTTGGCTTTACGGATCGGTTACCGAGACAGCCGTCTGACAAGCGGTATTGGTATCCAACTTCGCCAGTTTCGCCTCGACTACGCGCTCCTCTTCGGCGACCTAATTAGCACACATTTTTTGAGCCTATTGTGGAATTTTTAGGACGTATGCATTCCATCTTAAAGTCCCCCTGATAAGGGGATTTAGGGGGTTTAGAATGCTGACTTCACACGCTCGGTTTCGACAAGTCTGGCTGATCGCGTAACAGAATCAAGAGCGGGGCAAGTACCAATGGAAGCATCACCAAACCGTCTAACACAATCGGCAAACCGAACTCGTCTCCTAAATTACCAACAATTTTATTCAAAAATCCACCGACACCCCACGCAGCCCCCATCATTAAACCGGAGGCGATGTTTTCATGGCCGCGCAGCATTATTTGCGCGAGAATAATGTTAACAGTTATCGAACTCGTGAGAATGACGTTGCCTAAAAAGAGGAGTGCGAGGAAACTGAACCCGTCGGTGTGTAACGACCAGTAAAGAAGTGGCGGAGCACCGAGAAGCGATACCAATAACAAAACATAAGTGTTGACGCGACTCATAAGCCATCCACTTGACAAAATACCCATTGACCCCGCGAAAATAAAAAGCGCGATGACCAAAGAACGACCTTGGTCTGAGTAGCCTTGATCAGCTAAATGGACAGAAAGAAAGGTTTCTATACCGGTGAGTGTAACCGTACGCATCGCCGCAATAACGAATAGCACAATGATTGGGAGCAGGCGCGGTGAAGCAACGCGCCAAAACGGTTCTTGCGGGATTTGGTCATCGCTGGGTGTTCCGCTCGTACTGACGGTTAAATCCAGTGCCTTCTCAAATCTTAATACTTTTGGTAACAGCAACGCCAGAAATAAACCCGGTATCATTTCCCAAACAAGGTATTCCAAGCCGAAACGGTACGGAATAAACAGGAGGACCAGCGGTCCGAGCGCACGTCCGACGTTGCCACCTGTCAGAAATATGGAGATCCCCATCCCTCTCTGCTCTGAAGCGAGTGCCCCCGCATAAGTCGTCGCTTGCGGGTGAAATGCAGCGACCCCAATACCACCGATAGCTAACAATAGATACACAATATTAACAGACGGTGCAAGCCACAATAGACTTAAACCGATTGCACTAAACGCCACGCCTATCGTCAGAAAATGCACCGTTCGCACGCGATCGGACAGCCATCCAAAGACTATCTGTCCGAATGAGCTAAATACGCTGTAAATTGAAACGAAGTTCCCCGCTAAGCTGTTTCGTGTCGCAGCTGTGGCTAACTTCGTCAGCAGGAGCGGTTGCAGGTGTGAGAGAAGTGTCGCATAGGAATCAAGAACGGTATGTGATAACGTCAGAAAATAGAACTGTTTCCGCGTGGAAGTTTTTGAGGAATCTTGATTGTTATCCATGAGATGAAATGATACCACATTTCTATAAAGATCAAACAATTGTAAGATACATATT
>VXZK01000198.1 GCA_009845545.1 Candidatus Poribacteria bacterium
CACGTCCGCCATGAGCGTTTTCGTGATTTCGTAGGGGCGTGGTCTCCACGTCCGCTTCTTTTTCGTTTAAATGTTCCTCACCATCTGGACGGGTTGTCAGGATGCAATTGATCTAATTCCCATTTCATTGGATTATCCTGAATATATTGGCGAAGCCGTTGTAAATCTGGGTCGTCTCGGATGATATGATCGTGATAATTTCTTTGCCAAATGCGCGTCCCAGGTGTATTGTGGTGTTGGTTAATATGTTTGGTGGATTGATATTTGAAGTAGGCCATGATTTTGCCTAATGTGGGCGAGGATATCTCGCCTCTACGAGTGGGATTTGTGGTGTCGGGCGGGGAGACCTCGCCCCTACGAGGGTTGATATTTTCTGGTGGACGAGGAGACCTCGCCCCTACGGGTGGCTGTGGGTCCCTTGCCTCCGTGATGCCCCATGAAATAATCCCGTGAAAATGATTGGGCATGATGACATGACCGCCTAATTGAAATTGAACGGTAGGAAAATGTTGCCGGATATGGTTCCAACATTCAACGACAATTTGACCTATTTCATTCAATTGCATTTTCCCATCTATTATTGTCCCGAATATACATTTTCGGTGTTGTACGCAGGTAGTGACGAAATATACACCCGGTTGACTGTAATCATAATCGCGTAAACGCATGGCGCGGCGTTGAGGAAAATTAGATTTGGATTTCATAACGAAAATCTTCTGAGGTTTTACATTTTCGGGCGAGGAACCTCGCCCCTACGATTTGTGGCGTTTTCTGACGGGCGAGGAGACCTCGCCCCTACGATATATTAGGGTTAGATGCCCGGAAATTGCATCTGCTTTCCGGTTACATCAGGGACTTTATAATCTTTGTCAACAGGTTTTTTGCCTTGTTCGGTTGGAACGGTAAATTCTCCAGGGATGCGTTCATGCAGATAAACCCCCCAATTTTTATCAGGATCGTGTAGGACATTACCGGTGTACTGAATCCGTTCAGTAATCAAACAGTATGCACGAGTACCACAAGGGCGCCGCGGAATTTCTGCTGTGAAATGGGTTGGAAGTGCCTGAACCTGTCCATATAGTTGTGCGTCAGGAAAGGGGAGCAGTGTATCTTGATAGCTCGTTTCCGACCTACCCTCTAATTCAATTTCCGCTATTGATTCCACAGTTGCCAAATCAGAAGAACGTCCTAAGAGCAGGGGGTAGCGCGGACGTTCAAATGCCTCCTTCAACTGCATTTCAGGTATATAAAGATAGAGTTCAGGATCAACAAGGAATTCGCGTCTATTGATGTTTGATTTAGCATCTAATTTCCCTGCGAATTCATAGACAGTTTCTAAATCAACGGCTTTCCCATTACTACGAAAGACAAATCCGATTGATACATCGTGTGGTGTAACCCACTCCCCTTTTGCAGCAGTGATAATTCCATATATTACTGAGAGTGGTGGCATAGGAAGTGTGGGTTGGAATCCGCTAATGAATAGCGGATTCCGGAAAGAAGCGACCCAACCGGTAATGTGGATGCGTATCACTTTCATGGCGAGTCTCCGATGTGTGTTTCTAACTTTTGTGTCAATTGCGCAATGATTTTATTTGGCGAATCGTAAACGATTTCGCACGGCAGGTTATCACCACTTGCTAAATCATTGAGTTCCTCATTTAATTCGTCCATGAACCCGCTCCGTCTGCCGATGTAAATTGCGTCACAGAATCGGTCGGCGTAATCTTCAATAACTTCGCGCAAGGCAGGTAAACTTAATTTCCCAGCACCATCTTCTTCAACCATGAGATTCATGAAGGGATGATTTCCGCCATCAAGTACCGACAAAATGATCAGTTTAGGCGTAACATCAGTGAGATGTGACGTAAGTTTTGCACCGCCGCTGAGAAGCGGAAGAGCTTCAAGCGTGTGCTGGCAGCGGCGCAGACGGATTTCTTTCGGGAGCACCCAAGATAAATTATCAGCATCTTGCGTGCCACCGGCATCATGAATAGTTTGCACGTAACTGGCGGCGATGTTCTTGTAGCCTGTGCGATTAATATCCGAAAATGTGCCGACCGCGTTTAGGTCCAATGAGAAAATACCTTGTAGGACACAAGCATAAAATTGGTGTTCATAAGGTACAGGATCGCCTTCTTGGCGCGCCATGACTCCAAAATCATTTGTTGGCGTTTGCGGCTCAATAGAGATTAGCGGGGAACACTTGAGAGGAGACAAGCGGGTTACCGTTACATTAACCTTCTTTTTACCTTGCATTTCGCTTTGTGCCCGCATATAGCCAAAAACATCGTCGTCGTCATAAGTCACCGGATCCGCGGCAGTGAAAGCGATTTTCTTTTCCCGTTCTATCGGCGAGCTATTCCAGTCGTCAAATTCCTGATCAAGGGTAGTGCGCCACCAGTTTCGCCATGCTTGACCGGAGACATACGGATAAGTATCTCGCCCTTTCTGAAGTTTCTTGACAGCAACAATGTTTTCAGTTGCCTGGGAGGCTTCTGTCCCCGCATTGTTTAGGGCAGAATGTGGGGCGTCAATTAGAGTTAATCCGATTAGGTGTTTAGACATTATGAGTCCTCCTGGTTCAATTCGTTTTCAGATGTATCATCAACACCTGATGTATTATCTTCATCAAAATCAACAAAACCTTGTTCCTTGAGCCAGTTGTGAAGTTGTTCGTAAATCCGAAAGAGTAACAGGTCGCGAGTCTCTCTCCAAGGTGTAGCAGCAAAACTATCACTTGCGGGAAAAAGGTGTTCCATATAATCATCGATCGAAAAGAGCGGTTCCGGCGCGCCTTGCTGAATTCTGTCTCGGATGACGTAGCGTAGGATATTTCTGCACTCACCGTAACTATTAGCACGTTCCAATTGGGTGAGGCGTCTATCGCGTCCAGATTTGCGTATACATTCCGCAATTAGGTCACCGACCTGTTTGATCTTATCCAGTTGTATTTGTTCCATAGTTTTAACCTCCTTTAAATAGAGGGAAAGCAGTTCCCAACTTCCTCGATTTTTTCGAGAGCTCCGGTATAAAAAGAACCTAAGAATAGATCGATCTTCCAACAGAAATTCATAAACAAGGTTAGCGCGGTTCTTATAATCTTCCTCGGACTTAACTTTGGCCCAGTTGACTACATAAGTACTTTGGACGATTCCCTGCCAGGCGGTTTTGAATTCACTTTGATAAACGATGCGCAAAAATTTAAATACAGGTGCGGGCATATAATAGATTTCAAGTTCAGGTCCCTGGTTGTAATTTGTAAAGCAATAGACCTGCATCGTTATATTCTCATCGGTCCGCATTTCCTGAAACTGAACCATTTCCCGTGCCATATAAAACAGTCCATTTCGTGGATTTGCGTAGCCTGGATTGTAACACCCTGTCATGTCTTGTTGAAGTTCCTGCTGGCGAATATCACCAACGCAGACACGTGTCCAACTCCTCAGTGCTTTCCATGAATTGGAGTGCAAAGTGAGAAACTTACCACCAGTTGCCACAAAAGCAAGTGGAGATAGTTGAATAGCAAAGGCACAGGCAGAACAGTAACCAGCTCCTTCAGCAAAAGTCGGGTAGAAGTTGCGTAACTTTCCAGAACCAGTAAGCGGAATATTTGTTCTTGAAAGCCATGTGTTTGCCTCGCGCCGGCCGCAGCCCATACAATCTCCAGTTTGTTCCAACTCAACGATTCTATCCAGATACATTCTACACTCTTTTTTGAGTAATTCGACCTGATCTTGCTTTCGGTACGCAGCGTTTGTTAAAACACTATTTGGAAAAACACCGTGTAGGTTTCTCCAACCAGCATCCGTTTGCATCATCGGAGCAATGTCATCAACAACCTGCTCAAGGTCTGTAGGCGTGATTTGTTCCGGTTGGACATTGCGTCCCAACCACTCACAAATCCCGCAAACCCCCGCATCAACAAATGGATTCCCCATCAGCTTTTCATAGATTGGCATAGTATCTACCTCCTTTCAAAAACGTTATAATTATATTATACATAAAATTACTAAATTAAGTCAAATTAAAATTAATTTAGACTTCTGCCATGCCGAAGCCTGCGCTGTTTTTGTCTCCGAATCCGCATTCGTATCCAATCTGGATTAACGCCGGACTCCCCGTAACACGAAACGGACACATGATGCCTCTTATCTTGATGCCTTTGTAGTCTATGAGGCGGGTGACGCGGCCTTGTCGTCTGTCAATATAGGCTTTGTCAAAAGCAAAGGTCAAGGTGTCGTCGTGGGGTGCGCGACCGTGGATGGCTTCGTGTTTGCGGATGAGGTTTTGACGAATCAGTTCGGAGAGTACGGGATCGTCGGGCATGCAATAGTGCATTGCCTGTTTGCCGTGGTGCTCACGCCTCGTGGTCATCACAATCGGGGAGAGACACCGAAAACGCATTTCTGACCGAAAGCGAGGGATACGCGGTATGGTGACATCCCTGATGGGTAGCTGCCGCTGCACAAGGGATAACCCTCCCTCGATTAGGAGTGTATCCGCGAAATGGGAGAGGAAACGTTCTACTGGAGAAGAGACGTACCACGTTAAAGTTGAACGGAAATGGATCTTGTCGCCGGTGATGCGTCTGCGTTCCGCCATCAGTTGCGAGAAGGTGAAGAGTTTGAAACGTTTTTCTGCGGCACGGTAGCCTTCCTCGTGGAGAAAGGACGCGTATTCTGGATCGGATTCGGCAAGGAACCGGTAGATGACCCCTGCAAGCAGATGGTTGTAGTTAACGGGGAGCGTGATACCGTCCCCAACGTCGGCGAGAATTTGGATTCGCATAAATATCTCCTTGCTGATAGGCAGTTCGATAATCTGTAAATTTTCTTTATTATTTATTAGTTACAATAGTTTGGACAGTTTTTGTTGGTTTTATGTCGTGTTTTCAAGGATGTCTCT
>VXZK01000355.1 GCA_009845545.1 Candidatus Poribacteria bacterium
TTATTAAGGAGGTAAACATGAAACAAGAACATGAGCCAATCGAAGAAATTGAAGATCTTTTCCGAGCTTTAGAGGAAAAAACCAAGAAATACCAGAAGTATTTTGAAGTTTTGGAAATTCTTCCTCAAGAACCTCCCTCAAACACAAGTTTTACTGAGTACGGAAACTCATCTGTCTCCCGTGAGGAACGTGTAAATGCCCGACTGGAACCAAATCTTAGAAGAACTTAATGCCGTTGAAGCTGCTGCTAGATCCCAAAGCACGTTTGACCTTGTTCGACGGCGTTATTTGAAACAACTTCACGAACTAACCGGTCGGAATGTTATAGTGTACTATTCCGGCTGGTTACAAAAACCCAATTTAAGTGGCACTGAGATAAACGACGAAGATAAAAATGGGTTTATGACTGCTTTGCATGAACTTGATCATACCAACGGATTGGACCTGATACTGCATACCCCTGGAGGTGAGACTGGTGCGACTGAATCTCTGGTTGATTATCTGCGCTCAATATGTGGTTCAGACATCCGAGCTTTTGTTCCCCAGCTTGCTTTGTCGGGAGGAACAATAATTGCGTGTGGCTGCAAAGAAATTTACATGGGAAAACATTCCAGCCTCGGTCCTATTGACCCACAAATCGGTGGGATACCAGCCCATGGAGCCATTGAAGAATTTGAGCGTGCTCGCGAGGAAGTAAAAGCCGATCCCGACAATTTTCTCGTATGGCAACCCGTTCTTAGCAAATATCCTCCTGCTTTCATCGGACGGTGCAAAAAAGCAATCCAAATGGTTCGTGAGATGGTTATTGATTGGCTCCGGACAGGGATGTTTAATGAAGAAGATTCTTCTGTTGCCTTACAAAAAAGCACACATATTGCAGATACACTTATAGATGCTGAGATTTTTAAATCCCATGACCGTCATATACGGCCGGAGGATTGCCTGAATATTGGATTAAAGGTTTGTTTCTTGGAAGATAAACCCGATTTGCAAGATGCTGTTCTCTCGGTTCACCACACTTGTATGCACACCCTAACCGGAACGCAAGCATTCAAAATCATTGAAAATCACACTGGAAAGGCTTTCATTCAGCTCCAAGCCCACATACCTAATTGATAGTTTTCCCTACTACTCACGATTTTTCTGAAATTCGCTAACGCCTTTGGTTGTTATCTTATAGCATTGGGTATCACTTTTTCCCTTACATGTTTCTGTATACTATCGCCTATAACTTTTGCGAGTTGAACAGGAACGGCATTTCCGATGTAGGACGCTATGCGACTCACTGTGATTAGCGAATTGGGTTCAATAAACTTGTAATCTTCTGGGAATGTTTGCAGAAGGGCACCCTCTCGAAGTGAAAGAGCTCTATGCTGTTTGGGATGTCCGAATCTTCCGCTGCCCAAATTGTTAAATTGTGTCGTTATTGTTGGAGCGAGGTCATTCCATTCCATACGACCATAAACCGTTGTATACCCTTTCCCCGAAGGCTTTTGGTGACAGGGTAAACGCAGCTCCTCATCCCAATCTTTCCATGTCCCACCAGGATTTGATTGCTTAATACGTTTTTTATTCATTTCAGTTAGTTTCCTTGAGCGATGAAGCGGGTCTGATTCAGACACCTCACCATCATCAATTTCAGGGAGGTCACCAATGGCATCTTTAACAGTTTGGAAAGGAAGCAATCCATCCTCTGGAGAACTGGAGTGGGTTTTTGGGCGAAATTCAAAGTTATCCCAAGTCGAGGCAATTAGCACCAGACGCTGCCGCTTTTGGGGGACACCGTAGCCAGGACAGTAGACCATTAATTCTGGATGCAAATAATAATAGAGTGAACGAAGTCTATTACAAAAGTTCCTAAAGATATTCTCTTTTCTGATGAGGGGTACATTCTCAAAGGCTATCAGATGAGGGTTCACCTTTTCGACCAATCTTCCAAAGTCATCAAGTAAACTCCATCGCTCATCCGAACTTCGATCCTTATTCTTTCGCGTATGAGCAGAAAAAGGTTGACACGGGGCACACCCAACGAGAAGTTTGATACTATTGTCTGGATATAATTCGGAAAGTTCAGCACCCGTAAATTCACGAATGTCCTTTGAGATAAACTTTGCTTTATTTTTTTCTGGGAAGGGGTTGTTTTCCTCAAAGGCGTACTTACACGTTTCGTCAACATCAAGTCCGGCAACAACATTTATTTCTGCTTGTTGAAGACCATACGTCAGACCACCAACACCACAGAACAGGTCCACGGCTGATATGGATAAGGAGGATTTTTTTTCTTTTGATAAATCCATAACCTACTCCGTTGAATCTCTCATAAGACTTAGAGTTTAGTATAAATCTCATGGAATGTCAACTTATTTTCAGATTGCGTTTAGGTTTGCGTTTTGCCGCTATTTCGCCTTTCAACGCAAAATAGATTTGTCATGAAGCGTGTGGGCCCGCGGTTCTTCATTTATCAGCAACCTCAAAACTCCATCATCAAAATCAGTATTAGTCATTATAGTAAAACCTGTAATTAATTGGGCACTTTCAAACAGTCTGAATACCTATAACAGGCATTCAGACTGGCACAGGCTAACAGCCTATGCTACAAAGGTGTTCATTTATTTATGGGCTCCACTATAAAGTGGGATGTAAGTAATTTGGTCCATATATTCATTTTCGTCAGAGGCACCAGCGATAAGAAGCAACTCGTCAATAATTTTTCCCATTGGCACTGCGAGATTAATCGTAAAAATGCCGGGCACATGATGTCCTGCTGCGATATGGTCAGAGAGATGTTGCGGCATACTTTCCCGATTGTTTGTTATCAAGCTAAATTGGTGCTGTTCACACCACACTAAGATTTCTGGGTCTGGCGTGCCTCTCGCTGGTGCACCTTCATCACCAATCACCAAAACGGTTAGCGATGGTTCATAGTAAAGCAATTGCGTACGGTATCTCGGAGAAATATTTTCGTCTATCAGAAACCGACGCATCTTTAGCCCTGTTCATTTTTGGATGGAGATTGTGTTGTGCTTGCTGATCCGTTTTTTGGAATCTGCGCGTATGAAGTATCAGAATTTGCTTTCTTTTCTGCTATAAGTTTACGCAAGCGAAGAACAGCGGGTGACGGATTTTTCGCCTGTTCTTCTCGCACCTTTCGGCAATATGCCAGATAATTCTCCAAATATGTACCAACTTTTTCTTGATTTTGAAGATGATATAGGATCGTGGCGTAAATCTGTTCCAGTGTGGGTGTATAGTAATAATCAGCGATGACGACTGGCATTTTGCTATTGTGAATATATTCGTATAGGATAGTTTCAATACCTACCCTTGTTCCTTTAAGACGAATATCATTTTCTGCCAAAAACATGAAGTTATCTTCAAGAGGATAGATCTGTTGAAAATTACGGATTTGTCTGAGGATACTGTTTTCGACAGATAAAAAAAGTTTGTGCTTATTTTGAATTAGATATTCAAGTCGATTCAATACTGTGTGTGCATTCCGCCCATCAGTAAGCCCAGTTAGCAAACCTAACGTCAAAAATTCTTTTTGTCTGAATAAAATTGATGCCTCCCAAAGTTTAAAGAGAAAATCAACGCTCACGTCTAATGCCAAATTCAAATTCATTCGTTCTCTGCCTAAGGCAAGCACAAAACTGTTGTAAGGCTCAGCGAGTTTCCAATTTACCCGTTTTGCAATTTCCAAGAGTAGGTCCGAATCAAAGTCACCCATACAACACCTAATCTCTAATTCAGGGTTATCTATGAGGGTATCCGATGTATCTAAATTATCCCTACCCGTCGTTTGCTTATGCTCCTTATTATCCTCCTTAATTTTTTCGGTGTCATCTTTGATGATTTGAATATCTTGGCTTATGCGTTCACTCACTTCCAACTGTACCTGTTCAATTTCTCTCATAAAGTCCAATAGCATAGAATTTGTGTATGCTCGCGCAGTCGTGGTATCTTGAATAAATTCAAGGACAATTTGATTGAATGCTTCCTGTTTGAATGGCAGTTGTGCATAAAAATCGATAATCACTCTTTCAATAATAGGGCGAATTCTGCATTCAAAATCCATTTTGGGCAATTGATGGTTCGGGACGATAATACAATCAAGAAAGAGCGTTGTGATTTTCGCGATTTTTTCACTTTCATGTAATTGTGTGAATTCGACTTCATCAACATTTTTAAGTGAAGCGATAACGTTGTCAAATGTATGGGAATCCACTTTAACTGTTTTTGGATCGGTAAGATCAGCGAAGTCAGACGCGCATTGCTTAACGACCTTATCAAAAGATTTTTTGAAAAGTTCCTCTGCAGTAGTTTTGTAATATTTTTTAATGGTAAGGTTAATACCACCAGCAATAGAAAATCCAGTGCCTGCAATGTTATAGGCATTGAATACTAAATCGAGTATTGTCATGGATTTTCATCTCCTATCAGGTGTTTGTCAACATTATAGCATATTTATGCTGTTAAATCAAAATTTAGGAAACCGCGTGGGTGTGTAAAGATTTTGTCAATTATTGTCTGAATGCAGGTCGTTTATGGGTGTGTACGCCGCCACGGATTTCTTGGATTCCGTGGATTCGGAAATACGTGCCACAGGCTAACAGCCTATGCTACACGGGATACGTGCCACAGGCTAACAGCCTATGCTACACGGGATACGTGCCACAGACTAACAGTTTATGCTACAGCAGATACGCGCCACAGACTAACAGTCTATGCTACAAGGTCGCACTTTTATCTATCGCGCGCCAAAAACTTTACACACTCAAACCGAACATACCAGCATAGTTTTTTTAATGCTGTTCATTCAATCCAAGCTGTGCCAACACATCTTCCAATGCGTTATCTGCTTTTTCGCGGGCGATGCGTGCTTCTGTTAAGTCTGATAGAATCTCGTTCATTGGACGGTGTTCTACTTTGTCACCTACGTCTATAAATTGGGACGGACTCAGGTTATA
This sequence comes from Candidatus Poribacteria bacterium, assembly GCA_009845545.1. GTDB lineage: Bacteria > Poribacteria > WGA-4E > WGA-4E > WGA-3G > WGA-3G. Next base: position 4,968 of record VXZK01000355.1, read on the forward strand.
GTCAGTTTTTTGGGCATCTTCCAGTGTGATAAGGTTGCTCAGTTTCTCACGAGACTCCCACGCTTGATAGACTTCTGTCGCAGCATCAATCGCATCATCGGTGAGGATATTTTTTGGTTTTCCTTTCTCGAAGTGTTGAGAGAGGTTGATGAGTAGAATTTGGTCTTTGCGTTTTTCTGGTTTGCTGCGGTTCAGCAGTAAAACGATGCCCGGTGCGGTTGTGTTGTAAAACAGGTTTTCGGGTAGAAGGACCACGCCTTCAATTAGGTCTTGCTCCACAAACTTTTTGCGGATATCGCGTTCCCGATCGGCGTTCTGACTGCCAGAGCCGCGAGAGACTGCACCTGTATCCAGCACAATCGCGGCGCGTCCGTTTTCTTTTAGAGAGGCGAGTATATGCTGCACCCATCCCCAATCTGCGGAGGAACTCGGCGCGATGCCGTCCGAAAATCGGTTCCAATTGTCATTCTCGTAAAAAGCATCGTCATACTCCTTCTGATTCCACATCGGATTCGCAACCACATAATCAAAACGTTGGAGCGATGAATTATTCTCGATGAAACGCGGATTGCGGAAGGTGTCTCCGATCTGGATATCCGCACCGATAAAGTCGTGCAAGAAGGTGTTCATCTTTGCCATGGCGTAGGTGGTGGGGGTCAGTTCTTGTCCATAGATTTGCGGTGCTTGGCTTTTGTCATCTGGGTGCGTCTGTGCGAATAGCAGACGCGGCTTGATAAGCAGCCCGCCTGAGCCGCATGCAGGATCGTAAATGGTAGTGTAGGGTTCCGGGGTAATGAGTTTTGCCATTAACCACCCGACCTCTTTAGGCGTGTAGAACTCGCCCGCGCTTTGTCCCTGTCCTTCGGCGAATTTCCGTAATAGATATTCATAAGCACGTCCGAGGATGTCTGGCTCTGTGTCTTGTAGTCCGAGTCGATGTCGGCTTAGCACTTCAATCAGTGCCTCCAGTCGTTCCTCGTCGAGCGTCCGTTGTCCGCTTTGGCTTTCGTTGAAATCCTTGACATCAAGTACCCCTTGCAAGAGTGGATTCAGACGTGCGACCTCGCGCATAGCATCGGTGACAAACTCTCCCAAGTGGCCATCGGCGGCGTGGTTGCGAAGTGCTTTCCAATGATATTCCGGTGGAATGTAGAAGCGGACAATCGGGTTCCGTCCGGATTGGAGTGCGTCCTCGTGGTCTGCTTCAACAATTTCGCGTGCCAATTCTTCACTGCCGAATTGTTCTATCTGTTTGGCAAATTCATCGTCAAACACATCGGAGAGTCGCTTGTAGAAGATTAAGGGCAGGATGAAATCCTTGAATTTTGGGGCATCGCTCGCGCCTCGAATCGTGTTTGCGGCATCTAATAGCCATATTTCAAGGGTGGATATATCTAAGTGTTCTTCGTTCTCGGACGGGAAGAGTGTAGGTTGGGATGTATCTGCTTTGGTGTTCTTTTTTCGCAATGTTCAGTTTCCTTTGGAGGAATGGTTGTCAGTAGATGCGGTTGCAAACCGCACCTACCGGGCCTGGGGATTAGCGTTTGAGGTCTGCCCATTGGGTTGCGAGTTTACCTTTCGGTTCGACGGGCAAGAACGTCTCAACGCCCTCCATTATCAGGCTGATTTCGTCTTCGTCTAAGGCACGGGTGAAGACTGCGTAATCGTCCATTAAACCTGCGAATGTCTCGCCGCCTGTGCCGCCGATGCGGTAAGTGACGTTTTCACCGCGGGTTTCTTGGAAATCGGTTTCGGCGACATTCTCACCGTCGGCATAAATTTTGAATTTATCGCCGTCGCCTGTGACGGCTACGTGCATCCACTTATCCTTTTCAACGATTCCTCCATCGCTCTGGCATAGGACTGTCCAGCCACCGACCTGCCCGCGCCATGAGAGGAGTCCTTGGTCTTTGTTGAGGAAGAAGGTGTTGTGTCCAGAAGCACCGGGTAGACTGCGCCAAATATGCTCCCACGTGGTGCCTTCAAAGTTGGGATTAATCCATGCGGAAATTGTGAACGGGTCTGCTTTGAAGATGTCACCGTGGAGAGAGTCGGAGACTTGCAGCTCGACATAAGCAGTAGCATCCAAATGGATGGCATCTCCAAATTTACCTTTAACCCACTTTGATCCGCCTTCAATCTTGCCGTGATTTTCATTTCCAGATGCGTCTTCCGAGTCACCTTCAAACGGAAAATACGCCACCATATCTGGGTCTTCACCGGTAATCCCTAAAGTGGCACTCATGAGTAAAAAAGTGGCTGCCAAAACTAACGTAAAGAGTTTCATCAGTATTCCTCCTTTTAAGTCGTTCGTTTTTGAGTTTCAAGCGGTTTGTTTAAGTTGTTTAAATATTAGCATATATGAGAAGAAAAATCAACTCGCGCGTTATAGTAAAACCTATCATCAATTGGGCATTCTCAAACCCAAACAGTCTGAATGCCCGTTGAGGATATTCAGACTGGCACAACCTAACAGGTTATGCTACAAAGATGTCTACTCACTTTTAGGATGCACTATAATCTTAGTGTAGAGATTATAGAGTCTCTCACCGATGCTGCGCCAGTCATAGTCTTGTTCGACACGGGCGCGCCCGCTTTCGCCAATCCTACGACGGAGTGAGGGGTCTGTGAGCAGTCGGATCACTGCCTCTGAAAAGGCAATCGGTTCGTCGGCAATGAAGATTTCCTCACCGTCTTTGAGATCTAACCCCTCCGCGCCGACCGTTGTAGAGACAATCGCTTTGCCCATCGCCAATGCTTCGAGGATTTTCAAGCGTGTGCCGCTCCCGATGCGCAACGGTACGACAAAAACCGTTGCCTCGGCGAAATAGGGTTTGATCTCCGGCACCCGTCCTGTGACAACAACGCCTTTTCTTTCCGCTAACCTTTCCACAAGTGCCGACGGGTTTCCACCGACAATCGAAAATTGGACATCGGGAACCTTCTCTTGTATCTGTGGTAATACCTCATCGGCAAAGAAGGCGACCGCGTCTTCATTCGGATACCAATCCATACTTCCAATATAAATGAGGTGTGCCGGTGCTTCAGACGTAAAGTCGGGTTGGTAATGCGTGACATCTACACCGTTCGGGATAATCTCTATGCTGTTTTCCGCACAGTGTTGTTGAAAAACGGCGGCATCTATGTCTGAGGTACACGTGACCGCGTCAAACTTCGGGCTTAGCACGCGTTCATAGCGTTGGAATGCAAGTTGCTGCGTCCAATACGCGAATTTATAGAACGGGTGAGTCGTTTCACCGCAGAGTCGCTGCCAGATCGCAGAATCGACGTTCTGTTGTGAAAGCACACCGGGGAGGTCGGTGTCTGTCCGAAATTGTGCCGTGTGGAACATCTCATAATGGACGAGATCAAAGTCTTCCGTCGCGACTAACTCCCGAAATTTCTGACGATAGGCAGGCAGCGCATAGCGAGCGACAGTGATGGGTTGCCGTTTGAGAAAAGCGGTGAAGAGTGTGCCCAACGATAGGGGTGGAAGTGTCGGTGCATTGGGGACGAGGTGAACCTGAATACCTAACTGCTGCAACTGGACGACCCCGTCCGCATCCGTCGGTTGTGTCTCCAAAGCGAGCAGGGTTACACGGCTTTTCGCTGCAATTTGTTTGAGGAGGTTAAAAACCCGGATGCGTCCGCCATCGGTGAGTGGGAACGGCACGGTAGGTGATAGGAAAAGGATCTTCATGTCTTTAATTTTGTGCAAGGCGTGTGGTGTCTCAACAACCGTTACATCGAATTCTTCTTCAAATTGCCGTTTACCTGTCTCGTAACGATACGGGACAGTACCGGGACCACCCCAAGAAAGCGAGATCGCTGCGATCCGGCTACCGGGCCGCAGTATCTTGGGCTTTATTTTCTTCATTTGAAATCCCGACTTTCTCTTTTACGGTCTCAATGAGTGCGAGCAACCGTTTTTTTGCTAACTGACGTGAACTCGGTATTGGTGGCGGTGGTTCAAAAATAGTGCCTCGCTCATTTTGTACCCAACCTCTTACGTTGTCATCAGCTCTAATGTGGAGCCATCTGCTTCCAAGATCGAGGTAGACCTTTAATCGATCATCGTTGCTTCGGATGTTATATTTCATCGAAAGGTCAGTTACCTGCCAGCTGACACCCTCCTCGATTGTTGATACTTCTGCCCGTCCCGCCAGCGGTATTTTTGCTGTTTTGAAGCCTTGGCTCAGTTCCTGAGACAATTTGCCTTCGGCGAGGGAAACCTGTGCTGCTAAATCCACTTCAAACAGCAACGTCAGAATTTCATACTTGGATTGTTGATAGACAATGAGTTTTTCGTCACCGTTGGTGATCCGATAAGTCTGCCCGTATTTTTTATCTTTAATGAACCACTGTTTGTTTGTCTGTTGAGTGGAGACTTCCAGATCTGTTGAAAGTTCAGTTTTATTTGTGTTAAACGCGTCCTTTAAGTCAGGCAGATAGATATCAATCTGGTTGCGTGTTCTCACAACTATATACCCGGCACCGGGGGCATTTTTGAGTAGCCACTCCTCGCCACTTAGCAAAACTTCAAGGATGGGCGTACTCGGACCGAAGCGAATATTTTCTGTCATATTGGCGAACATTTTTTGCCAATCGGTCTCCGTTCTCAAGGCGTTGTCCAGAGCTGCACCTTTGAGTTTCGCGCGATGTGTCAATGCCGCGCTAAACAGAAGTTCGCGTTCCAATTTACCGTTATTCAGGTTGCTGATATATTGTCTATCCAAATTGAAGCGATATACATCTTTGGTGTAGGCGAGCGGTTTTGAAGTGACTACGGGTCTTCCGCGTACTGCTGTCCGCGTGTGAATCTGTAATTTCGGAACCTTCGTCTGTTGAATTGGTGGTGCTTGTAGGATATAGACCCCGAAGCCGAACCCGACTGCGAGGATAAAAATGATGCCGAGGGTTAGGCTTTTCAAAAGTGCTTTCATGTTTTTCGTCCTATTGTCGATCAGTGTGTCTTAACTTTTCTTCTTGAACGGATATCAACAAAAATCAGTTGACATTAAGTCGCCGACAGTGCAGAATTGACGGGACGTTGTTGCTGGCACACCTTTTCAGTAACGGGTGGGAACCTCACTAACAGCAGAAGGTTGATGTGCAGTTGTTTCTCACATTTTTATTTTAATATTATCCACGATTTAGGAAAAATATGCAAGCGTTAAATCCTTTAGCGATTGAATTAAACGAACACCTTCGGAATACTGCGCCAGCGGTTTTCGCACTTCTCTCCGAGTTAGGGGAACGCATCTACCTCCCGAAAGGTATTTTGAGCCAGACCGCGGAGGCAAACACGAAAGCCGACCGGTTCAACGCGACGCGCGCGATTGCCTTAGATTTTTCAGAGGATGCGGGCGACATGATGCACCTGCCGGCCTCGCGGGAACTGGTACCGGAACTCACACTGGGGAGTGTCTACGGCTACGCACCCGTACTCGGTCAACAAGAATTACGGGAAGCGTGGAAAGCGCATCTTTTGCAAGAGAATCCAACACTCGCGGGAAAAATATTCAGTCTTCCAATTGTGACAAGCGGTATGACGCACGGGTTTAGTCTGCTCGCGGAGCTCTTCGTGGATAGTGGAAATACCCTTGTGCTTCCAGATAAGATCTGGGGAAATTACCGGCTCATCTTTCAAACCAAAGCCGGTGCGAATATCCAGAGTTACCCGTTCTTCAACGCTTCAAACGGCTTTAACACACACGGATTTCGTGAGACACTCGCCAATGCTCCTGCTGAAAAGTTGCTAATCCTTTTGAATTTCCCGCACAATCCGACCGGTTATGCGGTTACCCGCGTAGAAGCACAACAGATTGTGGATGCGATTGTTGCACGGGCAGAGTCGGGCTGCCATATCCTCGTGATGATTGATGATGCCTACGCCGGTTTATGGTACGATGCAAGAGTCATGCACGAATCGCTTTTCGGGTTGTTGGTTGGGTGCCACGGGAATGTGGTGCCAGTGAAGATAGATGGTGCTACGAAAGAGGAATACGCATGGGGGTTACGTGTGGCTTTTATGAGCTTCGGACTCAGCGAGGTGGCAAGGCAACCCTTTGAACAGAAGTTAAGCGGACTGATCCGGGCGGATACCTCCGGCGCATCACAGGTCTCCCAAACGCTTATCCTCGAAGCGATGAAGGCACCCGGGTATGCTGAACAGAAACAACACAACTATGAAACGCTCAAGGCACGTGCGTTGAAAGTGAAGGCGGTCGCGTCTGATGTGCGGTATGCGGAATTATGGGAAGTATATCCGAGTCATGCGGGTTATTTCACGTGTCTGAACCTTAAATCTGGGAACGCTGAGACCGTTCGGCAGCGGCTCCTTGAGGCGCACGGCATTGGGGCAATTGCACTTGGTGAGACTGAGTTACGGATTGCCTACTCATGTCTTGATGAATCAGATATTGAGACGGTATTTGCGAAGATTGCAAGGGTTATTGAAGGGGTGTAGGGAACAGCGCGAAAGCCGTTCCCTATAGGCGTTAGATTTATTGTGCCGCTTTCAAAGCACCCCACGTCGTGGTAACTTTCCCACCCGGTTCAACAGGCGTGGTGGATGGATCTCCGACAGTCTTTCGGAAATAGACATCGTCTTCCACGTCATTAGGACCTGCCCAGACCCAATATGCGGTTGAGTCGGGGTCTTTCAGCGTTTCACGCATCGTGTCTGCGCCGAACCCCCAGATACCGTCACCGAATTGATCGAGTTGTGTGGCGTTATCCCAGCTGCTATCGTCAAAATCGGGTTGTTCCCAACCGTCTTTGCGATCGGCGAGTGGTGCGCCAGCATCCGCTTTCCATGTATCATCGGAGGGGATATAGGTGCCGTCGTCAAGGATAACATCAAACAGGGCACCGCCGCGCCCGGTATCACCGGGTTCCGCGTCGTGGACATAGACACCGATAACGGCGTAGCCGTCCGGCATATCAAATTCGGTGATAGTGGCTTGTTGCCAGTTATCGCCTTCGGCAACCTGTTCGCCGTTAACGAAACCTACCCAAGAGTTGTCACCATTGATACGGAGTGTCGCTGCCCAAGAGCCTGAAGCGATTAAGGCTAAGACCAAAACCAAAATTGTTGGAACGAAAAACTTTTTCATTTGATTCCCCTTTTCTTCTGCTATGACGATCGCGCGAGGCTACATAGCGTCGTTTTTAATACGCGCCCACGTGGTGGCGAGTTTGTCTTGCGGTTCGACGGGAAGTGTGCCGATCGTATATCGGAAATAGATATCGTCTTCAGCATCGTTAGGACCGCACCACACCCAGTTTGCTTCACAATCCGGGTCTTTGAGAATTTGTGCCATGATTGCAGCACCAAATCCCCAAATACCTTCCCCGAATTTTTCGTAGATTTCGAGTTCATCTTCCCATTTGCTGTCGTCGAAATCGATTTTTTCCCAACCATCATTCCGATCGGCGATAGGTTTGCCGGTATCGCATCGCCAACCATCTTCGCCTGTGCCGATGTAATCAGGCTTAGCATCAAGGATAATATCGGCAAGGAACCCACCTCTACCGGCGGCACCGGGCTCCGCGTCGTGGACGTAAACAGCGATCTGTGCGAAGCCATTCTTCAATGTAAACTCACTGACGGTGGGGGCTTGCCAGTTTCCGCTTGCAGCGACTTCTTCGCCATTAACAAAAACGACCCAAGTATTGTCGCCGCTGACCCGGACTGTACCATTTTTTGGTACAGCGTCTGTGGTTTGTATCAGAAGTATACCGCTTAGGAAAAGCGTGAGTGTTAAAGAAAACATCAATTGGTTGTTCATAAAAACCTCCATAGATGCACGGTTAAAACCGTACGGATTGTTTGTTACGGCACGCGGAGCGTGCCTACTACTTTGTCTCTGATTCGAGGGCTAATTGCCCAGCGAGGTCTGCAACGAACTGATAGGCAACACGTCCAGACCTTCCACTTGAGGATGCCTCCCACTCCAACGCTGCGCGGTGTAAGGTCTCCGTCGGAACGGAAAGCCCCCGCTTTTGTGCGTAGTGGGAGACAATCTCTAAATAAGTATCTTGTGAAATCCGATAGAAAGCAAGACGTAACCCGAAGCGGTCACTCAACGACACTTTCTCCTCCGTCGCTTCGCGCGGATACAACTCATCTTCATCGTTCTGAGGATATTGGTTTTCACGTACCTGTCGAGGCATCAAGTGCCGACGGTTTGAAGTGGCATAAATGAGAACATTATCTGGACAGGCGGAGATACCGCCTTCGAGCATCGCTTTGAGTTCACGGTATTCGGGTTCATCTTCATTGAATGCGAGATCATCACAGAAAAGGATATAATGTTCTGGACGTTCCCACAAAATCTCGGCAACTTCCTGTAGATGTCCAAGCCCCTCTTTGCCGATGCCGACTAACCGAAGTCCTTTGTCGACGTAGCGTTGCAACATCGCTTTAACGAGCGAGGATTTCCCGGTCCCGCGATCGCCCCATAGTAAAGCGTGGTTTGCGGGCAGCCCTTGTAGAAATTGCCGCGTGTTTCGATCTAACGCTGCACATTGTGAGTTTATGCCGATAAGATCCGCGCTATCAACAAGATGCGGGTGTTTAACAGGCACGAAATATCCGGTGCCGTTCTGTGTCCGCCACTGAAAAGCGATGTAGTCGTTGAGACACTCACTTGATGTGTGTGTCGTACGCGCGTCCAAGCGGTTTAGCAGGCTATCGGCTTTTTCAAGCAATTCTGTGAAAAGTGGTAAGATGCCTTCCATCTCCTGGTTTTTATTAGACATAGTTCAATTGGATCGGTTTGAAACATCGGTGGCAGATTCGGCAGTATCGCTATAATTTGGTTTTTCAGAGGCGTTAAGAACCCGTTTCAGCCATTTTTCAAATTCGGCATTACTATAAATCGCTTTCAACAGCCACTTACCACCCCATCTGAGCCCCAATGCAATACCGACACCAACCATGACAGTCATGAGCATGGCCCCGGCTATATACACCAATATCAGGATTATAAATTCTGCAAAACTTGGTCCGCCCATCATCTATACACTCCTTAGTATTATAGCGTAGGTTTTTTCAACTGTCCCCACGTTAGTGTTAACTTGCTTATTGGTTCAACGGCGAGGGGACCGCCGAACGTTAAGGTGCCAAGATTCGCGGAGTCGTCTGGATTCAGGCCGTGCCAATCCATGAATCTGAGTCAAACGCGACCCAGACAGCATACTTCCAATCATCAAGTTTTCCATCAATCTTGGGTGCGTTCGGAATAAAACCAGCGATGGATTCTGCATATTCCAACCCAAAAGCGTCGCTGTTGTCCTCTGGCAGGAAATCTGCATTTACTGTAAAAACGATCAGAGTTCCAAAGAGGATAGATAAAATCATCGTTTTCATCGTGTGACTCGCTCCTTTGCTAATGCACGGTTGTTGGTGCTGTTACAATTTTTTCCCTGGTTCTAAAGGTAGTACCTCTCACTTTCAGATTTAAACTTTTTTTGACACTTGTTTTGCCAACTGCGTAAGTGCGGGCGAAATGTCCAATTTGTCAAGTTCCGCCTCAATCAAGACGAAATGTTGTGTCTCAGCAAGTGCTGCTTTCATAGCAGTATCAAATTCGCCTTCCGTCCGGGCAGCAAATGCGCGTCCTGCGCCAAAGAGTTTCGGTATATGGGTGTAGTTCCAATTTTCTATATCGTTAAAGGGGCCTTCAATAAAGGGACGGACGGTGCCGTATCCGTGATTGTTTAAAATCAGAACAATCGGATTGAGCCGATAGCGAATAGTCGTTGAGAGTTCGGTGCCGGTCATTTGAAATGCGCCATCGCCTACGATGACAAGTGGTCGGTTTGTGGGTTTGCCGAGTTGGGCACCGATTGCGGCGGGAACTGCAAACCCCATTGAGGTGTAGTAGGCAAGCGCAATAAAATCGGTACGTGCTGGAAGCCGTAAGTCTAAAGCCGCCCAGAGGCTGTCCCCGATGTCAGGGATAACTGTCATGTCTTCAGACAGCAGTAGATTTAGGTGTTGGAACAGGCGTTGCATTGTAAGCGGCTGGTCGGGGATCATCTTGAAAGGTTCTGGCACTTCCATGACCCACTCCAAATCTATGTTCCCGCGTTCATGGAGTTTCGGAGAATACAATCCATCCATAAAATCTTCAAAGGTGACATTTTCATAGGTAGAGTAGCCGACCGAAATTTTATCCGAGGTTGCGTATACCCGGCGACTGCGATCCAAGTTTGCCGTGTAGATTCCGAGGTTGACATCGGTCATAAATGCGCCGAGGGTGATAAGACAATCGGAAGATTCGACGAGTACTGTGATTTCTTCCCTGCTCATTGCGCCGCCGTAAATACCTAAGTAGAGCGGATGCGCCTCTGGCATTACCGATTTGCCCAGCAGCGTTGTCACGACGGGAAACTGTTTTTCTTCGGCAAGCTGGCGTAATTTGTTTTGGTAGCCGAATCTGTGGAGTTCCGCCCCTGCCAAAATGACAGGATTTTCGCTCTGATTTATGAACGCAATTGCCTCGGCTCTGGCGGCCTCTAAAGTCTCCGGGTCACTCTGGCGGTTGCCCGTTGAAGGCCGTTGGAAGAGTGTTCCGAGCATCCCTACTCTATCCCGTGGCAGTTCAATGTAGCCGGGACGCTTGTGCCAATACACAGCGTCGAGGACTCTATCTATCTCGTTAAAGGCGGTAAAGGGTTCATCAAGGAGTGCGGATGCAACGGTTATCTCGTCATAAATACGTTGTTGTGTGTAGAAATCTTTACCTTTATGGTGCAAAAGTCCCTCTTCCTTACGTTCTTTCATCCCTGGGCTTCCGCTAATCACAATGAGAGGTGATTTTTCAGCGTAGGCGGCGGTAACAGCGTTGATCATCGATAGCCCACCGACCCCATACGTCACACATGCAGCTCCCATGCCTTTTGTCCGGGCATAGGCATCTGCAGCAAATCCGGCAGTTTCTTCTCGTGTCGTGCCGATGTGTTGAATAGGGCTTTTCTCGATCATATCGAAAAACTGCACTACATAATCACCGGGAATGCCAAAAATATGATCAATACCGTAATTTTGCAATTTTCTCAGAAGGTACTCACCGATAGTGATCTGTCCATTTTGCATTATTAGTGCCCTCTTTTACTATAGATGACCCAGCGTTCGAGGTTTGGGAGACCCATCAATGCTGCGAAACAAAAGGTCTTGGTGTTATACGATGTTGTTTGGTTGTTAACGGCGTTGCTATCTTCTGACCGACTCTAAATTTAGCAACTCAGACACATCTTTAAGAACGGTATAAACGTCATAATCCTCGAAAGCTGCGCGTGGCGTGACACCGGACAACACAGGGATAAAGTTTATATTAGCCTGCTGTGCGGTTTTGGCATCGGTTACGCTATCTCCAACATAGAAGCAATTTTGGCGGGCACACTCCAATTTTTCAACGGCTGTCAGTAAACCCGATGGGTTCGGTTTTTGTTCGGACACATCTTCAAAACCGATGATGACTTCAAACGCGTCTGTCAGCTGCTCCCGTCTGAGAATCGATTCGATACGGTAACGATATTTCAGTGTAACAATACCGAGTCGGATCCCCAATTTCTGTAACGCTGTGACTGTTTCAGGAACAATGTCAAAGAGTTCCGTCATGTCAGTCATCACTTCATCAGCGCGTTCGACGAACAGTTGTGCGAACGCATCAGAATGCTGGGTGTGTTCTTCTCCGACTAACATCACCAGAGCATCAGGCAGTGATAGGCCAATTGTCTTGCGAATCTCGGCATCCGCAGCGAGTGGAAGGCCGAGTTTGTCAAGCGCGAAGTTGATACATTCAATGACACCCTCTGAAGAGTCTGCCAGCGTATAGTCAAAGTCAAAGATGATGGCTTGAACGGGCGGTTTCAATCGTCTCAAAACTCAAGTTCGGGTATCCCGACCTCCGCTGCTGTTTCATTGGGTAACTCCCGATCCGCCCAATATGATTGCAGTTGTAGACACTGATTGCACTAATTGTGCTTGACTTCGCCTTCTGAATCGCGAGCGACATCGCTTTCTGTGCGATGACATGTCCGAACCCCCAATTCCCATTGATGAGGGCGTGTGAGGCGGATTCACGCTCGATTTCCATTGCAGCACCCGGCTGAATTAGACCGGATTCAATGAGCCCAATATACTGCGGAATGCGGAGAACGCCGTGTGAATCATGCCCTGCGAGGTTTGAAGCGACGAGCAATTCGGCGATAATCGCTGCCTCGTCCCTCGGAACACCTCCGGCTTCAAAAATGTCGGCAGTGATCTTTTGTAACTGTTCTTTTGTGAAACTTGGCATATAGTTCTCGGTTCTCTGTATCCTATATCAAGCAGTCGCGATTCGGAGGGGACGCCCCCTACCGTATCTATTATGCTGCATCGAATAGCGATGGGAAGTGCCGATACGGATCAGCGGGTTCACGGAAAAGGATCTTTTGACGCTCCGTTAATGCTATATCCTCTGGTATCGCGACGCGCCGTGAAGTCCAAGCGATGTGTGAGACACAATATTTGTAGAGCAGTGACCGGCGTTGATGTTTTCCATTCCATGCCGCGGTGCCGTGTGTCAATGCCTCGGTAAATAGAATTGCTGAACCCGCGGGTGCTTTCGGAATAACGACACAATGTGCATTTTCGGGTGAAGCCGCTATCTGTTGTGGCAATTTATAATTGCTTTTATGGCTGCCCGGAATACAGCAAAATCCCCCGTGTTCCGGTCCGGTATCCGCGAGGTTCCATGTCACAACGACGAACCCGTTGTGAATCTCGTTGTCTCGGAATGAATAGTATTCACCGGGGTGTGCTTTGGCTGTCGGCGATGTCGCACCGTAGTCGGCGTGCAGCCCACCTCTCGGCATACCATTCTCCATATACATGCCATAAATCCGGTCGAGCCGAAAGCAGTCACCTAACCGGAATTGGAGTATCGGCATAATCTTCGGATGGTCAAGCAGATTGCAAAACGGTTTCCCCCACTGCAGAAAACCGGAGCCATCTGGCGCGCTCCCAAATCTTTGGACCTTTCCAGGTGTGGGCAGTTGTTGGGCATCAATTCGTTGATTCAGTGCTGCGAGTTCATCTGGATTCAAGACATTTTCGATGACGAGGTAGCCTTGTACATCAAAAAGGTACTGTTGTAACTGTAGATCGCTCATGCGTTGACTCTCCTATTATCTACAGGTTTCAAATTTAGTTGTGAAATAGTCTCAATAGTCGTTGATAGCCAATTTAGCACATTGGTCGGACTTTGTCAAATATATTATGCATTTGTGGCGTATGGATGCCCTATACCGTGCAGTATAAAAGTGGGATTGCCCATTTTTGTGCAGGTTCTCTGTTTCAAAGTTGGAAATAGTAGTATATTCAGCGGTTCAGGTGTTGGCATATAAATTGCTAAAGTCATGACAAAGGGCTATTGCTTGAAAAGGAGGCATCCACTCATGAAAAGGAAAGCATTTTTTATTTCAATGTTAATGCCGATTTTTATGCTTTCCTTGCCAAGCAGTTTTGCACAGGATTCTTCTCAGTGGAAACTACCTGACGGTGCAACAGCGCGGCTCGGTAAAGGCAGCATAATTGACATCACGTATGCACCCGATGGTATGCATTTCGCTGTGGTGAGTACGATCGGGATTTGGCTCTACGATGCACATACCTATAAAGAAACTGCCTTACTTACTGGGCATACGTGGGAAGAAGATTCTGTGATAGCCTTCTCTCCGGATGGGAAAACACTTGCAAGTGCAAGTTGGGATGATCCGGTTCGGTTGTGGGATGTTTACACCGGGCAGCTCCGCGTTACCCTAACAGGATATGTGAATAATGTTAAGGCACTTGTGTTCTCTCCGGATGGAGAAACGCTTGCCATCGCGAATGCTAACGAAATCCTGTTGTGGGACGCGGAAACGGGTGCACAGCAGATGGTCCTTGAGGGGCATACTGGTTCAGTGAAGGCTATTACGTTTGTTCAAGATGGGAGCAGATTAGTCAGCGCGAGTTGGGATGGAACAATGCGAGTATGGGACGTGCTGAGGGGACAACATAAGTCTTTTGATGTGAAGCTGAATAAATATGCAGATGTTATGTTCTCGCCGGATGGAAAAGTGCTTGCTATGGTACATAGGAACATTGGAAAGATTGAATTGTGGGAAACAGATACAGGTCAATTCCTACGGACCTTCACAACTGCGGAATCGGTGGATGCTATTGCGTTTTTACCAGACGGGAAAATGCTTGCCAGTAGCGGTGGTGGACCGGATTACTTAATTGAATTGTGGAACGCGCAAACCAGCGAACGCCTCGCGACTTTTACAGGGCATACGTGGATTGTTGACACAATAGCGTTCTCACCGGATGGGAAAACGCTGATCAGCGGGGGTTGGAATGACACGATCAAGGTGTGGGACGTGGAGACAGGCGAGAGTCGTGTTACACTCCGAGGACATCTGGGTTGGGCTGGTGTCGTTGCGTTTTCACCGGATGGTCACACCCTCGCGAGCGGAAGTTCACCGCACACAATTCAATTGTGGGATATGGATTCCCAACGATACAAAACCACACTTGAAGCTTATGCGTTTGAGGTTTGGGGTCTTATATTCTCGCCGGATGGGCAGCTGCTTGTCAGTGGTAGTACAGAAGAGGTGTTGATATGGGGTGTGCACACCGGAGAACTCCACGCAAGGTATCAGAATTGGTATGGGGCTATCGCGTTTTCACCGGACGGAGAGACGCTCGCCAGTGGAAGATTTGATGGTACTATCAAGTTGTGGAATGTGAACACGATTCAAAACTGGAAGGCTGTCCAAAGCAGTGCTGTCCTTGATGCGCATAACGGCGGCTATGATAGTTTAGCGTATTCTCCAGATGGGAAAATACTCGCCAGTGCAGGTAGAGAAGGTACTGCATATAGAAAAGGGACTATTTTGTTTTGGGATGTCTCTACTGCACAACTAAAAACAACTATCAGCGGGCATGAGGAGCCCATTACCGCCTTAGCATTTTCGCCAGATGGCAGGACACTCGCCAGCGCGAGCTGGGATGACACCATTCGATTATGGGATACAGAAACTAACATGCTCAGACAAGTCCTTAGCGGACATACGGAGGGTGTAACTTCGATTGCGTTTTCGCCGGATGGAAAAACACTTGCGAGTAGTGGTGGAGGCGGGACGGTTCGGTTATGGGACGCACACACAGGTCGAAACCGTACCATTTTTAGGGGACATCAGTATGAGGTGAATTCCGTTGCATATTCTCCAGATGGGAAAATACTCGCCAGTGCCGGTGGAGAAGGCACGATTCTCTTGTGGCAAACGGAATCTGAAGTGGCTGAAGATGTCAACGGCGATGGGAATGTTAATATCGACGACTTAAGGTTCGTTGCTGATCACCTTGGATATGTTGGGGAAGGGAATGTGGCGGATGTTAACGGCGATGCGGTTGTCAATATCCTTGACCTTGTCGCGGTGGCAAAAGCAATAAAACAAATTGACCCTGCGAATCCGATGTTGCAATAAGAACTAATTTTGACGTTGACCCGTAGCGGAATCTATTGTAAACTCTGTTTTATTATAGTGCCAACTTTGCAGAGATGACGAGGGGAACAACTATGGAGAAGCGAATCTTGGGACGAACAGGGCTTGAAGTGAGCGTCTTAGGAATGGGCGGGCTTTTTGTTTCAACAGCTGGCGGCAGGAACCGCAATGATGGACGCAACGCTGTCCGACGTGCTTTGGAACTCGGTGTTAACTACGTCGATACCGCACCGAGCTACGGTAACAGTGAAGAGGTCGTTGGAGAAGCCTTGGATGGCGTGCTTCAACCGCACTATCTTTCCACGAAAATCGGTGGTAGACCTCACCCCTTCGATCCAAAGGATAAACAACTCTTGCGTCAGTCGGTTGAAGAAAGTCTACGCTTGCTGAAAAGGGATATGATCGATATTTTGATGGTGCATGAACCCGATCGTCCCGGACAATATGATTGGTGGACAAGCCACGAGACATTTGATGGACCGGTCTGTGAACTGTTGGCAGAACTCAAAGAGGAAGGAATTGTCCGTTTCACAGGATTGGGTGGCACAACCGCACATCAACTCCCCGCAATTATGGCAACAGGGGTCTACGATGTGGTGCTGGCAGCGCAGAATTATAGCCTACTCTGGCGTGAATCGGCAATCTCAATCTTTCCAGAAGCGAAACGACAGAATATGGGAATTGTCATCGGTGCTCCCTTACAACAGGGCGCATTGTCCCGCCGTCACGCCGCAGTAGAAACGGGAGCATGGTGGCTTAGCCGCCCGCGCCAGGAACAATTCAAGGCACTCTACCAGTTTTTGGATGAAGTCAAACTCTCGCTGCCAGAGGCAGGTATCCGTATGGTTATATCCAATCCTGATATTTCTACGGTGCTGGTGGGTGCTCGGTCTGTAGAGGAAGTCGAACAGAATGTCCATGCGGTTGAAGCAGGTCCATTGCCTTCGGAAGTATTGGAAAGGCTTCAAGAGATAGCGGATATGGTGCCGTTCCGCCCCTTTGAAGAGCCGCATAGTTTGTCGTTCGGTAGGGAATACAGGGGTCCAGGACCTGCACGGTGAGGTGCAAAAAAAAAGAGGCGCGCTTGGAAAGCGCGCCTCTGAGAGGAAAAATGACAGCGAAGCGTTATTCGTTGATGTAATCTGATCGTAATTCAAATGTATGTAGTACCCAGCTGCTTGCTTGGACATCAAGTTCAGCCTCAATCGCCATTATAGCTTCCAATTGTTCATAAGCCTCAACATCCTCTTGGCTCGCAAACTCTAACGTAACAAGCCGATGTGGAGATTCACCATTATAGTTGTCATAAGAGGATACCGCCTTCACTTGAGCGGGCTCGACTAAGGCAGAAGAAACGGAAGCGACCCATTCCAGATATGCTGCTTTTCCACCGAGGGGATAGTCAACAAAAATAATACCTTTAATTGGCCAATCGTCTGCCTCGGTTTTCGCGTAGTCAGACCGCTCAATAAACGTGTGTGCGCTCACTTGAGTTGCGTGGTTGGGAAGGTCTTCAAAAACGGCAGCTATTTCTCGACGATTCATATATGTCATTGCATCAACAAAACTGTCAAATGCAAACTCAACAAACCGATGTGGCGTCGTCTCCTCAAGATTGTCGTAAGATCTGATCCGATTGACTTCTGCGGGGGCTTGCAGTGTCGGTGCAACGGACGCAATCCATTCAAGATACACATCCTTTGCTCCCTCTGGGTAATCAACTAACCAGACTAAACTCACTGGAACCTTTTCCATGTCAGTCACAGTCTCATCCATGGTGGCATCAGCCGACGGCATGGTATCTGCAACCATATCTTGTGCTCTCTCACAGCCAGCGAATGCGACGAGCGCGATGAGAATTATTATAAATAGATTTGCGAATCTCAAAATCATCTTTTAGTCTCCTTTGATAAAAATAACCGAATGAAGCGTAGGTATTTTCAATCCTCGCATGTTATTTGAGATAATATAACTCTTTTTTTACAACTTGGTTACGATTTCCAAATTGGTTCTGGTGCCTGTGCGCGGAAGTTTACCGTCCGAGCAAGAACGAATAGGAGGTCCGAAAGCCTGTTCAAACTTCGGATTATTTCTGGATTAACTTCCGTTTCGTTTGCGAGATGAACAACACGGCGTTCGCTTCGGCGGCAGACGACACGCGCAATATGTAAAATAGCGCCGGCAGCGCATCCACCCGGTAGAATAAAGTTCGTCAGTGGCGGAAATTCCTCTGAAAGTGTGTCTATCGCGGTTTCCATCACTGTTGTGAAGTCTGCCGGTATGCGGAATTCAGCGGCTTTTGTGTGTGTCGCAGGCGTTGCCAAATCTGCTCCGACCGCGAAGAGGTGATTTTGGATTTGCGCCATCAGGTCGGAGAGGTCTGTATCATCGATAAGCGTTTGCGCATAGCCGATGTAAGCGTTCAGTTCATCAACAGTACCGATCGCCTCAATTCGGGGAGCGTCTTTTCCGACTTTTGTTCCTCCGTAAAGCGCGGTTTCCCCAGAATCACCAAATTTAGTGTAGATTTTCATGTCAATTCATTATATACTTTGGGAAAAAAGGAGTCAAGTATGAAAATATCGGGCAAAATTCAAAAGGTTAACGTTGTCGATTTACGGGTGCCTACATCGGATACACTACTCGGTTCGGATCCGTTTCATAAGAAACCCAACTATTCCGCAGTGCTAACAACAATAGAAACAGATACCGGGCATCTCGGTATTTCAGTTGCTTTCACTGCGGGTGCTGGAAACGATTGGATCGCCTACGGTGTTGAAGACCTTGCACAACTCGTGGTTGGGATGGAGGTGGACACTTTCGTTGATGATCCGGGTGCGTTTCACAGACTGCTCATAGACCATCACCAGTTACGCTGGCTTGCAGATGGTGTGAATCGAATGGCGATCGGGAGCATTGTCAATGCGATGTGGGATGTCTGGGCAAAACTGGTGGATAAACCGCTCTGGGAACTCCTCGTTGATTTGCCTCCGGAGAAAATTGTGCAGTCCATCGATTGGCGGTACCTACGGGATGCCCTGACACCTGATGAAGCGGCGGAGATACTTAGCACACATTGGGACAGCCGTGAAGCCCGTGAACAGAAACTCCGTCAACAGGGACCGAAGGCATATTCCACTGCGGGGTGGCTCGGTTTGACGGATGAACAGATTATTGAGACGGTCAACCAAGTGAAAGCGGCGGGACTTGACTGCTTTAAGATGAAGGTCGGCCAGGATCTGGACTTTGATAAGAAACGGCTCGCCTTCATTCGCGAGGCGATAGGACAAAAAGCGCGCTTGATGTTAGACGCAAACCAAATTTGGGGTGTCGATGAAGCCATCGCGTATATGGAAGCGTTGGCAGTGTTCAAGCCGACATGGATTGAGGAACCGACAGCGCGCGATGATGTGCTTGGCTTCGTAAAAATATCGCGTGCCTTGGAGAAACACGGCATCGGTGTCGCTACGGGAGAACAGGTGCCATCGCCCGTTATTTTCAAGCAACTGCTCACGAGTGGAGCAATCCAGTATTGTCAGATTGACGCAACGCGGTTAGGGGGTGTCAACGATGTACTGGGAGTCATCTTAATGGCGGCGAAATATGATATACCCGTCTGTCCACACGGTGGTGGGATTGGTTTGTGCAATATGATTCAACACTACGCGATATGGGATCAAATTTGCGTTGCGGCGCACTCGGATACACAGGTAGTTGAATACCTCAATTTCCTGCAAGAAGACGTTTTCCTACACCCGATCCAAGTTCGTGACGGTGCTTATGTTACACCGACGGTACCGGGTTGGGGACTTGAGATGTCCCCGGACTTCGTTGAGAAGCACATCTATCCGACAGGTTCAGTTTGGCAAGGCAGAGAGGCATCTGGGGGGATAACGTTTTTGGCGTAGTTAATTCAATAAAAATGCGCGGTTAAAACCGCGCCGATTAAAAAGGAGCACATTGTCAAGATCAAATCTATTAGGATTTCGCACCCTCTGCGCGTTCTTTGAACGCCGCTGCGCCTGACGTAACCCATCCGCCGACCCCTGTCATTAAGAATCGCACACCTGCTTGAACATATTTTTCAACCATGGCATCAAGCGTCAAGGTGCCTGCGACCCGTCCGGCCGCTTGGATGCGAGCAAGTGCTGTATCTATTGTGTTCTGAACGTCAGGGTGGGTAAAATTCCCGATATGCCCCATAGAAGTCGCTAAATCCGATGGTGCCACGAAAAATACATCAATATGGTCAACGGTGAGGATATCGTCTAAGTTGTTAACCGCAACAATGTCTTCAATCAAGACAATAACGAGCGTTTGGGAGTTAGCGACCTCAAAATAGTTGTCTACACCATAGCCTTGGCGGCTCGTATACATCCCGCGGTGTCCGATCGGGGCGAATTTCGCACCCTCCACGACGTTTTGCGCCTCCGCTTTCGTGTTGACGTGCGGGACACAAATCCCCATCGAACCACAGTCAAGCGTGCGGTAGATAAGTGCCTGATCGTTACGATTGACGCGTGTGATAGAAGTCATGCCCCAGAGGTCGCATGCGCGTGTCAGATCGCCGATTCGCGACGCATCGACAGCACCGTGTTCGCCTTCCAACCACACACCGTCGAATCCGTTTGGACCGAAGATGTCTATATCGTCAGCGTTGGTTAACCCTGAGATGACGTACGCGAGCTCCCCATCTGCTAATTTCTGTTTGACTCGGTTTGGTCTTATTTCCATAAATTTCTCCTATTAGGATATTATCTTCGCAATAAAGGGTATCAGGAATCTTGAAAATTGTCCATAAAAAAGTGAAGTGCGCACTTGAAAAAGCACGCACTTCGCGTTTAGGTTGGTAATAGCCCATACGTTTGATAGATTGACCTACTACGAACCTGGATGCCAATGCTGAGAATAGACTCCGTTGTCTATTCACTACTCGGACTGGCACGCAGCAGATGGATACCCATTGCGATATTCAACGGTGGGAGTATGGCATCAAAGAGGATCCATACTAAACTGCGGGTGTCCATACCGACAGCCGTAAAGTCTGATGCGACCGCCATGATGCCGAACCAGTTCCAGAAGAACACTATGCCTATGAAAATGAACCCGTAGAATAACGTGTTCGCCGCTATAAACTCTTGGACGCTTGAGTTCTCACCGATGCCACGCATACGCATGTAGCCGAATATCAACCCGAAGATTATCGAAATGGCGGAGAGCGGGTTGATGATGTCCCAAGCGGAACTGTGCGGACTCTCATCGGTGGAGGTGTGGTAAATCGGCTCAAGTATTGTCTGGATGGCGACTATCGCCGCAATGAAGATAAGTACAACCCCTATAAATCGCTTGAACGCTTCCATGAAAATTTCTCCTTATTCCGTGATTGGGTCCAGTTAAATCCTACTCCAAGACGAAATTGGAAATAGCATTATTAATGTATGAAGTTTGAGGTTTTTAGCCTCTCGTTAGCGAAACAAGAAATTACCTTACACTTCTTAAAACGGAAAAATTTGTCACATTCTCCTGCAGTATACCTTTTGCAAAATATAAAGTCAATTTTTTTTACAAGAAAGTATACCGAGGTGTCTTAACAGCGGATTGGTGAGATTATTAGGACTGAATGAACGTTTTAATCTCCGCAGCATATTTCTCAAAATCACGCTCGGCGAGGAATTTGAGGTTGTCTAACTGCGTAAGGGTATCTATTTCCCAACGATCGATTTCTGGATTGATGCGTAAATAATTGCCGTTTAGCAACAGTTTCGCTGTATGTGCGGATGCTTGGGCTTGCAATGTCATCACGTAGGAGGTTAATTTCGCACCCCCCCATCCGGTGATAAATCCCCAACCGCGTCTCTGCCGGTACATGTTTGTTGAATGTCCTGTCCCGATGGAGAGCATCCGAATTTCTCGCGCCTCTTTTCTAAACACTGAGAGTGCCTCCGCGGCGGCGATTGTGGAAGGGTTGTTTGCCCACAAGCAACCATCTGCTAACAAAAGGTTGTCAACGGACTTTGGAGCAAAAAATGTGGGTGCAGCACAGGAGGCGAGGATAGCGTCTCGTAAACAGACATCTTTATTTTTGGGAGCGATTTCCGAATCGCGACTTCCATAATTGGATCTAAAAATCTGGACTTCACTTTTGGTGATCTCCGAACTTGTTATCATCAATGGCGTTGCTATTTCACCGAGCGGCGTTGCCGGAATATGCTTGGCGATAACCTCGGCGAGTTGTTCGCTTGGATATTTGCTGAGAAATAACGGAATGCGATACCATCTTCTTCGGAAGATGTGCGGTGTCTCGGTATCAAAAAGTTCGACAATATCCGCCATCGGGATGTCAGAAACAGCGGCACCAGCGATAATCGCACCTGTACTCGTTCCAGCAATGAGATCGAAACAGGTTTTGATACGCGTTCCAATAGCCTCTTCAATTTTAGCGAGGAGTTGGGCGGTGTACATGCCGCGTGTGCCGCCGCCATCTAATGCGAGGATGTGAAAGGTGTCCGTGTTGTTCATTGGCTATTCCGTTATGTATCCCATACATGAATCTTTCGTTCTTTTTCTGTATCTGTCATAGTCAAGATACCACACCTTTTTGCCAAAATCAACTGAATTTTATATTGACACAAACCCACAATTTCTGTAAAATGCTGCTCAAAACAGCAGGAGAAGGAGAAATCATGAACCGTAGAAATTTTTTAATTCAGGGAAGTACTGCAGTGGCAGGGCTGCTGCTCGCGAACAGTCCGCTGCGCCTTTACGCGGATCACCACGAGCAGGCACATAGCCATGGCCATGCGTTGCCAAAACTCCGTTACCCGTACGATGCGCTTGAGCCGTCTATTGACAAACGCACGATGGAGATCCATCACGGGAAACACCATCAAGGCTATGTTAATAAACTCAATGCAGCGATCGGGCATCATCATGCCTTGGAGCACCTGTCAATTGAAGCTCTACTTCGGAATATTGATAACGTGCCGAAGGACATTCGCCAAGCCGTAATTAACAGCGGGGGTGGACATGCTAATCATACCCTTTTCTGGAGCATTATGGTTCCCGGTGGTAGCGAACCGACAGGTAAAGTCGCCGAAGCCATTCAATCCACGTTTGGATCGTTCGATGCTGGTAGCAAGATGTTCGCCCAAGCCGCGAAAACGCATTTTGGGTCAGGGTGGGCATGGATTGTCGTTGATGATAAGAAGAAGTTGCAGATCTATTCAACGTCAAATCAGGATAGTCCATTGATGAAGGGACATACGCCGATCCTTGGTCTTGATGTCTGGGAACATGCCTATTATCTCAACTACCAGAACCGACGCGCCGATTACGTTGATGCATGGGGTAAGGTTGTCAATTGGAAACAGGTGAACGCCAACTATCTTGCGGCGATGAAAGCTTAAACAGCGTCTACTGAAAAATGAGGAGGCACCATGGAGCGTAGAGATTTTTTACGGCGAAGCGGTTTAACGCTTACAGGACTGCTACTCAGTCCGTGGGCAGTCTACGCCTTTCCAAGCCGTGAGGGTGAAGTGCTTATCCCGTTCGCAGATCAACCGCCGCCTTCAGAACGCGTCTTGTTGGATTGGAATGAGCTCGACACCTTTATTACACCGAACGATAAGTTCTTCAACGTTTCACACTACGGCAAGCCTGAAGTTGATCTTGCAACGTGGAAGTTGGAAGTCAGCGGCTTAGTTGATAATCCACTGATGCTCACGATTGACGACATCAAAGCGCGGCCTCGGCAGGAGGTAACCTTCACCTTGGAATGCTCCGGCAATCACGGTTTTCCGACGTTCACTGGGGCAATTGGGAACGCGAGATGGGCTGGTACGCCTCTCGCCCCTATCCTCAAGGAAGCGGGCATCAAAGAAAATGGCATTGAGGTCATCTTCTTCGGACACGATGTCGGTGAAGAGGAGCGGCGAAAAGTCAAGATGCGTCAGCACTTTGCACGGAGCATGTCCGTTGAAGACGCGCTGGAAGACACCAACCTCCTCTGCTACGAGATGAACGGTGAACCGTTACCACACGACAACGGCGCGCCGCTCCGTTTGATTGCCCCCGGTTGGTACGGTATCGCTTGCGTCAAATGGCTCAAACGCATTGAGGTACGCAATACCCGCTACATGGGGAGATTCATGGGACGCGATTATGTGACGATGCGTGAAGAGAAACGCCCCGATGGTGAATCGGTCTGGATGGAGACCTCGGTCGGCAGAACGCAGTTGAAATCGTTAGCGGCGAACATAACGCGTATCGGCGACAAATACCGCATCTATGGTGCTGCGTGGGGTGCGCCTATCAAGACGGTTGAAGTGAGTATTGATGGCGGTGCGTGGCAAAAAGCGACGATTGACCCGGAAGAGGATGCGGAATTCGCATGGAAAATCTGGCATCTTCATTGGGATAATCCGCCGAAGGGTGAACATACTGTCGTCTCCAGAGCGATTGATACGAAGGGGAATATCCAACCCGCAGCCGACTCTGACTATATGACTGGGAAACATACTTATTGGGAAAGCAACGGTCAGGTCGTCCGCAAGGTCAATATCGAATAGAAGCCTTTTTGTAGTGCTTCGTCCGGTTTAAAATTAGAGGTAAATCCTGTTCGTAGTAGGGCAATTTTGCGGCGTACACGCCCAAATGCGAAGTGCATTATTGCCCGTTGTTAGTATTGGCACGTGCGATGAATCGCACGACTACAAACCAAACCTAAAATTAGTAGAGCAAAAACTGAATAATTAAAAAAATGAATATAACCGATGCACAGAAACAGCAATTCCAAGA
>VXZK01000134.1 GCA_009845545.1 Candidatus Poribacteria bacterium
CAGGGTTCGGTGCGGTTAGAAACCGCACCTACCAGGGGAGTGCGTAAGTCCTATTTTGAATAATAATGCGCAAAAATAATTGACTCTAAAGTTTGGTGTTCCATAGACGATATTGTAAGGAACAGTTGTTATTATACCTTATTTTCCAACCTCGCGGTTTATCTCTTTTGCCTTCGTCGATTTTCGCTGCCTTATGTTGCCCGAGCGCTTCCTTTGTGCTGTCTCTAACTCCTTTGCCTTTTCAAAGTCAATTTGCGCTGCTTCCTCTTGTCCGAGTGCTTGTTTTGAGTGTCCGCGAAGATGGTAAGCATTCGGATCATCTGGTTTGAGGTTAATAGCGTGCGTAAAATCTTCTACTGCCCCGGCATGATCTCGAAGAGCGACCTTTGCCACACCGCGATTTTTATATGCGTAAGCATCATGAGGTTTAAGTTCGATAGCACGCGTGAAATCCTCCATCGCGCCGGTGTGATCCCCTTGTTCTCGTTTCACCCAACCGCGATTGTTATAGACATAGTAGACATAAGAATCGTCAGGCGTAATGGTAGTTGTTGTCAAACCGTGCTCGGTTTGGTAGGTATAGGTAAAGGAGCCGTTTTTAAGTTTTGTGATAACTTGATTATAGTCTTCTATGGCACCCGTATAGTCACCGAGTTTTTGTTTTATATCGGCGCGATCGTGATATGTAAACACATTCTTTGGATTTAACTTGAGCGCCTGACTATAGTCTTCTATTGCTTTCGCATAATCTCCAAGTTCAGCCCTTGCTTTTCCGCTGTTCTTGTAGGCTTCGGCATCCTCAGGATTCAGTTTAATAGCTTGATTGTAGTCTGCTATCGCACCAGCATTGTCACCACTTTTACGCTTCGCATCAGCACTTGCCCTATAGGTAAATGCATCGTTCGGATTTAGCTGGATAGCTTGATTATAGTCGTCTATCGCACTGGCATGGTTACTTAATTTGCGTTTCGCCTCCGCCCGCCCCTTGTATACGGATGCGTCATTAGGGTTTAATTTGATAACTTGATTATAGTCTTCTATGGCTGCGTGATAATCTTCAAGTTTCACTTTCGATTTCGCCCTAAATTTATAGATTTTAGCATCATTAGGGGTTAGTTCGATCACTTGGTTGAAGTCGTTGATTGCGCCTTTAGCGTCCCCATCATAATATTTTTGTTTCCCTTGCTCGAAGTAGACATAGGCGCGAATATCATTTCGCTTCCGCCACTGCGTAAAAGGTTCCGTTGAAGTGGCACCAGCAAGTAATGCCTTGATTGCGTTTACAGGACTATTGCCAGGATCATGGCCGTAGTGGATTCCGATGACCTCTCCTTTACTGTTTAGCACTGGGCTGCCACTGTTTCCCGGGTAAGCTTCAGCTGTCGTCCGAAACCGTTTATCATTTTTTCGTATTCTTTCAATAACGCCTTCGGTGATTGTATATCTTCCCGGAAATCCGACGAGGAAAATAGGTTCGCCGATTTGAAGTATATCACTATCCCCCAAAGATAGTGGTGTGCCTTCACCGGTTACTTTTAGGATAGCGATATCGTACGCAATATCATAGGCTACAACACCTTCTACTAACCAGACTGTTTCTTTGTGACTTAATTTTGCAGTCATAAGTCCGGATACACCTACGGCAACATGGAAATTTGTTACAATTTTATCCGGTGCTACAAAGAATCCCGTGCCACCGCCTAATCCGAGCTCAGATCCTCTTTTTGAAAATCCGACTAAGCGTACTGTAGATTCTTTTGCCTTATCGGATATTAAATTGGCTTCTGTTGGTTCTTCGGCAGTTTTCTGGGCACAAGAAAATGAGAGAAATACTGCGAGAACTAAAAAGCAGAATAGGAATTTCGTGTAATGTCTCATTTTACTCCCTCAACGGGTTACGGCAAACGGCGTATGCCTACTACTTTTAACTGAACTATTAACGTTGAAGGTTCGCAAGTTGTGTCCGGAGTTTTTCTAATTCTGCTTCAGCGTCTTTTCTACGTTGTGTTTCGGCTGCTGCAAGTTTTTCGGCATCTTGTCGGCGATGTGTTTCTTCTTCGGCGCGCGCTTGTGCTGCCTCTTTGAGTTGTGCTTCTTCTTCGGCGCGTGCTTGTGCTGCCTCTCTTAGGTGATGTTCTTCAAGAGATGTTGTAATCGGCGTGCCATCTGGGAGATACGGACGTAACAGCCTAACGTGGGTGTGATGTTGTTCCTCCCAGCGAAAATAGAGATTTAACGCTTCACTGAACAGGCCGCCTTGCGGGTCGGGTGTCATTTCGATGATCTCACCAGAGATGCCCCGTCGCCACCCGCGAAATTCCGCAGGCTTCTTCAGTTCCGGTTGATGTATAAAATACTCTTGGACCCCTATATCATTGAAATACACGCCGACTTTTTCAGTCCGATCTTGACGGGCTGTCGCGTCAGAGAGGAACTCAAAGATAGCAACGGGTGCTGTGCCCTCCGCCCACGTATAGAAACTACGGCGTAGCGGATATTTAGCAACGCCAAAAACGATGTGAATATCAGGCGCGACACATTTTGTGATGTCGCCTTCGCTATAGTAGATAAAGCTGTCAACAGCGATATGAACGAGTTCATTGATTGCGAAGTATCGTTTGAATTGCTCGGCGAGTGTGATAATCTGTTCGCCGTGAAAATCGGTTGCGGACATAGGTTCATCATCTTCACACGGATAACCTTCAATATAGACAGTCGTTTTGCCGTTTGCTTTTGGAAAGACTGGCATATATTTTCTCTGCTTGAATTCAAAGTCATTTGTGGTATCCATGGTTTTCTCCGTTTGATTATTGATATTAGATAAAAGGTCCAGTTACAATTTTGGCGGGGTGCATCTTGCCACGGATTTCTATGTCAATTTCATCATCTTCAGATATTGTTTGTGACGTTACAAGAGCGAAACCGATGCTGCATTTCAGGCTTGGCGAAGGTGCCCCACTCGTCACACTGCCTATAGGTTCACTGCCTTGGCCTTGATAGACAGGATAACCAGCACGCGCTACAGCACGGTCAAGCATCTGAAAGCCAATCATCTGCTTCGCAATGCCCTTCTTTTTCTGTCTCAGGAGTGCACCTTTTCCAATAAACTGTCGCCCTTTGGATTTGACGAACTTACTGAGTCCAACTTCATACGGGTTTGTGTCGTCATTCATATCCATGCCATAGAGACGGAGTCCGGCTTCAAGGCGTAATGTATCGCGTGCGCCGAGTCCTACGGGTTGTCCTTCTGCCTTTATCACAGCAGGATAGAGCGCATTCCATAAATTTTCTGCATTGTTTGCATCAACGTATAACTCAAAGCCGATTTCACCGGTATACCCAGTTCGTGAAATAGTGGTAGGGATACCTGCCACCTCGTCTACTGCAAAGCGAAAAAACGAGATTTCAGAAACATCTCGCGTAGGGACGAAAAGATTTAGTATATCCATCGCCTTTGGGCCTTGGAGTGCGATGAGAGCCGTATTCTCGCTTACGTCTTTTACGTCCGCGCCTGTGTTGTTGTGGGTCTCTACCCATGCCAAATCTTTTTCGATGTTGGCAGCATTGACGACCAGCATATAGTGGTTATCAGCGTGCCGGTAAATGAGCAGGTCGTCAACGATTCCACCTGTTTCATTACAGAATAGGGTATACAACACGCGTCCATCTGTTAAACGTCCGACATCGTTGGTGCTGAGTTTTTGGACTAACTCGTTTGCCCCTTGCCCATGAATCTCGAATTCTCCCATATGCGACAGGTCAAACAGCCCTACAGTCGTCCGAACAGCGAGATGCTCTTTAACAATACTGCTATATTGGAGTGGCATCTCCCACCCACCGAATTCGGTGAATTTCGCATTAAGGGGTTTATGGACTTGATAAAGAGGCGTTCTTTTCATGTGTCATCACCAAATACACCGCAGATTGCGCGTATCTAAAGCCCATAGATACGTGCGAGATTTCCGCCGAAAATCAGTGCCTCAGCATCATCGCCGAGTTCCAACCGCTTGAGTGCGTTGATGACCTGAATGGGTCGATATTCCGGTAAATTAGAGCCGAAGACGATCTGTTCCGGTCCGAGTTCATCAACAGCGGTTTTCACTTCGGTGGGAACAACGGTGTCTGGATCTGTCCCCCAACGGCGATGGAACCGCAAGATGGTGGTTCCGAGTGAAACATTCTTATTCGCTTTCGCGACAGCGATACCCGCGTCCAAATCGTCGGGAAATCCCATGTGATCCATGATAATGGGGGTCTCTGGCACCCAACTTGCGACAGTGCCGATCCGGTTGGGATGACAATTGTTAGGTCCAGAGTGAATTGAGACGATAAGTCCATAGTCCCGTGCGGCTTCAACAACAGGACGCACGATAGGATCATCTACATTATAGTTGTGAATGGCGGGCATCAGTTTAATCCCAGGCATCTCCCACACTTCAACCGCCAATCTGACCTGCTCGACAGGTTCCGGTTCTGTTGGATGTACAAGTGCGCAACCGAGGGCACGCGGATTCCCGCGAATCGCCTCGGCAAGTTCACTGTTTTCGGGAAGCGGTTGGGGCGTCGGCATGACGACAACGACATCCATATCAGCTTCGTCCTCTAATGCTAACAAAGCGGCTAAATTGAGTTTGCCGTTTTCATCACGAAAAGAATCGTTGAGATAGGCTTCAAAATCGCCTCGCATGAGAAGGCTCCTTTTAATGGTTATCAGTCCTCAGTTTTCAGTTTTCAGTTAAGAGGTTATTGGTTTAACGCAGTTATCTTTTATAGTAAAACCTGTAATTAATTGGGCACTCTCGAACAGTCTGAATACCTA
>VXZK01000073.1 GCA_009845545.1 Candidatus Poribacteria bacterium
GTATACTTATAGTCATGATAGTTACCTCTCTAATCAAATCTACTCAAAGTTTTAAAGTTGTGGGACCCTTCCTAACGGTGTATAAGGCTTTTGGGATTAGGTGTCCCTTCCTTTTGTAGGAGGGGTTTGTAACCCCGATTTTGGAACCCGGTGTTGTTCTTACCACGTTGAAGAAAAGATAACACTCGCTAATAAAATAGTCAAGTGGAAATTTTAATTCCAAAATAACCAAACCGCTCTTTTCAAAGACCGATGACTGAGTGCCTCTTTATCGTAGAATACCTCTTGACAAATCTTCGTGGATTGGCTAAACTGAGAAAAATGTTTCAGAACATATCCGAAACTCTCACTTTAATCGCTTCCACTGCCGTGCAGCGGCTCTTTTATTTAAAACGTTGGTTTCCGAAGCACTTCGCACCGAAACGCATTCTCGTTGTCAAACTTGATCATCTCGGAGATGTCCTGTTAGCAACACCGGTGTTTTCCAATCTAAGCCAAGCGTATCCAGATGCCGAACTGCACGCATTGACTGGCGCATGGAGCCGCGTTGTTTTAGAGAAACATCCTGATATTAATAAAGTCTTGGAATACAATTCCCCTGCTTTTTGTCGCACAGGATCACCGACTTCACTAAAACAAACGTTCCAACTTTACCGAGCGTTACGTCGTGAAAAATACGACCTGATGGTGGAACTCCGAAATGATTGGCGTATTGTTTGTTTTTCACTGCTGAGAGTTGCCCCGAAACGTCTTGACCGAGCGACGCTGCAAGTTGCGAACAAATTGGGATTCGCGCGATTCACCGGAATACACGAAACAACGCGTAACCTTGATGTCTTAGATAAAGCAGGCATTCCAACACCTATAAAGACCACGATCTTCTCGGTAACAGCAGAAGACAAGAAATGGGCATCCAACTTCCTAACAGCGCATCAAATTGGCGAAGAACGCCCCTTAATCGCTATCCATCCAGGTTCCCCGGTTCCATTAAAAAGGTGGATGCCTGAGCGATACGCAGAATTAGCGGATTGGCTAATTGCACGAAAACGTGCAAAAATTCTGTTTGTCGGCGTGGCAGACGAAATGCCGATAATTACTGAAACCCAGCGGCTCATGCAGGCGGAGTCTATCAATATCGCCGGTAAAACAACCCTGACCCAATTGGCATCAATCTTGCGCATATCTAATGTGTTTATCGGTAACGATAGCGGTCCGATGCATCTCGCAGCAGCGGTAGGCACCCCGACAATAGGACTCTATGGCCCCGGTGATCCAACCCGCTTTGGACCGGTAGGCGCAAAGTGTCGGACGATTCAAAGCCAAACGGATTGTCCGCCATGCACTGGAACAACCTGCCGATTCGGTAAAGATGGATGTATGTCCAAAATTCAAGTCGCAGACGTAATTCAGACGCTTGAAGAGGCCGAGTATTTGTCGTCAGAAAATAGTAAGATTTGATGGAAACAAAAACATCAATCAACACTGACAAATTAACTTGACATAGTTTTAAAAAAAAGGTATAATGTTTTTAGAGTGTGAAACACAGCATCCATAGAAATATCTGTTAGTCGTCCGACACCCAATTTTTGCTTTGCGTGCGTATTGGGAGTTCACAGTTTGGCAGGAGAATATGATTTTTGGGTGTGTCCAGCCTGCAACATCGGTTTGCAGGCTACGCTATGAATTTAAAGGAGGAATTTAAAGAAATGCAATTGAGATTAACGTGGCTCGTGCTTGTCCTTTTCGCAGTCGGCATCATGAGCATCGGCATTGTAGGGTGTGGTACTGACGAAGAAGAAGCCCCTGAAAAGCCGACAGAGAGCACCTCAACGGAGCCTGCAGAAGAACCCGTTGTTGCTTCAAGACCGCCCATCGACTTTGATGCCGAAAAACAGGCGATTCAAGAAGTCTACACTGAATTCTATAACGCCTTTAACGACTTCGATATCAAAGCCGTCGGCGAAACCTTTGATACCAGTACCATTGCCTTTGGGACTATCTTTGCTGGAAACGAACCCGTCCCTGTAGCCACAGGTTGGAACGATGTCAAAACCAATATCTTAGGCTTGTGGAACGGGATCGGGACAAAAGGTAACAAATGGGGACAGAACGATAGGTTGACAGATTTTTGGATTCGCTACAAAGGCAGCAAACTGGAAGCCGCCGCAATAGGCTACAACTGTTACAAAGGTTCGTTTCCCGGGGAAACACACCTCTATTTGAGAAAAGATGATAAGGGGTGGAAAATTTATGAGCTTGACAGCAGCACCGAAAACAACCTTGGTATCTTTGGCTTTCACAAAGGCAAACCGCGAATCGAAAAGTTCATCAAGGTTACCAGAGAAGCGGAAAAAGCCGAATAACGTTCCGTACGCCTTGTTAAAAACTGCCCCGTTTTGTGCAGCTTAGAGAGTTCACTGCCCGTTTTTGTGCAGCTTAACCCGTTTGATGCAGAGATTGCCCGCAAATTCAGCGTTTTTACATTGGCATAGAAATTGCATGTATTTTCTGCATCAACAACTTTTCTTTTTTCTTTTTGAAGGATACGCAAACAAAATCCCTTGGAGGTAATAACGAATGAGCGTAAAAAGAACCTCTGGTGCCTTCATGACTTCATTGGTACTCCACGTGGTCATCGCGGTCGTTGCCGGTATTTATCTGGTTACACAAACCGAACAGTTTAAAGATCTCGTTGGTGCCGAAGTGCTCGAACCCAAGGAGCCACCGAAGCCTAAGGTACGGAAGCCTGTCGTGAAACCGGTTATTAAGCCGACTGTTCCGACGCAAAATACTGTCGTTGTCGAACAGGTTCAGGTACAACCGCGTGTAACAACCGCGTTTGTCGCAAAGTCAAGCTTCCAGCCGCAGACGGTACTCGAATTTTCAAACCAGACCGTCAAAGTTGACGCACCAATCAATCCGAATGTCCCGAAAGTCGTTACACCGAACGCACCCGTGCCGACTGTTGTAACACATACAGACCTCCCGGTATCGGATGCACCCGGTGCCTTGGCGTTCTCCGCACCTGTTGCAAGTGCACCCTCTGCCGGACCGGCTAACATCGGTCGTGGTGTCGCAGGTACCGCTGTACAGGTGAAAGTCGCTTTTGAACGTCCACCCGGCCTCGCAATGGTCGAAAACGTCGGTGCCGCACGCGACGCACTTGGCGATGTCGTTGAAAATATTACCCTCGGTAACGTTGAAGTGCCACCCCTGCCCAGAGGCGAACCCGGTGGTCGCGTTATCGGTAAAGGTAAAGACATCCGCGGTGTATTCCGTTTCACACGGATCCGACACAGTCTCTCTGACTGGTGGGCTGATGCTTCTTCCTTGAACGCATTGACGAAGTGGCTCAACGAACGTACCAAAATCAAAACCGACATGAACGTTGAAGGCGGCGCATTGAAACTTACCGATGCCAACCTCTTCAAAACACCCTTCGTTTTCATGACAGGACACGACCCCTCACTCGTCCGTTCTCGCAACTTGCTCGGACGGCAGTATGGTGGTGGTAAAATGGATAGCCGTCTCACCGAGACTGAAGCTGCCGGGATGCGCCGCTACCTCGTCGAAAGAGGGGGATTCCTTGTCTTTGACGATTGCGGTGTGAACGCTCCCGCACAGGCGATGATTCGTCTCTTCCTTGCACAGATGCGTTACGTCATGCCTGAGTATCAGATTGAACGGATTGCCAACGATCACGAAGTCTATGACAACTTCTATGAAATGGGCGGACCCCCAGTCGGCTTCGACATCTTCTGGTGGGGCACACGTCCACCGAAACGGAACTACCTCGAAGGTATCTCCGTCGGTGAAAAGTTGTCCGTTATCGTTGTCCGTCGTGACTACATGTGCGCAATGGAGTCTGTCAGTCTCCCGACACGGAGTGTCCACTATTCACCCGGTGTCTATCGTTTCATGACGAACGTTGTGGTCTATGCCTTGACGCACGGTCAGATTTCTGACTACTCCGGTTATGTGCCTGAAGACACGTTAGCGAAGAAAGAACTCCCGACACGCGCACCTGAAGCAGCGAAGGTCGGCGGTTTTGAATAGAGCTTTTGTCTCTGAGTGCGGTTTTTAACTGCACATCGTATCTAAGGCTGTTTAGTTATCTACCTCGGACAACTCGACAGCCTTAGTATTCTTAAATTAACCCCTTTCTTTTACGCAACCTGAACATCACACCTAATGCTTTCCATCAATAACTTCCTTTTAGCGGGTCTTGTCAGTTTTTGTACCTGTAATCCATAACCCGTATATCATCTGCATCAAGCGTCCGATATGCTATCGATTTATGCTAAATTTTTGCGAGAAACCGACAATAAACAATTCTTTCACGTCTATCGGACGCTCGTGCATCTCTACATTGAAGTTGGACGCGAAAAAGATGCCGAGCACCTCATTAACCGTTTCAAATCAATTATAAAACCTAACGATGCTTGGGATAGCGAATCAGCATGAAGAAGTGCTTAAGGTATTTGAGAGTCTTGAGAAGCGACTGCCAATCAGTGAGAAATCTGAAAAGGAGGAGACTGAAATGAAAGAAATTTTGACTGCGGCAACGATGATCGGTTTACCCATGACTTCTGTGAACGCAGATACACCTGCAGAAAAACCCAACGCAGGTTTGATGATGGAACAGCATGAGAAAAATATTGAAGTTTGCACGCAAAATTTGGTTGCAATTGGCGAGGCAATTCAAGCCTATCAGAAAGAACACGGTGATTTCCCAGGATGGCTTTCAGACCTTCATCCGAAACATTTGACAGATGCGAATACCTTGATCTGTCCTGCGGACGAAGAGGATGGCAAGACAATCTTTTCCATGAGCACAGATCCGAAAATGCCCGTGAGTTATGGATACCAGTTTCACCCCGAATACCGATCGGAAAAAAGTGTCCAACGCGAGATGTACGGGGATGTCATGCCGCTCGTCCGCTGCCGACATCATGAGAACGAAGATTTTGGTTGTTTGAACTTGAGTTTCTCTTCAAAAATCTACAAGTCATTCGGTGTTTGGGAATCCAGACTGGAAGATCTCTACGGCAGCGACGAAGCAGCCATCACCACTCTTGAGAATGCCCTTGCGCGACACCCAGATGACCCTCGTTTCTTTGAAGTCTATCCACAACTTATCAGACTCTATACGAAAGTAGGAAATGAACAATCTGCAAATGTCCTTATAGAACGTCTCAAGTCAAGCACAACAACAGACCTTGATTATTATCGAATGCTATTCGATGTGCTTGCAAGAGCCGAGCGATATGAGGATATGCTTGCGCCTTTTAAGGAGGCTGAGCAGCAGCACCCGGACGCGGAACCTATCCTCTGGCGACTCGCCTACATCTATAGGAAATTAGGTAATACCGAACTCGCCGATGTGTATGACCGTAAGGCGGATCCTACATACGAATTGATTGGAAAACCCGTGCCCGACTTTTCCGCAACCGACCTTGATGGGAATCCGATTTCGCTGCAGGACTATCGTGGCAAAGTCGTCTTGCTCGACTTTTGGGGGGTTTGGTGTGGTTTCTGCATTGAGGAAATGCCGAATCTCAAAAGAGTCTACGATACCTATAAGGATCAGGGATTTGCCATCATCGGGGTCAGTCTTGATGATGAGGCATCGGCACTGCGGGACTACATTAAGGAGAACGACCTCCCGTGGCGGCAGGTTTTCAGCGGTAAAGCGTGGAGAGATGATCCACTTGCACAGCAGTATAATATCACCGGTGTTCCCAGCCAGTGGCTTATCGACAGAGATGGCAAATTAATCACGCATAAAGCGAGAGGGGAGAAGTTAGAACAACTCGTAGTGGAAGCACTTAAGGGCAAATCTGCGAGCCATATTCCCAAATCTTTCTGACAACGGGAGCGAAAACAGTGATAGACCTTCGTAACGTGCTAAGCACTTCAGTGGATGTCCCAGTGCAAGCACATTGGGATCCGATCGAGAACACAGCGAATAACCTGCATTGGGCAACAGAAGAAAAGTTTAATCGATCTAAGGCACAATGGCAAGAGCCGGTGGATATGACATGGAAACAGTGGCTAAAGTTATTCAATCCCGGACCTGCACAGCCACTGAAGAGCTACAGCACAATGGATTTCCAAGTCTTTCTCCCGGCATCAACCGCTAACGTCGGGGATGTCTGGGATTTGGATCCGGATGGGATGCTTCCCTTTCTCCACCAGTTCCATCCAGGTGCAACAATGAATCTCAGACACGGTCAGAACGGAGCAAAAGCCTGCTTACGGGCAATTTCGTCTGAATATGCTGACATCGTTTTCCGAATCCATGCGCGCTTCATACTCGACGGAACCATCGGTGCCTATTTTAGACCCGCACAGTTTGTTGGGCATCTGATCATCAACCGCAATAACGGAGCGATTTGTCAATTCACCTTATCGCTTCCATCTCGCAATAGCAACGTCGATATCGGTGCCT
The DNA here is from genome assembly GCA_009845545.1 of Candidatus Poribacteria bacterium. GTDB lineage: Bacteria > Poribacteria > WGA-4E > WGA-4E > WGA-3G > WGA-3G. The sequence goes on from VXZK01000073.1 coordinate 6,452, forward strand.
TTAGAACTGCCGATATAGGGTTTGTGCCTTGCATGGAACTCTGCAGTTTACCGGAAACACAGCCAGAATCGATTGCTTGGGAAACTGCCATTACTGCAGAAGCAGCTGAGAAGAAATTTGAGAGCGCGCTCTACAAATTCACTGAAATTGAGTGGACTCCCATTGAAGATGCAGTTGAACGCGCGAAAACACTGAATCGCCCGATTCATGCCGTGCTTTTATTCGGCGTACTCGACGATGAATCCTGCTGAGGGTCGGGCAAAAGTTTGAGAGCGGGTCCGCTCTCCTCGCCGAAAATTATCAAATTACTCAACACGCACTTTGTCAACGTCTGGGTCTTGCTTAGGGAAGTCCCCGAGCTACAGGCAGGTGCCAAAGGCGCAGCAGCCGCTGCCTTGGCAACGAAACTTCGACAACATTACACCGATTCCGTAGACATTCTGACACTCACACCCGACTTGGAAGTGCTCGGACATCTACACAATATGAGTCTGTTTCATCCGTATTATCTGCCGCGCAGTGAGCGGATCCCCCGATATCTAAAACTGCTAAAGTCATCCGCCGGTGCGGAAGTCGCGGCACAAAAACCGAGCGAAGATCTCAACGAGGCAACCCTCGAAAAATCTATCGCCGATTTGGAAGCGCGACTTCAGCAACACCCAGATAATGAAAGTTTTTTCTATATCTACCGTATACTTATTCGTCTCTATATTAAAACTGGACGGGAAAACGATATAGATCAGCTTATTGACCGTTTCAAAATTGTCAATTCTAAAACCCTTGTTGCGCAGATTTATGAAGAGTTAGGCAACGCCGAACGCGCAATGGAATACCGCAGTAAGGTTACGCCTCCGTTGGCGTTGCTTGAAAAACCTGTTCCTGATTTTTCCGCAACCGACCTCAATGGAAAACCCATCTCGCTCCAGCAATATCGTGGAAAAGTCGTCTTACTCGATTTTTGGGCGGTCTGGAACAGTTTCTGCATCGGTGATATACTGAATGTCAAAAAGATTTACGACACTTATAAAGATCAGGGATTTGAGGTCATTGGGGTTAGTCTCGATACTGACGAAACGAAACTGCGCAACTACCTCAAGGAAAATGACATCCCTTGGCGGCAGATTTACAGTGGACAAGAACAGCAGTGTCCGCTTGTGAAACAGTCCGATGTTAAATCTATTCCAGCACGGTGGCTTATTGATAGAGCTGGCACGTTGATTGCCCATGAAGCTAATCACAAGTTGATGTCCCGCAAAGGCAGAGAACCAGATTTAGAGCGGTTAGTCGCAGCGGCAGTAGCGGATAAACCTAAGAATCAATAGCAGCGTTCTACGAAAAAGGCGCGGTTCAAAACCGCGCCTACATATTTGTAGTATAAAGAGTGGATTTGTATTCCGAGTTATGCTATCATAAAGGGAACATATTCCTATTGAGGTGATAAATGAAACTCGGTGTATCCACTTATTCCTATTGGCATTTCAAACCTGAACGTGTCCCCATTGAACACGTCATTGAAGAAGCCGCACGGCTTGAACTTGACGGCATTGAAATCCTACATCAACAGATGGCATCTGAAGCGAACCCATATCTTCAGAAACTCAAACGGCACGCCTTCATCCACGGACTCGATCTCTACGCGCTTTCCATCCATCAAGGTTTCGTCTCGCCCGATGAAGCGACACGCCAAAAAAACATCAATCACACCATCCACTGTATCCGGTTAGCACACGAACTCGGTATCCCTTCAATCCGTCTCAACTCAGGACGGTGGGGCACTGTCCCATCCTTCAACGAATTGATGAAAACCGAAGGACAAGAACCGACGCTCCCCGGACACACAGAAGATGAAGCGTTTGAGTGGGTCATCGCAGCCATCGAAAAATGCCTTCCAGATGCTGAAAAATACGGTGTTATCCTCGGACTCGAAAACCACTGGGGGCTAACCTGCACACCTGAAGGTGTCAACCGCATCGTCTCCGCTATTAATTCAGAGTGGTTGAAGGTAACAATGGATTGTGGGAATTTCCTCTCAGACCCGTACGAAAAGTTAACACAGATTGCCGATGAGGCAGTGCTTGTCCACGCTAAAACCTATTACGGCGAAGGTGAATGGTATACGTTAGATCTGGATTACACTAAAATCGGTAAAATTTTAAAAGATGTCGGATTTCAGGGATACGTATCCATCGAATTTGAGGGGAAAGCGGATGCACACATTGGCGTTCCACAGAGTGTAGAAATGCTTCGCAACGCGCTCCCAAAACAGCCAGGTTAGAACTTACGCTGTTGGTTCATAAGTTCCCTACCCCCTGATAAGGGGGATATGGGCGGTTGGGGATTTAGGGGGTTAAAAATCGAAGGTATAATCTTCCTGTGCGATAGATAACGGCAGAGGCACTTTCCTTGGGAGGATCTTCTAATGCTCAGAAAAATCGTAATACCAATTTTGGCTTTTGCACTGCTCGGAACAATAGGAGGAACCACTACAATGGCAGACACCGGGGAAATGGCAGGCACAACGAGCGCTTCGGAAGTTTGGCGTGCTTTGCAACGCCTACAGACCACTGCGACCGTTCTCCACACCGTCGCACACCCGGACGACGAAAATGGTGCACTGTTGACGTGGCTCAGTCGTGGACAGGGAGTCAGAACAGCACTCTACTCGACCACACGTGGCGAAGGTGGTGCAAATCTCATCGGTCCCGAATTATTCGATGCACTCGGCATCGTCCGGACAGAGGAGCACCTCGCTGCCATACGTTATTACGGCATTGACCTCTTTTTCAGTAGTGCTGTCGATTTCGGTTATTCCAAACGCCTCGACGAAACCTTGGAAAAATGGGATTACCAGATGCTCTTGGAGGATATGGTCCGCCTCATTCGCTACTACCGTCCCGATGTCATTATCTCTCGGTTTGAAGGCAATCGCCGAGATGGCCATGGCCACCATCAAGCCTCTGGTGTCGTAACGTTAGAAGCATTCAAAGTCGCAGGCGACGCAACTCGCTTCCCGGAACATCTCGCCGAAGGACTCCAACCCTGGCAGCCCAAGAAACTCTATATCACCCGCTCCAGATGGAGACGCAGTGACACTGAGACCGCCGACACACCCGTTCTAAAAATTGATACCGGTGAATATAACGCCTTATTAGGACTCTCTTACGCACAAGTTGCACGCCAAGGCCTCAGTTACCAACGTTCACAAGGTGTCGGACAGACGCGCGCCTCCAAAGGGTCTTCTCTCACCGAACTGCAGTTAATCAATACAACACTTTCCGAGCATCCGAAATCTGAAGATAGCCTATTTGATGGGCTTGACACAACGATAGTGGGCATGGCAAGACTCGCTAACGCACCTACGTTGAATGCAGAATTCACACAACTTCAAGAAAGTGTGAATGCCGCAATACGCGACTATGATGCTCGCCAGCCTTGGACAGTTGTCCCACACCTCGCAAGTGGACTCAAAACGGCTCGCAGCTTAATGAAAAAAATACAAGAGATAGACCTTGATGATAGGACCCGATCACATCTCCTTTTCCTGCTTCGGAACAAAGAGCGGGAATTTATGACCGCAACAAATGCTGCACTCGGGCTGTCTCTGGAAGTGCTTGTTCAACCCGCGGGCACGCGTTCGTCTGAGACTTTCACTGTTGCAATTCCTGGGCAAAAGTTCTCAATCGGAATGCGAATGGTGAACCCCGCTCCGATTGCCGCTGAATTCGTCAACGCCTCACTCCATATGCCTGAAGGTTGGAATGTAAGACAAGCGAAAACAGATTCGGATATAGAAGAAGGTATAGGTACTATGCAGACAAACGAACCTGTTTCTATTACCTTTGAAGTAGAAGTGCCGCAGAATGCAGCGTATACGCAATCCTACTGGACCCGCGAATCTGAATACCACGACGCTGTTTATACGCTTAAGCATCCAGAACACCGTTTCCTACCTGCTGCACCGCCTGATGTTCACGGCGTTGTGACCTATCGTGTGGACGGCGTAGATTTTACACTGACACAGCCAGCAAAAACACGCTCGATTAACCGACCTTGGGGGGAAAAACGGCGTTTGCTAACAGTCGCTCCTGCCATCAGTTTATCTGTCTCGCCGCATATCGGGGTTATTCCAATTTCTGGATCTGCATAAGTAGGAGCATTTCGTTTTTCTGTAGTAACCATCTCCGACTCCCGACATATCCATGTAGGAGCGAGTGTTTTTGCTTGGGTGTTTCCCCGCGCTCGCGATCTAAACATCCTCCCACGGTGCTACATCACCAACAGGCACCGGTGCCGGGAAACGGCTCACGACATCAACAGGTCTACCCAAATCTGACGACTCAATCACGCGTTCACATATCTCCAGCGCGTGCCGTGCTTGCGCGCCATTACACCGCGGATTCCGGTCAGATCTGATCGCGTCTGCGAAATCGGCAACCCCTTTGCCCCAGTCTAACCCAGTGAAGGCTTTCGGCGGTGAGGGTTCATCTTGCCATCCACCTGAAGGCGTAAATTTCTTGATACCGCGCCCATCATCGTGCGCCTGAAGAGAGAATCCGCCTGCCGTACCGTGTATTTCATAAGGCGGAATCCCGGAAACAACAGTAAAACTGTGATAGATGAATCCGTGGGCCCCGTTCTCGAATTCAAGCACGGCAAACCCGTGGTCTTTCTCGTTGACCTCAAATTCAGTGCCTTGACGCGGGCCTTGGGTTAACACCCGCTTTGGAACAGCGACGCGAGCAAACCCATGCACGGTTTTCACGGGAGCAATCATAGTCGTCATCGTTGTGAGCGGATACGGCGCAACGTCCCGGAACGGACCAGCGTGCATCAGGAACGCATCAGCACTCGGATGCCAATGTTCTAACGGACCTCCAAAGTTCCCAACCGCAGAGATGACATCGCCTATCTCACCCTCACGTATCCGTTGCCAGACGTTTTGCTGTACATAACCGAGAATCGCTGATGGCGCACACGCGAGTTTCAAACCGTTCGCTTCTGCTGTTTCTACGAGTTCATTTGCCTCGTCGGTGCGGATAGAGATCGGTTTTTCAGAATAAACATGTTTCCCCGCTTTTAGTGCCGCCAACGAAACCGGGTAGTGAGAGATATGAAGCGTCAAATTCACAATCGCTTCTACATTCGGATCATTCAGCACTTCCTCAAGTGATTTGTAAACACGTCCACCGTTTCGTTCTGCTAATGCCGATGCGCGCGCCTCGTCTTGGTCATAGAAGCCGACCAATTCGATGAGATGTGGGTACGCTTGGCAACGGGGTTGATAACCCCCCGCGGATATCATGCCGCATCCAACAATCACCGTCCGGACTGGAGTTGTATTAGACATTCAATAAGCTCCTTGTTACGTTTTATTTTAATTTTCCACTACAGAAATTCGTGCTTGAAAGGCATTGATACGTCCCTTCTCGCCGTACCAGTCGCCTGTAGCACCCAATTTAAAAACGCGCCCTCGTGCGAAACGATGTCTGATTTTTCCGGCTTCACCGGGGCTAATGCCCCACGCGGAGTTAAGCGCGGTGTCGGGGTAACCTTCTGTCGGCAGTTCGGTAGCACCATCAAAGAGATCAAACGAACCGGAGATGTCAGCACCCCCGACACGGATATCAATAATTAATGTCCCGCTGCCTTCAAACGCCGTCGTATCAATATTGATGACAGTGTAATCCTGATAACCGCTGCCGGGTGCACGAAAAGCGTCTAATATTTCCTGTGAGGGCTGTGCCTTGTCAAGTACAAGACGCAACGTACTTAATGGTATTTCTGGGATGTTCTCATCCGATTCAGGATCCTCTTTTTCTAAGGATTCTACTTGTGGATATTCCGCTACGGAAATTTTTGCTTTAAAAGCGTTTATACTTCCTTTCTCACTCCTACTGTGAGCTCCGGTAGTACCCAACTTAAAAAACTGACCTCGGTCAAAACGATACGTGAGTTGCCCTGTCTCGTCGGGTTCCAACCACTTCATCGCAAGCACCATGTGTTTAGTCACTCTTTCTGTTGTAGGGAGGTCGTCGGCACCATCAACCAAATAGAAGAGCCCCTCCGCATCGGTTCTACCGGTTTCAATATCAATATTTAACGTGCCACCATTTTCAAACGCTCTTGTATCAATGACAACTACGGTGTAATCCTGAAAGCCAACCGTCGGGGTTCGGAAAACATCAAAGACATCCTGTGAAGGTTCTTCACTGTTGAGAGTGATGTTCCCCAATCCGGGTTGCTTCCCCTCCAAGCACTCCTTGAGAAACATAAGGTAACTTTCCTCGTCTCGGCGTTTAAATTTATCCCAATGGTAGTCGAAGAATTCATTGACCAGCAGTCTGCCCATCAATTCAAACTCTGGTGAGATGACGAAACAATCTACGGGTGAACCCTTCTTCGATCCGGTCTTCCACCCCTTGATAATCGCTTCTGCCAAAGGATGCGTTGTGTCAAACGTCTTACCTTCACGCTCGCGTCTTTTGGCAATCGGTTCTCGCAAACTATGGATACGTCCTAATTCAGCATCTGCTATCCAAGTGTTGATAAAGTTTTCGTTCAGGAATTCAATGTTCTGATCGTCAGAGAGAGCACCTGCCCTCAGGCCTTTGCCGCTCCCTCAGCAGGATTCGTCTGCAAGCGGTCCACCTGATGAAATCGCGTGAATCGGTTTTTGTAACGCAGGTGCTAATTCCAAGGCTTTCTCCAGCGATACCCAGTTAATTTGCGCCGACTTGTAAAAACATAACATTAATGTGTGCAGTGCTTCCTCTTCGGTGATTGCTTCTGCGAATTTGGCATCTTGCAAAACATCTTTTGCACCTGCACAGAGTTCCATTTGTGGGCAAAAGCCGATGTCCGCAGCGCGGCGTTCATCTCCAAATATTCTCCAACGTACATCAAAGTTTAGTGTGGCATCCGGAACGTACATCTTGAAGGAGACAACTTTCTTTTCTAACCGGTCAATAACCATATAACCGGCAAACTGTGATGGTGCAAACCAACCTTTTTCTAAAACGAATTCCGCGTGGATACGGAACATAATCTCAGCAAATGCATCATTGTAGGCGCGTAGACACGCCCATAAACCGTAAGAATCCGCCCCACCAATTTCCAACTCCAATTGTGGACATGGACTGAGTTGTCTCAGCAGTGTTAATGCAGCTTCTTCTTCAATCTGCCAGCATTCACCCACCGAAACCGGTTCCGATGGCAGAAATGCTTGAAAAACGGAGGCAGGATACTGCTTCTCCGGTTCAGCAGCCTTTAGGTTCGCCAATTCGTCCCAGTCCACGTGATAGTCGCGTTGCGTGTATTCAATCGGTGCGATGAAACCTTTAACGGACACTTCTGCGTCACTGTCAAGGTTAAGTGTGATTTTACTGTTGAAATTTTTCATTTTTACCCGTCCTGTGTTGTTCTTCGGATAATATCGTGAACACCGCCTTCACGAATACTTGCTGAAGATACTAACTTGAAAAAAGTTTTCACCCGTAATGCCCTGTGTCAGTTTTAGGAAAAAACGGAAACCCAAACTAAGTAAAGTATATCACACCATCCGAAAAACTGACAATATTTTATCCCCTGAGTCTTCTAAGGGCATTTCGTTTTCCGATAAAAGTGAACGTTAAACCGCAACATTCCATTGTAAGAGCGACACGCACTGACGGCTGATCGCTCGTAACTGATAGCCAATGGTTGACAACTATTCCGCTGAAAACTGAAGATTTCTCCGGCAAACCCAATTTTCTCTTGACGCAAAAGGTTAATGCAATGTAAAATATATGATGCAGTAGACGAAACAAACTCACTAAATGTCATGGTGATAAATGTGTTAAAATACAACCCACTTGCGTTCATTGCTATTTTAGTCTCCTTCATGCTGTCCGGATGTGCAATGTTCCAGGACACATCGCAAACGGAGGCTTACAATCGGTTCGCGATACGTGCTGCGCAAGCACAACTCTGGAATGAAGCCATCTTCCGATGGAAGCAGGTCATTGATGTTGACCCAGATGATTCAAAGGCACACAACAACCTCGGTGTCGCTTACGAAGCAGTCGGAAACATTGACGAGGCTATCGCCGCTTACCAGCGCGCAGCGGAATTAGAACCCGACAACAAATACTATCGACTCAACTACCGGCGATGCCGTATACACCTGCGACGCAGTGGACTTGACGATGAAGACGCATTGCAACCAGAAGAGGAACTCCCACCTGCAGAACAGTGAGGGCAACACTATGCGAATAACAAAAACAATAGGAATGCTATTAGCAGTTCTAACGCTTTGTGGATGTGGTAGTGCTGTGACGCGCGTCTCTATTCCAGTGAAAGTCCAATCTGAAATTGACATCGGTCGGTATTCCAACTTCGCCGTTTTGCCGTTTGTGGCTGAAAAACAGACAGAACGTAACGAAAAACTGCCCGAGGAGATCGGTACAGAAATTGCCGCAACGCTCCGTAGAGGTTTAGCACGCCAAAAACACTTTGAAGTCGCCAGCACGCAGGAGACAGCGAGACTGCTCACAGGTGAAACCGTCGGAGAGGATTGGCTCTCTGATACAAAACATCTGAGTCAACTCGGAGAGTATTTTGAGGTGAAAGGGATTATCATCGGCAGCTTTCGTTTCTACTCAGATAGCCGCCCGAGACGCTATTATGGCGAACGCTACTCCGTACAACGGCAACGCTACGTTATGGATTATCAGGACTATATGCAGAAAACCTATCTGCTCTCGTTGAGAGTGATGATTATTGATGTCGAAACCGAACGGGTTATCTGGGATGAAACTTACCGACGGAGTACGGCAGAAGCACATACGATCGGCTCTTTCATTTTCTCTCAGGCGGGACCACAGGCAAACACGATCAGAGAACTCGGCAAGCGTGCTGTATCAGAATTTACGCGTCAAATCTCGCCACACTATGAGCGTGAAGATAGGTATTTAGTCAATTAAATAGGATTTAGGCAGATTGCGAAACATTTGCTATGAATTGCGTAAACCGGGTGTGTGGCTTTGTTCTGGAGAAAAAGGTTAGCAACACTAAAAAAAGGAGTCAGAGGTGTGAAGAAAAATAAATACAGCATCCAAGCAGCAAGAGCGATATCTGAAAAACGCACCCGTCATACACGCCAGTTGTTGGTTAGATATGTTTTCCATAGTCTCTTACTTCTGAGTTTATTGGCACCTTCTGTCGGATGGGCGCAGGCTTTTGGAAAAAACAAGATCACTGCGCAACGTTTCGATTGGCACATCCATCGGACGGAGCATTTTGATATACACTACTACCCCAGCGAAGCGAAGCTGGTGCCTATTATGGCTGCCATTGCCGAGGAGGCTTACGAACAGCACAGCGAGGATTTTGAACACGAACTGCGGGATAGAACACCGCTTATCCTTTACAAATCCCATAAGGATTTTCAGGAGACAAACATAATCCTCCAAGAACTCCATGAAGGTATTGGAGGTTTCGCAGAACTCTTTAAGCATCGTATCGTTATACCGTTTACGGGTTCCCTTGAAGCCTTTCGAGAGGTCATCTATCACGAACTCATTCATATCTTCCAGTACGACATTATCTATCAAAAACCGCATGCCCGTATCTACAGCGGTGAGTTTCTCTATTCACCCCCAATCTGGTTCATAGAGGGAATGGCAGATTATTTCGCTGAAGATAATGACGCAATTGGCGAGATGGTCGTCCGAGATGCCAGCATGAATAACAATATTGTCCCGCTACCGCAACTCCGGAACTTCAACCAACTCAGTTCACCCTTCGTCGGATATAAATTGGGACAATTGGCGGTGGCATATCTCGCAGAGACCTACGGACGTGAGAAAGTCGCTGAGATTTTGCAAGGGTTACGACAAAGTCGTACGAAAGACATTGACCGCGTTTTCAGAGAAGTCCTCGGTGTAGAACTCGAGGAATTTGATAAGGCATGGCGACAGACAATGCGGAAACGCTATTGGCCCCTTGTTGAAGACCGAGAGTTACCCGACCTCGTCGCAAAAAACCTTACCGAAGAAGCGAAATACTCTCATAATATTAAGCCTGTCTGGTCGCCAAGCGGTGATATTATCGCTTACGTCACTGGAAACGATGGATTCCTTGAGATTGTCCTTATGTCCGCAAAAACCGGTGAACGCATTGAGCGAGTTACCAAGCGGTTTTTCCGAGAGAAATATGAGGAAATCCGAACCGATTTCGGCGGATTTGGCAGAAGTCTTGCATGGGCACCCGATGGTGATAGGATTGCCTTTGTCGCTAAGCATCACGACGCTAACTATCTTCTTGAAATCAATATCCTGACAGCGGAACTCACGCAGTACTTTGAACTCGATTTTGATAGTGTCACTTCTCCAGACTACGATGGCAGCGGTGAACGGATCATCTTTTCCGCACTAAAAGAGGGTCAGGCAGATCTCTATATTATAGAACTCCAGACAGGTGAAGTTGATAGACTCACTTTCGATCCATTTAACGATACGCATCCGTCATGGCATCCAACAACCAACAAAATTGTCTATACCTCTGAACGAGGTGGTAAAAATAGGGTTGTATTGATAGATCTTGATCGCGGGACGGAACGTCTGTTAACCGATGGGTCCTATAATGCTATCAGTCCAGTGTGGACACCCGGTGGAAAATCAATTCTCTTCTGCTCGGATGGACAAGGCATTTACGACATCTATAAACTCGAAGTTGTAGAAAAGGCGCACGCGCAAACGCCCGCGGTTCCGAAAGAAGAAACACAACCCAAACAGCAAAACGACACCATAACGAAAGACGGGTTGCTGTTCACTGAGAATGGTGGAACGGAGCTTGCAAGCCAGGTGCTGAAAGTTGAGTTGACACGTTTGACCAACATGATGACGGGCTGCTTCAATCCGAGTTTGTCCCCGAATGGAAAGCATTTGTTGTTTAGTGCCTATCAGAACGGAAAATACGATGTCTGTGTTATGGAGACTTCCAAAACTATTGAGGAAAAAGCTGAGGTTACAGATTTAGCAGAACCTTCCATTATTTTAACAGCGGAAGCACCCGAGAATTATAGGATAGCCAAACGCAAGTATAGTACAAAATCCTCGTTCGCTTTAGATGCGATCTTCCCGGATTTCAGCCTCGGTGCCGATGGTATCCTGAGGAGCACCGTACAAATCGTCGGCAGCGATATGTTGGGCAACCATCGTATTGGAGTCAGCGTAATGAACCAATCCAGCTACCTCGCACCGGATTTCATCGCACAATACGGGTTTTTGACGCACCGGACAGATATGGGCGCGATGATCTACAATTATCACGAGTACCATATTTTGGGCGGCATTCAGCGGAGGCGCGGCATCCTACAACGGATTACTGGACTCGGCGCGTATCTCAATTATCCATTTGATAGATACCATCGACTTGATCTCGACTTCTCAATGTACTCGCAACCGTTTTCCTACAACTTCCAGACAAGCCGAACATTCGACCCTTATGACGATAGAGGCTTACTTACGATGGGCTCCATCGCTTTCGTCGGTGATACAACGATGTGGCGGGAGTGGGCACCCTATACAGGCTCTCGCTACCGTATTCAACTTGAACAATCGTTCCCAACACTCGGTAGTGAGCTTTCACTGACAAACGCTATTTTTGACGCACGCCGTTATTTTGGTCTTGGCAGACGTTCTACTATCGCACTACGCTTGCTACTCGGCGGCAGTTTTGGGGCTGACAAATCCTACTTTTACCTCGGAGGGATTGATACCTTACGCGGCTACAATTATGAAGATTTAGTCGGCACACGCATCGGGCTACTCAACTTAGAAGTTCGCATCCCACTGATAGATGTACTCCACTTTGGATGGCCCGTCAGGTGGACAATCGGAGGGATACGCGGTATTATTTTTGCCGATCTCGGCGGCGCATGGTCAGATTGGCAGTATGGGTCGGAGAACCCTTTTGATATCATCGTCCGAGAAAAAAATCGTATTCGACTTGACGATGTTAAAGCCGCTATCGGCATCGGGATGCGACTGCGGCTCGGGCTGTTTTCTGTAGACTTCGCCGCAGCGCGAAATACAGACCTTACCCGATTGGAACCCGGTGTCAAATATCACTTCGGGCTTGGGCAAGCATTTTAAGAGTTGTCGGTGCTCAGTTATCGGTTGTCGGTTAAAGAGGTATTGGTGACAAGAAATTCGTCATCGAACCTTGGCTTAACCGGAAACCAAGAAACAGAACCCCTCTCACTGACAACTGAAAACCGATAACTGATAACTACTAAAGGAGAAACATGGAATCACGAACTAAACGCTTTATTATCACTGTCGTCATCCTCGGGATTCTTGGAGGATTAGGCGCACTCTGGGTTAACCTCTATCCCGATTTTCTATGGTTTGAGATGGTGGATTATAAACCTGTTTTCGAGAAAATTCTGTTAACCAAAATTTTCGTCGGGGCAATTGTTGGGGTCTGCTATTTAGCAATTCTATTAATAAACCTTGCCTTGATCTATCGATTCACACCAGCACATCTGAGTCCCGCATTTATGGGCGGTACCGAATTCACGGGCGGTACCTCAAGCGACCCGGGTGCCACACGAAAAATGGTTTACGGTGGACTGACACTCCTCGCAATACTTTTCAGTATCTTGATGGGTTATACTGCAAGTGACCGATGGGAAATTTATCTACGTTTCTCCAACTCCCATGAACTTGTTTTCCCGGCTGCCACTCCTATTAGCGTGGAAGGAACCATTGATTCAAACGAAATACCTGTCTCGCAATTGGAACTCCAAGCAAAACATATAAAGGTTGGGGACCAAGTCAACGTTCAGGTAGACGGCATAAATCAGGAGGCACGCGTTGAAGCCGTGCTGGAAAATGCGATCCACTTGAACACAAACTTCCAAATAGAACCCGGACAAAAAGCGTTTTTCACGTCGCCCGCACGCGATCCGATTTTCAAAAACGATGTCGCCTTCTACGTCTTCAGGATGCCCTTGCTACGTTATATCTGCGGGACGCTTTTTGGTATCTTTATGTTGGTGACAATATTTGCAACTGTCATCTATTTTTTCCACGGACTCATCACAGGCGATACCAGTCAATTCCAGTTCCGCCCGCCTCTTAACGTTAAAGCCCATCTGTTCACTCTCGTTGGTGTGACACTCCTCTGCAGAGCATGGAACTACCAATTTGCTATGTACGATCTCTTGTATGCCTCAAACAAGGTAGTGCGTGGCGGTGGTGGGTACGCCGCCATAGAGGCACGCCTCCCCATATTGTGGATCATGCTCTGTATCACAGTGTTCTGCGCTTTAATTTTTATTATTAGTATCTTCCTGAAACGGAATACCTTTGCTTTCGGCGGGTTTGCCGTATTCCTAATCGCCGGTTTCCTTGGACAAGCCTACCCAGTTGCTATACAGAGATGGCAAGTTGAACCGAATAAGCAGGTCTTAGAAGCCGATTACATCAACTATAACATCAAATCGACCCTTGAAGCTTACGGTTTAGCCGAGAACACGGTAACCGAAGAAGAGTATCCACTGACAGAGCAGCTCAGTTACGATGACATAACCAGTGCTGAAAACGCACCGGTTTTTAACAGTATCCGTCTCTGGGACTGGAGACCCCTACGTAGAACCTTCCGACAACTCCAAGAATTGCGTTCACAGTACGATTTCAACGATGTCGATATCGATCGGTATGTCGTTGATGGCGAAATTCGGCAAGTGATGCTTTCAGGGCGCGAACTCAATATTAACGAACTCCCCGTAGAAATCAGAAACGATTGGTATAAACAGACCTATACCTATACCCACGGATATGGTGCTGTCGTCAGCCCTGTTAACGAGATTGATAACGGCAAACCCAACATGTATATCCAAGGGTTACCACCTATTGAGTATAAAGAGCAGTGGCAACACAGGTTTGATGAAACGCCGGGACCCCGTATCTATTATGGTGAACGCACGGATCGCTATGTTATTGTGCATCCAGACCGGACCCAAGGCCTTGAGTTTGACTACCCGCAAGAGGGACAACAATACGCCGAATACGCATATCAAGGAGAAGGGGGCGTACTCCTAAACTCTTTCTGGCGGAAAATGGTGTACATGCTCAAGTTTGATAACGAAATTAACTTCGTCCTACCGGGTGAAATTTCATCAACAAGCCGAATCCTCTATGACCGGAATATCAAAAAACGAATTCAAAAAATAGCTCCCTTCTTGCGATACGATGGGGATCCCTACATGATTATCCATAACGGTAGACTCATCTGGATGATTGATGCCTATACCATCACGCATCGGTACCCTTATTCCGTTTCTATGAAAGAATTCGTTGACGAGAGAAGAAGGCAGCTCCCGGATACACAACGGGCCGATCAACCTTGGGGTAATTACATCCGAAACTCTGTTAAAGTTATTGTTGATGCTTACGACGGCACCGCCGATTTTTACATTATGGAACGCGAACAGGACCCCATCGCGGAATGCTATCGAAAAATCTTTCCCGGCCTTTTCAAACCGTTTCAAGAAATGCCCGATGAACTCAAGGCGCATATTCGCTACCCCATGGCAATGTTCCTCATTCAGGCGCGTGTTTATCAAGATTATCACATGAAGGATCCCGTAACCTTCTATGCAGGTGAAGATAAGTGGGAAATCGGGATGGAACTCTACGACAATACAGATGCACAAACACAACAAGTACAACAACAGCCGAGAAGTCCATTTGTGCCACAACAGCAGACCGTCCAGCGTTCAGCGGCTGAAGGCCAACCCGTTGAACCTTATTACGTTGTTATCAGGCTACCCGGGAGAGAAAAACCTGAATTCATGTTGATGCTGCCCTTCACGCCACTCAACAAACCGAACCTGACCGCATGGCTTGCCGCACGATGTGATCTGCCCCAATACGGGCAGCTTCTCGTCTATCGCTTCCCGAAAGGGAAACAGATAGCGGGACCGATGCAGGTAGAAAACTTTATTAGCCAAGAACCGGATATTTCCCAGCAGATCAGTCTCTGGAATACGCAAGGATCTCGAGTTCTACGCGGGAATTTATTGATCCTGCCAATGAACAACTCCTTGCTCTATGTCGAACCTATCTACATCCAATCCGAAGATGAGAAAACCGCTATTCCAGAATTGCGGCGAGTCGTCATCGGATATGAAAACAAGGTCGTCTGGGGTGAAACCCTTAAGGATGCCCTCCGCGAAATGTTCGGACAGAGAACGCGACGCCAAATCACGGAGGCAACTGCGACAACTGAAACGACAACCGAGCGCAGCACAGAGCAGACCTCATTACGAGGACTCATTGAGCAAGCAAGCCAGTATTTCAATGAGGCGCAAAGCGCACAGCGTGCCGGCGACTGGGCAGAATACGGACGCGCCTTGCAACTTTTAGAGGAGACCTTGCAGGAGCTCGAAGGAAATACACAGTAAACAGTTACCAGTTAAGAGCGGATACTTTCCCCTCTGGTAACTGGCAACTGAAACAAAGGAGGTGAAACACATGGCTCTTGATTGGAAACCGCGCCATAGGGATATGATTATCGGAGGGATTCCATGGTTAGCCAGAATCAGCGATAAAGCCAACGCACAATTACAGGGCATCATCGGTGAGTATATCTATCCGTGACCGCAGGACAAAATGTTCCTGGAGGAACATGAGTTAAGTGCTGAGGCGTTTGTCGAAATGGTGAAAGACAACCCTTCAGACGATGAAATGATTGCCGCTATGAAGAAATTGAATGAATAGTGGAGTCGTTGTTTTGACCGAGAACTCGTCTACAGATGCTTTTACTCAGGCGCGAGTTCTCGGTCAAGGTTATCGGTTGTCGGTTTGGATGAGGCGGAACCTCTTTAACCGATGATCGAAAGCCGACAGCCAATAACACGGAGATCTATTTTTTTGGAATTAACTGAGTATCGCGACCAGATTAACGAGATTGATGACCAGATTTTAGCACTGCTACAGAAGCGAGCAGAGATTTCCAAGAAGGTCGGGGCGGTAAAATCAGAGACAGGGATTGCACAGGTTTATGTTCCGCACCGGCAGCGGGAAGTCATCGTACGCTTGATGGCACAGAATGACAGTAAGTTCCCTGAAGCTGCGCTTGAAGCGATCTGGACCGAGATTTTATCTGCATCCCGTGCTTTGCAGGAACCGGAGCGGGTCGCCTTTCTCGGTCCGGTTGGTAGTTTCGGACACTTGGCGGCGCGATGTCATTTCGGCGCATCAACGGAGTTGATTCCTGTCCATCCGCAGGTTGACATCTTTACTGAGGTCGAATCGGGTAGAGCAGATTATGGTGTGGTCGCTATCGAAAACTCGGTGCAGGGGACGGTTCGCGACGTTTTAGAACGTTTCCAACACACACCTTTGTGGATTTGCGCAGAGACATTTCAACCGATAATACAGCACTTGTTGTCGAAATCGCCGCTCACAGAAATTCGGTGTATCTATTCGCATCCGCAACCTTTCGCGCAATGCAGAGCATGGCTAAACCGACATCTTGGGAGTGTTGAACAAGTTGAGGTTGTTAGTACGTCTGAAGCAGCACAGCGAGCCGCCGAAGAGCCGTTAACAGCTGCCATCGCAAGCGAACTCGCAAGCGAAATTTATCAGATTCCAATTGTTGCAAACGCCATTATGGATGAGCCAAATAACACAACCCGCTTCTTTATCATCGGAAGTCAGATGTCAGACCCAAGCGGACATGATCGGACTTCGCTCTTTTTTGCAATTCGAGATAAAGTTGGTGCGCTGCACCAAGTCCTCGGTATTTTAGCGGATGCCCGGTTGAATCTGAGCTATCTTGAATCTCTTCCATCACGAACCGAACCCTGGGAGTATGTCTTCTTTGCTGAGATGGATGGCCATATTGCTGACGAACGCGTCATTGTCGCACTTGAGCAGCTTGAAGAATTGTGCCGGAACGTCAATGTTATCGGAGCCTATCCGCGTGGGATGCCTTGATGTTAACACTAACGCAACACATTCATGCGCGCGCAAATAAACTCGGATTTGAACTCGTCGGAATTACGCCTGCGGCACAGAGCGAAACCATTGCGCGTTATCGGCAATGGATAGAAAACGGGTATGCTGGGAAGATGGACTATCTCGAAAGGCATCTGCCCCTCAGGGTAGATGTTCGCCAACTTTTGACGGAGGCGAAATCTGTCATTAGCCTCGCGATGAACTATTATACGCTTGATCCACCAAAGGCACTCGCCGAGGATCCCACGCGTGGACAGATTTCCCGTTATGCTTGGGGGGACGACTATCACGATGTCATCCGTCAACGGCTTTCTGAACTTGTTGATTTTATTAAGAAGACAGCTGAAACTGAATTGAAAACACGCGTCTGCGTAGATACCGCGCCTATCATCGAAAGGGAGTACGCACAAAAGGCAGGGATCGGTTGGATCGGTAAGAATACCAACCTCATCCATTGGCGTTCCGGTTCCTGGTATTTCCTCGCAGAGGTACTTATCAATATCGACTTAGAATCAGATACCGCTCCGCGCCGCGGGAGTTGTGGGACTTGCACGCGATGCATTGAAGCCTGCCCGACGGATGCGATTATTGAACCGAATCTCCTTGATTCTCGACTTTGCATCTCTTATCTGACAAT
Organism: Candidatus Poribacteria bacterium; assembly: GCA_009845545.1. GTDB lineage: Bacteria > Poribacteria > WGA-4E > WGA-4E > WGA-3G > WGA-3G. Next base: position 24,098 of record VXZK01000073.1, read on the forward strand.
TGAACTCAAGGAGAACATCCCGAAAGCATTACGCCCAAAAATCGGGAACTTAATCTTTGGATGCGACATCTGTCAGGAGGTCTGTCCATGGAATAGTAAAGCTGTTCCAACGGACGAGCCCGCATTCCAGCCACGCGATGGAAATCTTACGCCTAAATTGCTATCACTTATCGGCATGACGCAACAGGAATTTAGCCGAAGGTTCAAAGGGAGTCCGATCAAACGTACGAAACGTCGCGGGTTCCTACGGAATGTCCTTGTCGCTATCGGGAATTGGGGCGAGCCGCGTGCTGTTCCAGCACTCAAAGACGCGTTAGCCGATGACGAGCCTTTGGTCCGAAGCCATGCCGCATGGGCATTGGGAAAAATCGGAGGCGATACCGCCAAGCAGATACTACAGACACGACTCACTGTCGAAACTAAGCAAGAAGTTATCACTGAAATTCAGGACGCTATTTCAGAAACAGAGCAATCGTCACGGAGGTATAAAGACAATGCGTGAAACAACAAATGGACATCGTCAAATTCCAGCTCCCGGTGCTGGCACTAATGGACTCGCATGGCGGGGAACCTCACTCTGGAGCGTTGAAGGTGTCGGTCCCATCCATGAAATTAACCCTGAGACCGGCGAGGTCTTGCTAACACTTACGCCGCCTTACCCCGGTGGTGCCGGTTTGGAGTGGGCAGGCGAGTATCTTTGGTACAATAGTATATGGCAGCAAACATTTTACAAACTCACAGTGCCGGATTTAGAGGTCGTCACAACCTTTTCATCGCCAGCGGAAGGCCCCCACGGGTTGGCATGGGATGGTGAGCATCTCTGGAGCGTTGACATGAATACGAGTCGGTTCATCAAACAGTGTCCTGAGACTGGGGAAATCCTTGCCGAATTGTCAACACCGGGCGGTCGCGCACACGGGCTCGCATGGGACGGCGAAGCACTTTGGAACGCCGATACAAATGACCACGTCGTTTACCGAATCCACCCCGAATCTGGTGAGGTGCTCGATTCCGTTTCATGTCCAAGCGAACCGCATGGGTTGACTTGGGACGGCACAGTGTTATGGTATGGCGAAGATAAAGCAAAAAAAATCCATAGACTCAGCATATCGGAGTAGCACTAAGTCCAAAGCGCTGAAAATGGCGTAATTACCGTAGGAGTGTTCAATAGGTGAACAACGAATTGCAGATTCTGTTGAAAGAGGTCGAAATTCGCCGATTTTATCTGAATTTTCGAGTGGCATGTAATTTGCTATGCTATATGTAGTAGCCCAAATGGTATTGGAATTTTCACTGATAGCAATGGAGAAAGAATAAATGGCAATTATTCCTATGGATTTCGCGGATAGGGATAGCATCTAATGGTGAGGAGGAGAAACTTGAGGAGATTACAGATAACGATACTGACCCTGCTCCTTGGAATCGGGTTAGCAGGACAAAGCAGTGCTGACCGGGTGCAACTCAATACAAGTGCCGCTGTCATTCACGATAATCTCGGTGCGAGTGTCGGCATGAGTGGTGATTACGCAATGGTGGGTGTCCCGAAAGATGATACCGACGACGGCAGAAATGCCGGTTCGATCCAAGTCTTTTTTCGGAGTGAAACCGGATGGGTCCAACATCAAAAACTGAACGCCAGTGACACAATAGGTGGTGACGAACTTGGCACAACGCTTGCAATGAGCGGCGATTATGCGATCGTCGGCGCGCCAAGGAAAGACGATTTCGGAAATAACTCTGGTGCCGCATATATCTTTACCCGGCAAGGCACGGAATGGGTAGAGCAGACGAAACTCGTCGCGCCCGATGCACGCGCAGGCGACTATTTTGGAATTTCGGTCGCGATTGATGGAGACACAGCACTCGTCGGTGCCCACCGTATCAATAAACCGACTGCAGACGCAGGATCCGTCTACGTTTTTGAGCGGCTCGGCAATAGTTGGATTCAGACAGCCCATCTTACTGCTCCAGATGCTACTAAATTCGCATACTTCGGCTTTTCTGTCGGTATTGATGAAGATACTGCTATCATCGGAGCGACCCGTGATGACGAAGCCGGTTCAGATGCCGGTGCCGCCTATGTCTTTGTCCGAAAAGGGGTCCAATGGACATTCCAAGAAAAACTTCTCGGCAACAACACCGAATCAGACGATAATTTTGGATACGCCGTTGATGTTGATGGCGATTTCGCGATTGTAACTTCACCTAAGAATAAAGGGGGCGGTGCCGCTTACATCTATCAGCGCGAGGGCACCAAATGGCAGCAGAAAAGAAACCGCGTCCGTATCCGGATGATTCCCATTGATCCAGATGGTGCTTCCGCCTTCGGCACCTCTGTTGACATCAATGGAGAAACTGCCGTTATTGGAGCGATAGGCGGTAAAGTCGGTCAAGACTTAGTCGGTGCAGCTTATGTCTTTACACGGAACGAACCACCATTTTGGAACCAACACACAAAACTCGTCTCAAGTGATAGTCGTGGTGGCGATCAACTTGGATTTGCTGTCGCAATCAGTGGCAGCGAAGTTATTGCAGGCGCACCAAAACACAGCGCAGGTGGACTCGCTTCTGGTGCTGCGTACATCTATGAGCAAAAGGAAGATGGCGCGTGGATAGAGAGTATCAAATTAAGCGATGGCGAGACCGCTTCTGAAGATCAGTTTGGCATCTCTGTCGCGATTAGTGGCAATTTCGCCATTTCTGGCGCGCAACAAGATGATGATATTGCTCCAAACGCTGGGGCTGCTTATGTTTTTGAGCGGAGTGGCACCCTTTGGCTACAACGCGCGAAATTTACGGCTAACGACGCAAAAGCGGGAGATTTATTCGGAAATACTGTTTCCATCAATGGCGAAACCGTGGTTATTGGCGCGCCTGGTGTTGATGATGTCGGACCAGAATCGGGCGCGGCGTACGTCTTCATCTATTCAGGCGATGAATGGATTCAACAAGCAAAATTAATCGGAGACGATACCAGCATGTTCGACCACTTCGGAACAGCTGTCGCTATTCATGAAAATACCGTTATCATCGGAGCTCACGGAAAAGATGAAGGCGCCGAAGATTCTGGTGCCGCATACATCTTCGTCCGAAACGCGGGTTCTTGGATACAACAGGCGAAACTCGCACATCAAAACCCTGTACCAGGGGATCAGTTCGGTCGTGCTGTGGCTGTCTACGAAGATAACGCGCTCATCGGCGCACATCGGAGTGACGCAACAGGACCCGACTCCGGGGCAGCCTACATCTTTACGCGCAACGGTGGAACATGGCGCCAAGACTTTCAACTCATCCCAAATGATAGTGGACTCGGTGATGAATTCGGTTACGCTGTGGATTTAACCGGAGGTGTCGCGATCATTGGGGCACCTAAGGAAGATCGAAGTGAACCCGATATGGGGGCAGCTTATATTTTCGTCGAGACACGAACAGATTGGCTACAACAGGCAAAACTTACCGCTATCGAGGCTGAGGCAGGCGATGAATTCGGGGCAGCAGTCGCCATTCACCAAGACACGGCAGTCGTCGGCGCATGGAAAGACGATCACCCGGCTCCTGAAAGCGGAGATCAGGCATTGGTACCACTACAAGTCGACAAAGGTTCAGCCTACTCTTTTCTCAGAGATGGGCTGACTTGGGTGCCGAAACGCAGAATTGTTGCAAGCGGGACAAATCGCTCCGATATCTTCGGGGCCTCGGTCGCAATCAGAGGCGCGTTCGCTATCGTTGGCGCTGCAGGCAATGATAATGCCGGTGATAACGCTGGCTCCGCTTTTATCTATAATCCTATCGATTTGGGATTCCAAGCGGCAGATGTTCCGTTCCGTGTTGATCCAGCCTCCCAGACACTTACGACACTTGGGCACATTAAACACACAACGGTTTTCCAGAATTATCCGAATCCCTTTAACCCTGAAACATGGTTTCCATATAACTTGGCTGAGCACGCCGATGTTACTGTGAAAATCTACGACATCGCCGGTGGACTTGTTCGTCAATTGAATGTTGGGCTACAAGAGCCGGGTAATTACCAGAGCCAAGATAGGGCTGCGTATTGGGATGGCAGAGACGAATCGGGGACGCAGGTTGCAAGTGGTATCTATTTCTATACATTTACCGCCGGTGATTTCCAAAGTACCCGCCGGATGGTCATTTTGAAATAACGCCTTTTTAGGAAATGAGCGCGAATGAATTACGGATCCCAATCCCACCCCCAGTAGGGTCTTGCTGGGGGTGTTTTGCTTGGGTATTTCTGCGGGTTTCTTCACAGTTTGTAACCAGAGTTCCCGCCTCTTATTGGGAAAGGATACCGGGCTTGAAAAAGAATACTCAAAATTTAGGTAAGCCAGTAATTTATTTAACACTGAATGACCCTACATGGCATATTTTTCAGTTGCGCACCAGCTGTTTCTAAGGTATACTATAAGTCCATTCTTATACGTATTTATAGTAAAATTTAGAATTAATAGGACACTCCGCGCCGGTTCGGTTAGGAAACCG
>VXZK01000245.1 GCA_009845545.1 Candidatus Poribacteria bacterium
ATCCAGCCTATCCTCGACAAATCGCTTGCGGGGGAACGGTTAGACTTTGATGACTGCCTCACGCTTTTCAAGAGCCATGATCTCCTGGCTTTAGGGCACGCCGCGGACGTTATTCGACAACGGAAGCATCCCGAAGGCTATGTTACATACATCGTTGACCGGAACATTAATTATACCAATTGGTGCTATGTCGATTGCGATTTCTGCGCTTTTTACCGCCATCGTCAGGATCCTGATGCTTATGTCATGGAACGCGACACGTTAGGAAAAAAGATCCAGGAGACGCTCGATCTCGGCGGCGAGTTGATTTTGATGCAGGGCGGCCTACACCCGAAACTCAAACTTGACTGGTACGAGGACTTACTCCGCTGGATTAAGGCGAATTATCGGATTCATATCCACGGTTTTTCGCCGCCGGAGTTGGATTGGTTCGCCAAGATAAACCGTATGTCGTTGCGCGAAATGCTCATCCGCTTGCGAGATGCTGGGCTGGATTCGATTCCAGGCGGTGGTGCGGAGATCCTCACTGACCATGCCCGTAATGAGATTAGCCCGAAAAAATGCACCGCTGACGAATGGCTCGAAGTTATGCGCCAAGGACATCTTGTTGGACTCAAGTCGAGCGCGACAATGATGTATGGGCATGTAGAAAGTTACGGCGAACGTGTTGAGCACCTCGTCCGCCTGCGTGATTTGCAAGATGAGACGGGTGGCTTTACGGCTTTTATCTGCTGGTCCCTGCAACCTGCCAACACGCGTATGGAACACATTCCACCCGCTGGGAGTTTTGAGTACCTCAAAACGCTTGCAATTTCCCGATTATTCCTTGACAACTTCGACAACTTCCAATCTTCGTGGGTAACGCAAGGTCCAAAAATTGGGCAGCTATCGCTTAAGTTTGGCGCGAATGATATGGGCGGCACAATGATAGAAGAGAATGTTGTCAGCAAAGCAGGCACCGTCTATTGCATGCCGATTGAGGAGATTGAACGGACAATATCGGAACTCGGATACATCCCGAAACGCCGTAATTTTTTCTACGAAATTCTGAATAATTAATAAATACTCGCGCCTTCGCCCAGACGAAACGTTGAATCGTCGGTTTGATGTTTCCCCACCTGGAGTCTGAGATGCCTAATACCCGTCCGAACATTCTGTTAATTACGACTGATCAACAACGCGGCGATTGTCTCGGGTTGGATCCCGAGGGCCCGAACTGCCTACAGACCCCAAATTTGGACTGGATCGGTCGTACCGGTACGCATTTCCGCCGCGGCTATGCTGAATGTCCGAGTTGCATCCCTGCCAGACGTGGACTGATGACGGGAACGGCTCCAGCTGCTAATGGTGCTGTCGGTTATAGAGGAGCACAGTGGGATCCGCCGCATACTTTGGCAGGTGAATTGTCCGCAGCCGGTTATCAAACCGAGATGATCGGCAAACTACATCTGATGCCAGCGCGTAAACGATACGGTTTCGATCATCTCCAGTTGGCAGATGCCACCCGTGGAGATGACAACGACTACGTCGATTGGTTACAGCAATATTACCATCGGAACGACGTTGATCCGGGTATGGCTCACGGGGTCTCTGCCAACGGATGGGTCGGTCGTCCACATCATCTCCCCGAAGAGCAGATGCACACCTTCTGGTGTATCGATCGCTCTCTCAATTTTCTGAGAAAACGCGACCCAACTGTCCCCTGTTTTTTAAACATCTCTTTCATAGACCCCCACCCACCGCTGACACCACCGGCACACTATTACCAGCGTTACATTCAGAGGGAGCTGCCTCCACCCGTGGTCGGCGATTGGGCACCCGAATTTGATAGCACTCAAAAAGGACTGAATCCAAACGCTTGGGAAATCTGTCTCGACGCGCACGATATGCACTGTGCACGCGCTGCCTATTACGGGATGATCAATTTCATTGACGATCAGATCGGCCGTCTGATTCAGTACACCGGCGGAATGAGAGACTGGTTAGTCATTTTCACTTCTGACCACGGTGAGATGCTCGGTGATCATAACCTGTACCGCAAAACCTGGCCCTATGAAGCCTCGGCGCGAGTGCCTTTTCTAATGCGGGCACCAGCGAAATGGGGTTACCCACAAGAATCCGTCTGTCAAAGTCCCGTCGGTCTACAGGACATCATGCCGACGATTCTGGATGCAGCCGCGGTCGAGATCCCCGATACTTGTACCGGCAAAAGCCTGCTGCCTGTCATGCGCGGTGAGACAGATCGTGTACGGGACTGCCTACACGGTGAACACTCTGGGTGTTACGAATATAAACATGGTAACCACTACATAACAGACGGGCACCATAAATATATCTGGTACTCCCAAACCGGACAGGAACACCTCTTCAATCTTCAGGAGGATCCACACGAAACACGTGATCTGGCGCGGTTGAACGAGGCAGAAACCCTTCTAACACCTTGGCGGAATCGTCTCATTGCGTTTCTCCGCGACCGTCCGGAAGGCTTCACCGATGGCACAAAACTCATCGCAGGACAACCGCATAATGCGTTGCTGCCTGACTATCAACCTGATGTTACCTACCGCTATTTATAAAGCGAAACCCAACATTCCAAACGCCATTCGTGCGAGAGTCTGTTGGGTTTTTGTGTTCTGCGTGTTTTGGCGACTCCAAGTTTCTACGCCTTGAAAATCATCCATGTCTCTAACGATAATCTTGATGTATCCAGAGTTCGCTTGCCTCTTTGCGTGCGGCGAACCAGTTCAAATATGCTTCCCGCTTTTTGGCTTGGATGAGTGCTTGGCGATGCCGGGCTTTCTCCGCTGGATCCGTTCTGAACACTTCAACATCCGGTTCTTCGCGTTCAACGAGCTGGATAATGTAAACGCTGTTGCTGCCTTTGAAGGGCCCAGCGATATCATCAACCTTCATTTGAAACGCTGCAAACATAGTTTCCGCTGAATTTCCCACACCGGCGATATAATCACTCGTCGGACTGAGCGAGAACGGGTTGCTCTCTTGGACGGAAAGTCGGTCTGCTGTTAAACCTTCAGGGGTTTTATACTTTTCGAGTAAGGCATCCAAAGACGCGGCATCCTCGCGTTGATTCAACAAGTTTTGGGCATCCGCGAAAGCACGTTCTTTCGCCTTCTCGTTTTTTACCTCCGCAATGACGCCTGCCTTTATCTCCTCAAAGGGTGGAATAGCCGTCGGTTTCTTATCAAGGACGGTCGCCACAAAATAGGCTTCCACCTCCTGCCCAGTCCGTTTCTTTGCTTCAACCACCTTTATTACGTTGACTTCCATATCAAAAAGTTCATCCGCTAAACCTTGATAACCCCATGTCGCACCAATCTGCGGAATATTTGTAGTATCTCGGCTGAAAAATCCGGTTTCCAGCGCAGCGAGAGAAAGCTGCTGATACGCTTCAAGTGCAAGTGCTTGATTATAGTCGCGAATTTCGATATCAAACAACAGGTCCTCAGCAATTTTTTTCGCCTTGTCAACGCCACTCACTTGAACAAGTTTCTGTTGGATTTCGTATTGCGCATCAACGAAAGGTTGAATTTCTGGTGCCTTTTTTTCCTCCAATTTGATGATATGATACCCGTAGCTGGTTTCGACCAGGCCACTCACTTCTCCGGGGTTTAGCGTATCAAAAGCCGCTTCTTCAAAAGGTTTTACCATATCGCCCCGTGCGAAATAGTCGCCGGCTGGGAGTTTTGGATTTCTACCTCGCAAGGCACCGCCTTGTGCTGAGGATGGCCCCTCCGAATGCTTTTTTGCGAGTTCGGCGAATTCCGCGCCAGCAGCGAGTTCGGCGTTGACGGTTTTGAGCAGTTCTTCCGCAGCGGTTAGGGTTTCTGCTTTCTGTTCATCCGTCGCGTTGTCAGGGAACTTTTTCAGAATATGCCGTGCTTTAACGGCTTCCGGTGTTGTAAACTCCTTTTGATTCTCCTTATAATATGCCTCAACCTCTTCACTTGTAACAAGATCCGCCGGATTCACCTTGATAAACTTGACATTTACCTGTTCTTCAGCTTTATAGTTATCCCGATTTTGCTCAAAATAGGTTTTCGCCTCTGCGTCGTCCACCTCAATGCTTGTGGTATAGTCGTTGTATTTGAATTCGATAAACTTGATTTTCGCTTTATCCGCTTCAAGTTGGTAGGCGCGTTCTGCTTCAACGTCGGTTACCAACTCCAGCGCCTGAATACTATTTCGGAGCGCATCGGTGCTGAGTTGCAAACGGATATCCTCGGTATAAAGCTCCGCTACGCCCCACTGTTGGTAGAGGTTGTACTGCTCAACCCGACTCGCATCACCTCGGATATAGTTCTTCACTTCTGCGTCCCCGATATTGACACTTCCGAGAATGGTTCGCTGAACCAACCGATCAATTATGTCTTTTTCTGTCTGCTTTTTATCGGGTGCGCCGCCGAACCTCTGGCGGCGTCTCTCATTTTCCATGGCATTGGCAACGGCGTTTTCAAACGTCCCACGTTTGAATTCTGTATTATTGATCTTGAGAACAACTTCTCCCTCGGGGTCTTCACCGCCACCCTGCGTGTTGGTGTAGAGGAACACTGTCCCGACCAAGAACACAATGGCAATCACCCACATAAAGAGTTGCGCAATAAATTTTTCGCGTAGAAAGATAATCATGTTTTAAAGGTATCTCCCGTTTGATTCTGTTAACAGATGCTCATATTACTTATGAAGAGGTGTTAATATTATATTATACGCGCAAACGGGCTGAATGTCAAATTATAGAACCTACGCAACACAATAAAAATTTGCTAATTTTTTGAATTTACTATATACTTATAATAT
>VXZK01000203.1 GCA_009845545.1 Candidatus Poribacteria bacterium
CTACGTCAGGAACTTAAAACCCCTTCCATAAAAATGGATTTTGCGTAAGTCCTGCTTTAGCCATCTGCTTAAGTGTTCACTTCTAACGGTTGTCGCAAATTAGTATATCATAGAATCTTCACTCACGTATTACTGTACCACAAAAAGGACTAAAACCCCAAGTTAATCCGATCCGCTATTAGTTTCCTGTTTATATGCGTCCAACTTTCGGTGTAAGGTTCGTACGCCGATGTCGAGAATTTTTGCTGCTTCTGTTTTATTGCCATCTGCTTCTACGAGCGTCTTTTGGATCGCTGCCCGCTCAATTTCCGCCATCGTCATACCGACTCTGCCGATGACCGCTTCCTCATCAAGCACAGGCAGATATTCACCTTGTGAACCGCCTCGCTGTTCTATGGATGCAGCAATCGGTAAAACGCCTTCTTGTGCGCGATGCTCAAGCGTTTTGGCTATAGTCGAAAGGATTTCCAACGCTTTTTTGAGGACCTCTGCAGCGTCATCTGTGTCGCTAATTTGCATCCAACTAGTATCTTCATCTGGAATTAAGAACGGAACTTCGTTATTGGCTGTGGCAGCTGGCTCCAATAGACGGATCGCTGAAAGGATAAGCCCGAGAATCGTCTTGTAAATGGAAACCATATTTTCTGTAGCGATTGCCCCAGCAGCGGTATCAACAACCTGTAAAGCCCTCCCTGGTTCATCAAGCAGGTCTGTCTCACCGGGGGTTGCGTCAACGATTTGTGTCGGTGCCAGCTGCGTGCCAGAGGTTTGCACAGGCACTAAGGAAACCTGCTGAGCTTCCGGATCCATCGGGAAATCTTTCAGCTGCAGTTCTTCGGTAGTGGCTGAGATAATTGCGGTCTCTATGGCATTTCTGAGTTCACGCACGTTGCCGTACCAATCCGCATTCTGGAGATAATTGAGTGCCTCGGACGTTATACCGGTAATCGGTTTACCGTGTTCTGCGCTTAATTCAGGGATGAACGCGGAGACGAAAAGTGGAATGTCCTCGCGACGGTCGCGGAGGGGCGGGATCTGGATGCGAAAGAGGTTGAGGCGGTAGTAGAGATCCTGTCTAAATTTTTTCTGCCGGACCGATGTTGTAAGATTGACATTTGTGGCAGCGATAATTCGGACATTGACTTTAATATTTTTTTCGCCGCCGAGTCGGGTGAATTCCTGTGCTTCTAAGACGCGCAAAAATTTCACCTGCACTTCAGGTGACATTTCCGCGACCTCATCAAGAAACAGCGTCCCCGCATCCGCCTGTTCAAACACACCGCGTCTTTGGTTTGTTGCACCCGTGAAGGCACCTTTTTCATGTCCGAAAAGTTCACTTTGCAGGAGGTCTTGGTAAAATGCACCGCAATTGACTGCTTTGAAGGGTCTATTTTTACGCGGGCTACCTTCGTGAATCGCCTGCGCGATCACATCTTTGCCGACACCCGTTTCGCCTGTAATGAGGACAGTCGCATTCGTTGGTGCGACCTGCGAGACTTGACGTAAAACAACCTGCATCGGTGCGGATTCACCGATAATACGTCGTGAATTATCGCTGATGACGGGTGTTGGGAGATTCATTTTTCCATGTCATCCTTAACTGGATTTGATACTGTTTTCTTTGGTCTGTACTGTTCCTTTTACTCAAGACGCTTTTCCACGAGTCGATCAATTAGGGGTCGATAAGTTGAGTTATGTAAATGTTTTTTGTACCATTCCACATAGGTACCATCTTTTAAGTGTTCCTGAATCATCCGATTTTCTTCTAGCAGTGTCCACAGGTTGTGTGTAGCTCGGTTGCAAAAACCGAAGGTCCGATTTTTTTTTAGACCTTCTAACCCATGCTCTATACAAGCCGGACATTGACAGTTTTCCAATTTTTGCAATTCTTGTGGATTGGGTTTAGGTACCTTCCAATTGCCGAGGTCAACTATGGCACGATCAGCAATTCCTGGCAATTGTACAAGTCCCCGTGCTGCACGTACGCGCCAACCAGCAGAATCTACTGAATCCATTCCCAACAAGGCGGCAATGTGCAATGTTGCCGTTCCACCTACTCCGAAGAGGTGTAATTTTTGATTTGGGAATGTCTCGCGAACTTTATATATACTGTTGAGCATTTTTTCATGAGACATGGCTTTAGGAGCACGTAAGAGATTCGGGACAATTCCACCAATGGCAAAAATTGGTTTTTTCCGCAGTTTTTCGTCTTCATTAAAAAGACGAATGTATTTGTTTAAACGGCGACTTACATGCAGGATCGGCACATATTCATCGTAAGAGAATTTCTGGTTGACTGCCATTGTTTTCTCCAAACATCTATTTTGTTTATAATCGCTCATGCACGGTATAGGAATGTAGTCTTGAGGGATTGCGTACCAGTCAGGCTTTGCCGCTCTCACGAATGCTTTATATTCTTCAGGCGGCACTTCAACTTTATCTTGTGAAAATTTGAATGCACCATTGTCCAAGTAAATGCTCACAGACTCTGGAATACCAAGACTGGTGTGCAATCCCATTTCCATAGCACGATGACGGCGGGTTGGACTTTGATGAAAATACACATAGGAAACCATTACAGCACGTAACTTTTCCAAATGGTAAGGTGAATCAGGATTCCATACCAGCGGCTTAATACTGCCGAGATTCAGCCCTGCAACGATTTCCATACCTAATCTCCTCTGATCATCATAGGACACCGGTCCTCAACTATTGCTGGTTTGAGTGCGAACTTTCTTAAGGTACTCAAAAGCATTAGTTTCCTCACGCTCCCCTCTGGACTCGGGTTCTTTCATTTTCACCAAAATAGGGAAATTTACCATCTGACCTGATAACAATGCTTCACCTACTTCAAGATTAGGGAGTAGGTTTGCCTCTTCTTCACCTAATGATTCAACGACTCTTTTGACAAAGGTCTGATCAGCTGGATTTACCATTCGCATGATAATATAGGAGTTGCACTGAGACAGAGTCGTCTCGTCAAGTCGAGAAGGTCTTTGACTAATTACAATCAAGCCCATGTGAAATTTCCTTCCCTCTTGAGCGATCTGTTTCGTTATAGCTATAGATTGTTGCTCGGCTACAGAAGTAGCACGACCAGGGACGAAATTGTGAGCCTCTTCAAGTAACAGTAAAAAGGGCCATTTCAGTTTTTTGGTAACTTTGGCTTCAAATAATTCCTCTGCGATAATGCTGTAAATTGTAGCTTGGAAATCACCAGTATAACCAGCCAAAGACACAATTGAAATTTTTCCATCTTGCACAAGTTCTGCTCGATCCAGAGGCATAGGTTGAGCACTACCGGCGATTTCTTGATTGACGGTTTCCATCCTCCTTAGTTGAGAGGCTGCCCTTCGAGTCCTTTTGCATATTCCTTCCAAGGTCGTGGGATTTGTGCTTTCAGGCAAACTACTCCAGCAAATCTGTTGTAGAAACTCAAGATTTTCATGATTTCCATCGCGAGCATCTCTTATCGATCGAGAAGCAGCATCAGCTATATTGGCGATTAGCCAAAGATCAGGCTGAATCTCATGTTGGTGGATGTAATTAGCATTGCGATCATCAAGTCTATCAGTTAACCAGCTTATTCTTTCATTTCCTTCACCTTCGTAAAACCTTTTAGTTGCATTAAATAAATCACTAAATAGGGTCATCATTGTATCTGTTAGAGGATATCCAAGATTGTTAACAATCTGAACCACCGTATCTGCATCCTGTTCAAAAATTGGGAAGGTAGCATAATAACGATCAACCCGATCATGAAGTTGTTCGATATCCGCCAGTCCTGTATAATCTCCACGCGGATCGAAGACAAGCATCGGATAATTTTTGTTCGCCAATTCCTCAATAATCCGTCGAGCTGCCCAACTCTTACCTGCCCCTGTCATTGCGAGTATAGCTAAATGGCGAGTAACTATGGCATGACCATCCACTTTCACATCAACATTAGTGCGATTAGACAGAGTAGCAATATCCATCACACTGATTTGATTCTCTGCCAGATTTCCCACTAACACACGCTCTAAGTCTTCTGAATTTGGTCTATAAGCACTAGTAGCTGGTTTAGGAGGATAGCGCAAACTCTCAAGCTTACCGGACTCTTCACCCTTCAATTCATAACCCAGCACTTGGCATACAGCTGATACAATCTCACGACTTAGAGAAAGTACAGTCTCTATGGGATTAGTCTGTGTTTCCGCGAGTTCGTGACCTGCTTCAACCGGAAAGAAAGGGTTGATGCGTTCTATTTTCTGTACCTTTGCCCAAACTCTTATTTTCCTTGATCCTCCATTATCTTCTATCTCATTTAAAGCAGCGTCCACTGCGATAATATCCTGCTCACGTATAGCTTCAGGCGTTACAGCGAGACGAAATTCTTTGCTCGTACTTTCACCAACAAGTGTACCAACAAAACTTCTACTCTGAATTTCCTCTTTCTCTTTTTCCATAATTCACCTACTCTCTTGCAGTTGGCCGAAATATCCAATCTCGGCGTTTCATATAAATGGCCTGCACCAATACTTTTCGCATATCTTCATCGGTGATTTCGCCCTTCTGCAGGCTTACCCCCAGTTTATGAATAATCATTTTGTCGTACGCCCTCGTCATCCAATTAGGGACGTGAGCAAACTTATCAACAATATCTAGACCAACAGGGAATCCGTAATTGGGCAAAAGACGAGAGTATAAGTATACACGCCGCACAGCTTCCTTCACTTGGTCTTCCCCAAGCTTAGAAAAAACCTCAATCCGAATAGGTTCAGTATTTTCACTAACCCTAATATAGGTTCCCCTTATGGAAGGGAAACCAAACTGCCCGCCATCTCTCAAGCAGGAAAAGTCCGCCTGTGAACTTTCCGATTCATCTGGAAGTCGGATTTGACCTGATCCCAAACCGATAGTAGACTTGTTTACTCTCCAATGTTCAGAATATTCGCCAGTATCTAGGAGCATAGCCAAGAGAAGATTATCTGTATAACCCAGCCTATCCATCAAGTTTTTAGGAGAGGTAAGGTCAGAGAGGCCAAATACCTCGTTGAAGTAGTTTTGGTTTCCCTTTTCACGCAAACTACGGAAAACACGTTTAAGCAATACTTTCTCGGAAAAATTTCGCGATTTTCCCCGTTCTACCACTCCTGCAATGATAGGTCGAGGTTTTCTATTTAGTGCCACAGAAATCAATTTTCTATAGAGAAACGCAATCCATGATAACGGTTCAAAAAGCCGAAGATCCGCCCACTCATCGGATCTTCCACCAGCCATAGCTGGATAAATATCAAGACGGGCTTCTTCAAGAAAATTTTCTTTCAACTGCCTCGCCTGTTCTTCATTACCTGAATAGTGTTTCAGAAATAGGTCAATATCTGCTTCAGTAAAGGGCGTATGACCTGCATAAGCATCCATCAAATAAACCAGCGGGCCGTGGAACAACAGTACGCTTAGATCTGAGTTGCGGTTCAAAGCTGAAAGTCCACCGAGTAACTCAGCAGTAATGCGGACGATATCGGTGAAGTCCTCTCGTTCCTTACTGCCTCCTTCAAGATCTCCGAAGATTACGGGGTAATAGCCGAAATTCTCTCGCTCGGCCAAGTTCCCTTCACCGACACGTACTGCATAAGATCCTACGCGCAACAAGATAGGGACTTGAGATAATTCTGACTGACCGATTCCGCCATCAATAAAACTAACTAGCTCGTTTTGAAACTCTTCCCAAATTGCATCTTTGACTGAAAATGTCTGAAGGATAGGGTTCTCTCGCGTTCCTCTATTAGTCTGATCTATAGTCTGACGCAAATGGGTTATAAAACTCGCTGTGTTACGATAATAGTTATCCCTCAAATTCTCAGCTACTAATAGCGATTTTTCCACTATCTTCATCATTAACTGAGGCTGACGAAGAAGATCCTCTTGGACATCGCTCTCGGTCAATCGCTCATTTACTTCCGAGTTATCCTCTTGTGTATTCTCATCAGAAGTAACCGGACCAACAGATCTTGTGTCTAATTTCACCGTTACCCTCCTATCCTTTTAAACAAATCTCAACCCCAAGTTGCTGTAAAACTCGCTTTGCTTCGTTTGTGTGAAAAGCACTCACGGGTAAGCCAGTTAATTGATTAACTATCCACTTGAGAGGCACTCGTTTATCCCCAACTTGTACATACCATATATGATATTTGGGGATATTATTACCCTTTGCGAGTGCATCATTTATTTTTTCCATTATTTGTTCGGGAGTCAGTGTAATTTCAATACCCCGAAGGGATGTCCTACCTTGTTCAGCAACTTTTGTATAATCATCGGGAGGGACTGACACATTCTTATGTAACCAGTTGCGAAGTTCCGCCAGTTTGCATCCCATTGATCCTTGAGAAACAGTCACATTGAGATTAGTAGGAGTTAATGATTTATATCCATCTAATACCCTCAGATAGTCTTTTCCCATGCTTATGAAAAACTCTTGGTATTGTTTTACATTTAAAATCTGCTGAAGTTCGTTTAAAGTTGGCTGTTGCAATTTCTCAACTCGTTGCGGTGTCATTCGGTGATCATAGTGAGGAATAGGTTTATCGGCAGAAATCAATCCAAACTTGGCCGACAAAATGTAGGTATCAGGTAATTGCGCTTCAGATAAACACACTCGAATAAACTTATTCATTACCCGAAACGCTGGCCCATCGTAACGTTCCAAGGCAGGGATTGAACCTGGATTTGAACGTTTCTTTTCGGAACATGAGAGAATTAGCAAACGTGAATTTGAAGAAATTGTATCCTCATATATTGTGTGCGTCACGAGTTAATTCCTTTTCTGAATATCAGTTCCACTTTTACCGATCACGTAGTACAATTTCAATCAGGCGTTGTGGGTCTTGTTCGACTTGTTTAAAGATGTGAAAACCGTCCCGACATGCAGCTTCACATAATTTCCTCAACACAACTCCATTTAGTGCTATATTCATAGCACCAATGGCTCTGCTCAACTTGGTCCCTGCTTCAACGATGTGCACATTGGATAAACTATCATCAACCACATGCCTACGGCTTGGCGCGATAAGAAAAATCAGGGTTGCCGCCCGCTCCACTTCAAAAACGCGCTGTAGTAAAACAATGTCGTTCCATCTCAAGATCGATAAAACGAGGTCGTAGCCTTCGATTAAAGTTACCAAAGACTCAAGAAAGCCAGTCTCATCGTATTCCAAAGGCTTAAGGTCCTGACGTGGAGTGATATTAAAAGGAACAATATGGTCGTTTTCACTAACGGGAATCTTTTTTTTGTCAACGCGAAAGTCATACGAAGGAAAATACAAATCAAGCGTGTTTTCACTGTATTGATCGTGTTTCCGAATTTGTTTTAGTCCTTGGCGTAATTGCGTATGTAGGGCCCCAGTGAACATTTCCCCAGCAGGAGCACTGTAACCGGATAGTTCTTTTATCCGATTCTCCAAACGTACGGGGGGTTCAAGATCTTCAAAACGGATGCAATCATCAGATTTTTGTTGTCCCTTTGTGTAAGAACTTAGAACTAATATTTTCATGTCAACACCTTCATCGGAAACCCAATATAAGAAGCGCAATGAATTGCGCTACTACGAACCAGACTTCCATTAATGAAAGACGATTATTCAGAAACTGCAACACCTTATTTCTGCAGAGAGATAACACACAAGCGTTCAACACGAAAACCTGAACACTACCTAAATTGTTAAAACTTTAACCCTTATTATGTGCGATTTCGATTAGTTTTTGAGGGTCTTGTTTGACTTGCTCAAAGACGTGGAAACCGTCACGACATGCAGCTTCACACAACCTCCTCAATACAACCCCTTTCAGCGCCCAATTTGTGGTGCGAAGGCTTTTCTGTAAATCGCTACCCGTTTCAACAACATGGAGGTTCGGCAAATCTTCATTGACGACGTGCTTGTGACTTTTTGCAAGCAAGAAAATTAGTGTTGTTGCTCGCTCTACCTCAAAAACGCGTTGCAGTGATTGAATATCGTCTTGCCGTAATAGCGAAAAGACGAGATCGTAACTGTCAATCAAATTTGCGGTCTGTTCCGGGACACCACTCTCATCGTATTCTAAAACCTCAAGTTCGTGAAGTGGGGCAGTATCAAAAGGAACGATAATGTCTTTCTCGTTAACCGGACTCCTTTTCCCATCAACACGGCAAAAATACCACGGGAAATAGAGATCGAGGGTTGTCTCACCGTCCTGATCGTGTTCCCGAATTTGTTTTAACCCTGCCCGTAATTGCGTATTCATGGGACCCGAAAACATCTCTCCAGCGGGTGCGCTGTAGTCCCTGCTTTCACTATACCAACCCTCCGCATTGTAACCACAGAGTTCCTTTATTCGCGCCTCAAGACGTTCAGGTGACGTACAATCCTCAGCTCGAAGGGGATTATCGGGTTTCTGCTTTTGCCCAGTTGTGTAAGGACTTAATATTAATATTTTCATATAAATGGCTGTCGGCTATCAGTTAAGAGGCCTTTTGATTCAGCCATAAGTTTTTTACTGACTGCCGATGACTGGTTACTGATAGCTATTCTTGCTATTGCGCGGGTTGCTGTCCTCGATTCCAGAGATACAAAATAGGACTTGCGATGAAGACCGAGGAGTAGGTGCCTATCAACACACCGACGATAAGTGCTAAGGCGAAGGTGTTAATTTCTTCACCGGCACTGGAGAGGAGAAAAATAACTAAAACAACAAACAACGTTGTCAAAGACGTGATAACAGTCCGACTCAGCGATTGGTTGATGCTTCGGTTAATGACAGTAATGTAGTCTGTTCCGCGTAAGGATTGCGAGTTTTCTCGAATCCGGTCAAACACGACGATTGTGTCGTTGAGCGAATACCCGATAATCGTGAGAAACGCCGCCACTGTCGGTAGATTAATCTCTTTCGACAAAACAGCAAAGACCCCTAAGGTGATTAGCACGTCGTGGACGAGTGCGGCGATCGCGCCGATAGCGAATGGAAACTCAAACCGCCAAGAGATATAAACTAATAAAATGACGATCGATGAGAGTACAGACCAGAGCGCAGCCCATTTGAGGTCGCGTCCGACACTCGGTCCGACTTCAGAGACGTTGACCCCACCAGCGAGTGCTCGCCAAGGTCCTGCTCCCTCAACCAGTGCCTCTCCGCCTTCAAGGAGCGCATCGGTAAGAATTCTACCGACACTCGCCTGGGTCTGGACTGTCGCATTTTCGCTCAAGTCAATTCCGATCGGGTTCGCGAAGGTTAGGTGAATTGCGTTGCCTTCGGTACTGTCTTCGCGTGCGATAATCTCATTGCGTTGTTGCGAAGTGCCGTCAATAAGTTGAACGGTGTCGCCTGCTGCTAATAGATGTGCTTTTTCAGCGGTCTTACTCACCTGCAGGCTGGTAGCGGTTGCGTCCCCGGGATCCGCCATAATTGGGATATTGATGAGTTGCTGCTGAAATTCGGGACGATGCCCCAAGGAGATAGAGGCTTCGTTTTTTCCCGCGTCAATCTGAATGCTTGCGCGGTCGTAACCGATTTCAGCGAGTTTGGTTTCTAACTCAGTCTCTGTGACAACTCTATTGAACTTGGCTTGGATTTTAACACCGCCGCGAAAGTCAATCCCGAAGTTGGGGCCTTGATGGATTCCGAGGAAAACTAAGCCGATAACAATGACCACGGCTGAAAATACAAAGCCGGTGCGGTGTTTGCTAATAAAATCAAAGTTTGTATTTCTAAGTAGTTCCAATTTTCTGTCCTTTACGCTTTTGCTTTTGTTAAATGCTAAGTTTCTGTACGTCTCGGTTCCCGATTGCTAAGCCATAAATCTCGCGTGTAACAACGATGGCTGTGAACATACTCGCGAGGATACCGATACCGAGCGTTACCGCGAACCCTTTAATCGGACCTGTACCAAAATGATAAAGGACAAGTGCGGTGAAGAATGTAGTAAGGTTGGCATCTAAAATTGTTATAAATGCGCGCTGATAGCCGCTTGTGATCGCTGCCCAGACGGTTTTGTTGGTTCGTAATTCCTCGCGAATGCGCTCAAAGATGAGGACATTCGCATCGACAGCTATTCCGATTGTAAGGACAAGTCCAGCGATACCGGGAAGCGTCAATGCCGCCCCGAAGCCTGCCAAAGCACCGAGAAGAATCACCATATTAAAGACGAGTGCGACAATCGCGATTAACCCAGAGAGACGATAGTAGATTATCATGAAAATCAGGACTATACCCAAGCCGATGAGTGCAGCGCGAATGCCGTTGTCAATAGATTCTTGCCCGAGGGTGGGCCCGACGGTCCGTTCTTCGGCAATTTGGACACCGACAGGAAACGCACCGGCTTTCAAAATATTAGAAAGATAACTCGCCTCCTCATAAGTGAAACTTCCTTGAATAACGGCGTTTCCGATGATTTGGTCTTGGATGACGGGTGCAGACTGAACTTTCCCATCAAGGAGAATCGCCAGATGTTCACCAACATGGTTGCCTGTGACTTGTGCGAACTTACGCCTGCCAGGCCCATCAAAACTCAGTGAAACAACAATATCAAAACTGGTTCTACCTGTTGTTGGAAACGCATCGGTAATCCGGTCGCCGGTTAGGAGTACGGGACTTTCCAAGACGTACCAGTTGCCGGTTTCTCGGTGTTCTCGGATTTCACTATCTTCTGGGATATTATCCGGTGGCGGTGTATCCGCGGTGCCGCTCCAGAAATTTCCGCCAGCAGGCGATTTCTTGACGAGTTTAAATTCAAGTCTACCCATCTCCCTAACGATCTGTAGGGGTTTTGAGGAGTCTTCAGCCCCTGGAAGTTCGACGATAATTCTTGGGTGATTCGCCTCGCGTCGGATAGACGGTTCAGAAACGCCAAAAGCATCCACACGATTTCGTAAGACGATAAGGACCTGTTCAATCGCCTGCTCACTATATTTTTGAATCCCGCTTTGGCTGAGTCTCAACTGATATATGGATTGTGTTTCTGTTTCGTTATTGACCTGTGCATCTTCAAAAAATTCGATTTCGTTAAGAAGCCGTTGTGCTTTTTCCAAGTATTGTGCTTTTTGATCCGCATCGGATCGGAGTCGAGAGGGGATACCGATAAATACATTGAGCGCGTCTTGTCCCTCTACCTGTTTAACTTCACGGCACAAAACTTCGTCTGCGCGGAGCTGCTCAGGGATAGAGTAGGCATGTTGGCGAAAAAGTTCAGTTTTGGAGGTTTCTAAATCTACTTCAAGTACAAGATGGACACCGCCTTTGAGATCTAAGCCTAACTTCAATCGGGTATCGGGTACGATCCGTCTGACAAATCCTGGAAGGCTCCCGTATAGGTGTAAATTGTTGAGTGTGGCGCGTGGGTTCTGACGCGCTTTCTCTGAAATGAGCCGAACATAAAATTCGCGTGCTTCAGTGGTATCAAATTCGTAATCAACCGCCTGCTCAAAATCAAGCTTTCCTAAGTGGACCCCGAAGACATCCTTTAATTCATTGGTCGCATCTTGGAAGCTAATTCCTTCGGGGTATTCAACCTCTGTGAGGCTCACTTTAAAATCCTTATCTTCAGTAACTTCAAAAGAGGGAAGCTTTTCCTGCATCCAAAGCGGTAAATTTCCGTATAGCGGATTGTAGAAGCTATCCGGGGTCGGGATAAGGTATAACGTAGCGAGCAATAATACCCCGACGATTAAAACTATTTTCCAGATATTGAATCTGTACATCCAAAATTACTCCTAAACATTAGAATGATTATCAATTATCAGTTGTCAGCAGAATAGCCATCGGTTCCCGCCAGCAATCAGTCAACGATTTCAGATAGCCAATCTTGACAACTATTTTAACGCGCCTGGGAGGAATCGAACCCCCGACACGAGGCTTAGGAAGCCACTGCTCTGTCCCCTGAGCTACAGGCGCATGTGGTGAGCCTAATATTTCATGAGCGAAAAAATATCGTAGTTCGGAATCTTCTCCCTGCCTTCAAGTTCTAATAACTCAATTAAAACAGCGATCCCAACGATGTGCCCTTCGAGTTTTTCAACAAGTTCAACTGATGCAGCGAGTGTCCCGCCAGTTGCTAAGAGATCATCGCACAGGAGTACTCTACTGTCTTTAGGGAATGCGTCTTGATGAATTTCGATCGTATCACTGCCGTATTCAAGATCGTATGTAACTTCGTGTGTCTCATGAGGCAACTTCCCCTTTTTGCGGATAGGGACAAAAGCGGCACCGATCCGATAAGCGAGTACTGTTGAGAAAATGAAACCGCGTGCCTCGGGCCCCGCAACAACATCAATGGCTTCATATTTATAATGGCGCGCGAACTCATCAATCACCCGATGAAAGGCAGTTGGATTTCCTAAAAGTGGGGTGATGTCTTTAAATAAAATTTCCGGTTTCGGAAAATCTGGCACTTCTCGAACAAATCGCGAAAAATCTTGCATTATATCCGTTTACCCTCCTGTACCGTCCTGATGTGGGTGTATCATAATCTTCATTCCTTTTCGGGATTCCATTGCCTCAAACGCCTTGTCAATCTCACCGAGCGGGAAGTGGTGTGTAATGAGCGGTTTCACACGCACTAAACCTTTTTCAAGGAGACGGACTGCCAATTCATGGTGACGTGGTACACACCCGTGTGACCCTGTGACGAAACACTCTTTATAGTGGATAATATTTGAGAGGACACTCATAGGACGCATCGTCTTTGGCAACCCGCCAAACAGATTGACATACCCGCGGTGTGCCACCATTTCAATCGCCTGTTCGTGTGCGTCAACCGAACCGCAGGTTGTAACGACGATATCAGGTCCCTCGCCACCTGTTTCTTCCTTACATCTCTCAATTACGTCTTCCTCTTCAGAAGCTATATAGGCATCTGCCTCGTAGAACTTTGCGATCTCCATTCGGAGTTTGCTCCGTTGTACACCAATGACTTTCGTAGCACCCATGATCCGCGCGAGGTCAATCATCATACATCCGATCGGTCCAAGACCGATAATAACGACGGTTTTGCCGAGAGACATATTGACGAGCTCAAGTCCATTGATGGCACAAGCGAGCGGTTCAGCGAGGGCAGCTTCATCAAAACTGAGCGTTGCATCGAATGGGGTAACCGGACCTTCTTCCAAAACGAGGCGGGGAAGTTTCATATATTGCGCGAAAGCACCGGGGATTTGATAACCGATGGCGTAGTTGATGTGGCAGTTGTTTCCGAGGCCATCTCGACACCAATGGCACTGTCCACAGGGAACATCAGCACCGATTGACACCCGATCCCCTTCTTTAACGCGCGTCACGTTTTTGCCAGTCTTAACGATGACACCGGAATTTTCATGTCCAATAATGGTGGGGGGTTTAACTCTTGGATTACCGTGATGGAGAATGCGGACATCAGAACCGCATATGCTAACAGCCTCAATCCGCATCAAAGCGGCATCGTCATCGATTTCAGGTTCGGGGACCTCTTTCACACTTAAGTTGTCAAGACTTTCAAGTATAGCCGCTTTCATATTTTTATAGTGGTCAGCCATCAGTCGTCAGCCATCAGAAAGACAGTTATTAGTTGCTCGCGTGGCAGTGTAGGCGGGGTTTGTAATCCCGAAGCAACTGCCGCAAAGGACGCTTTAGATGAAAACTAATAACCCTTAGAGCTGATTGCTGAAAGTGAGCGGAGCGACCGCTCTGATTGCTGATTGCTATTCCTCCGATGGATGAATCAAAACTTTTGCGTAGAATTCACTCTTATCTCGCATCCTATGTAATATGTCTGTACTGTCCGCCAATGGTACTTGATGTGTTATTAGAGGTGTAAGCGTTAACATGCCGGAAGCCATTGCTTGAAGTACAGTCCGCCAATCGTCGTCGTTGCCTGCGGCACTATAATCGGAATTCCAGGTTCCAAAAATGCTCACCTCACGCCGCATTAACTGCGATATAAGCACTGCCGGAAGCGTTACATCTGTAGCAGGGTTACCGAGTAAAACGACACTACCGCCGCGTCCGACACTCCCCAGCGCATCCCGATAGGTAGTGGGAACCCCAGCAGCCTCAATACAAACGTGTGCACTTTTTCCATCCGTATGTGCGTTCACAACTTCAACCGGCTCTTCAGTCATAGGGTTAAACACTTTATCAAAACCGAGTTGTTTTGCGAGTTCAAGTTTCTCCGCGACAATATCAAAAAGCAACACTGTTGTCGCGCCCATGATTCTTGCCCACTGCGCCGTCATTAATCCGATGGGGCCTGCCCCGAAGATAGCGACCGTCTTTCCAGCAAACGACCTATCTGCCCGGCGAACTGCGTGAAGTGCGACAGCGGCAGGTTCTGTCATCGCTGCCTCTTCGAGAGTCACACCCGGTGGAACAGCGATCAAATTCTCTTTCGGTGCGACGATATACTCAGCAAACGCACCGTCGCTTCGTGAACCGAGATAATCATAGTCATGACACTGGACATATTTTCCGTGTTCACACGCTGCACAGGTACCACACCAAAGCAGGGGGAACACAACGACAGGATCACCCGGAACAAACTCGTCAACACCGGGACCACATGCGTCAACGATACCAGCGAATTCGTGTCCACAAACCGTTGGGAACCTATAAGTCCCTTTGACGAAAATTCTCGGAATATCAGAGCCGCAGACACCACAGAACCGAATTCGGACGCGGACATTACCTTCAGCGAGAGGTGGCACCGGAATCTGCTCTAACCGTAAATCGCCAACGCCGTGAAGTACCAATGCTTCCATCAGACCTCTCTCTTTGCGAGTCCGAGCGTAATAGCCTGCTGCGTCCGTTGGACGTTCTCAGCGCGTGAACCGGATTTTTGGAAAACGCTACTCGTGCCGCCGACCAAAATATCAGCACCTGCGGATACCATTTTAGGGATATTTTCAAAACTCACATTGCCATCAACTTCAATCGGTAAATCAACAGCACGCGCATCCAAAAAAGTGCGACATTCCGCGATTTTTCGGAGCGTCGCTGGGACGACTTTCTGCCCCGCAAACCCCGGATTTACCGTCATAATCAGCACAAAATCGAGTCGGTCAAGGACATAGTCCAATGCGGAGAGCGGTGTTGCTGGATTGAGTGCCGCACCCGCTTTGATGCCGCGCGCTTGAATGAGAGATAATGTTCTATCCAGATGCGTTGCCGATTCAACATGAACGGCTATCTGTTGAACGCCAATCTCTGCGACTGCATCTACAAAGAAATCGTTGTTTTCCACCATGAGGTGAATGTCAAAAGCGCAATCTGTTTTCGGGCGTAATTTTTCAATGAGGGCAAGTCCAATCGGCATATTCGGGACGAAATGTGCGTCCATCAAGTCGAAATGGAGCATATTAATCCCTGCAGCCTCTAATTCCCGAACATCGGTTTCCAAGTTGCATAAATCCGCGCACATCACCGATGGCGCGATGTGGATGTGTGGCTCTGAAGATGCCGTATTTGGCGTAGACAAAATAGCCCTTTCGTAGTGTCAAACTTACTGTGCTTATTCTAACATTAAACCTTTAATAGTATAGCATAAAATCACGAATTTGTCAAATTTTGGCATGGTCGGGTCGGGAACGCGATAACGCCTCGCGAAGTTGCGAATCAAGGTCTACGGGAGGATCAAAAGGGATGTCAATCGGTTTGTGAGAGATCGCACTTGCATAGATGCCCAAAATTGCGTTGAACTGGTGCAATGCGAGTTTGAGGTTGGTTTCGACAGGACGGGTATCGTCTTCAATCCAATCAAACATCGCATTGGTAAGGTCAGCTTGGGCACGGTCATTATTTGCACGCCAGGTTTCAGGAGATGTCGGGAACATGGAATATTCCGACAGTTTCGGACAGGTAATCTCCCAAGTGCCGAATTCTTCAAAGCGGACACGTCCAGTATCGGTATAAGCAGCGATGCGGCAGTGCTTATAACTCGCCGGGTCATTAATAACACGCGGGGATGTGAATCCGGTGTTCCAGAGCCCATAGACGCCGTTTTCAAAGAGGACTTGACATGATGTCGTGTCAGGGGCAGGATAATCACTCTCAAGCAATTCGGTCCCGCTGGCGTTGCCGAAGACTCGGACGATAGGCGAATCTCCGTTTAGAAACATCGCCCAATCAATAATATGTGTCCCTTGGGCGGCGATATTCATACCACACGAAAAATCTAAAAAACGGAGACTTCCCAATTCATCATATTGCAGCACACGTCGGAAGCGCATGAAATCGGGATGCCATCGGAACTGTTTGTTTACTCCGAATTTTGTAGCCGTTCGCTTTTCCAATTCGCACAGCAAACGCCAATCTTCAACACCGCAGGCGATCGGCTTTTCAACGAGGCAGGCTGGCACCCCAAGTTCTGATACCATCGGCATGAGTTCATGCCACTGATCCGGCATGGTAACGAGATGAACAAGATCGGGTTTCTCTGTTCGGAGCATCTCCTCGGCATTTGCATAGCCGGTAATCCCAAAAGTCTCAGCAAATTTTTCGCGTCGGGCGGTATCTGACCGGTTCGCACACGCGACCAATTCGCCCCGCGATATGAGTTGATAGGCATTTGCGTGACCGTAGGCTCTACCGCCACAGCCGATGATCGCACTCCGATATTTTGGCATCGTATGGATCCCTTTCATTTTCCGCCCTCTCTGTTGAATTTTCCGTTTCGCCACTCTTTGTATACCAGAAATGCCCCGAGTAGAGATAAACTGTAGAATAAGACCACTTCTATACCACCCGTCATGATAGCGAGCTCTAAGTTGCGTCGCAAGCCCACGCCCCTTACGTCCAGCCCCGGCTTCCATGGCGATATATATATGTTGTAAACCACAAGGACAAGCCATCTAAGAAACCTAACACCCATGGCTGTTGCGAGGACGATCAACCCCTTTGACCGCGTTCGGAGGCAGAAAAACACCAAGAAAACCATAAGTGCCAAAAATCCGACGTACCCAATCCATGTCGTCAGATCGACAAAAACTTTCATCAAAATGCCCTTTCAAAGACAAGGATAACCCGTTTCATAAAAAGCGAAGATGGATTCACATCCCGGAAACCTCCTTTATTCTAACCTAACAATGAAGCAATGGCAATAGAAAAAAGGCGTGCATCTTTGTGGTGAATCTGCTAAAATAGAGAAATAAGCCGATAAGAAATAACACAAGGAGGGTAGCGAAAATGAAAAGGTTAACTGTCTTAATGCTCCTACTGAGCATTTTCTGTTATTTCACGATTAGCAGTGCCAACGCTGACGCAATAGGTGTATGGCTCTTCGATGAAGGAAACGGCAAAATCGTCAAAGATGTATCCGGTAACGAGCATCACGGTGAAATTGTTGGTGAGGTGGCATGGGCAGATGGTAAATTTGAGAACGCTCTCGAATTTGATGGTGGTCATGTCCGCGTGCCGCATGCGGATGTCATGAACCTCAGACAGTGGACAATGACTGCATGGATAAAAGTGCCTAAGATTGTCGATCCATATCAAATTATCCTTGGTAAAGAGGCGTGGCCTGATCGGAACTATACGATGTGGATTCGTCCCGGCGTGATGACTTTTGGGTTTACACTTCCTGGGGGTGCACAAGACCTGCAAGTAGGCAGTAAAGAGGTCACGGATAATGAATGGCACTTTGTCGCAGGTGTGTATGACGAGAAGAATTTGATTCCCTATGTTGACGGTGAACAATTTAACCCACGGGGTGCTGCCGGTAAACCTGCTACGAACAACGCGCCATTTATAATAGGGGCACAGGGGCCTAATGGGAATAACGGACCGCTAAAAGGCATCATTGACGAGGTTGCTATCTACAACACCGCATTAGACGAAGACGAAATCGCTGAAGTAATGGAAGGGCTCTCAAAACAATTTCAAGCGGTGGAAGCAGCAGAGAAGTTAGCGGTAACATGGGGGTATCTTAAAAAGAGTGGCAAGTAAGATAGCGGCGTTGCAAAATTTATGTAAACATAAAGTCCCGACTTCTCGTTTCAAGTCAAGATTCCGAATCGCTGTTGATACACCGCGCAGACGAATCGCGAGTTAATTGGGACATTTTTTAGTAGATTGGACTCATAACGCGGCACAGGCGAACAGCCTATGCTACAAAAAAATAACGAAACTCGACACAGGAAACTAAGGGTTTCCTATGCTACACACGAGAATACACGTGCAGAAAAATCGATCACCTAAATTGGCAGTACACCACTTTTTAAGATACCTGGGGCTGCTTTTCAAAATTGGGCTTATCCTTATTATTGTCCTTTCCGTAACGTCTGATATTGCTGTAAGTCGTATTGCTGAAGAAACCGACGCACCGCAAACAGAAACTACAACCCCTAACAATCGCGTTACGGTTCCTGATTCCGAGGAACCTGAAACACCTTCGGAAGATGGAAACGATAGCCAGTTCGGGTTGTTCAACCGTAATCCTTTTGATACCGATCGCGCCCCAAAACATTTCATCTGGCAAGATGAAAAGGAACACCCTGAAAAAGACGAGGAAAGTAGGCACATCCAACCCTATCTGGACAGTCTCCGCAGATGGCAGCATCCACCCGAATTGACAGATCTGAGTCAGCTTTATGATTGGAAACCGAAGCCGAAGCGTGATGAAAAAGGGATCGCGCTTCCGATGGATTCCAACCTTCGGATAACTGGCTTACAATCTGTGACCGTAGAGGCGAACAAGACGCACTATTTCGGTGAAGGTGATCTGAACCGATACGGTGGATACGGTTACGGAGGCGGTTACGGCAGTTATTCATCAGGGCTTGACTTGGGACTCACCTCATCTTACGGTTACGAAGATTTCGGCTACGGGAGCGGATTTGGTGGCAGTGGATATGGTGGCGGCTACGGCAGTAGCGGATACAGCAGCTACGGAAGTGGTTACGGTAGCGGGTATGGCAGCAGTTTCGGCGGATACGGTAGTCGAGGGACCCCACGTGCGACAGGCTTCAACCTCCGTCAGGTGCAACAGTTTGGGCTACACGGTCGCGTTGGACAACGCACACATATCGCCGTGGATTATAGTGCTGGTGGGAGCGGCTTTGGTGGCGGTGGCTATGGCGGTGGATACGGTGGCGGTTATGGCGGTGGATACGGTGGTGGTACAAAGGAACAGAAAATTAAAATATGGTATGAAGGTAAACCGGAAGACATTATAAAAACGATCTCGTTTGGCGACATCACGCTCAATTTACCGAACACCCGTTTTTTGAACATCAACCGAAATCTGTTTGGACTTGAGGGTGTTTTTGAATGGAAAAATACGCGCCTGACCGCTTTCGGTTCTCGCAGCAAAGGGATACGTGAGGTACGTACTTTCCGGGGACAATCCCGGCGTGCTGGCGGCGGATACGGTTACGGACCACCGGGGATCCAAATTCCAGACACCAACTACGTCAGAAATCGGTACTACTACATTTATAAAGGTGAAGACGGTTTACCACACCCAGATTACCTACCCATCAAACCAGGGAGTGAACAAATCTTCATTGATGATGGCGTTGTAGGCAACAATCAAGGCGGTAAACGGACGAGTCAAGGTTATTTTAACCCGCAATTTGCTGGACAGGACTACACCATCGACTACGACACCGGCGAAATAGAATTTCTCTCCCCGATCTCCGCAAACTATACGATCGTTGTTGCCTATGAATACAGCGGTAGCGGTGGCGGCTCTGTTGGCAATAAAGAGGTCTTTGTTGATGAAAATGGTGATGGCACAATTGACGAAGAAGGGGAAGAAATCGGTTACATCGTGTTGAAGGAAAAAGGGTACCGCGGTACCGAGGCGACGCACGTTTACCAACTCGGCAGCCGAAATATCAACCCCCGCGACTTCCAACTGACGATCCTTCGCCAAGGCGAAAGCGAAACCTTTCAGACGAATGAGGGACAAGTCCCTTACATTGAAATCTTCGGTTTGGATCAGAACCGCGACGGCAATGTTGATGCCCAATTCATAGACTACGACAGGGGTATACTGCGTTTCCCGCAGACAAACCCTTTTCAAATCATAGACCCGGACCACCCATATTACGCCTACCGCGATGCGATAAACAACAATACCATCTACCTCGAAGGTGTCCGGACAGATGCCAAAATCTACACAATTATAGCGGACTATACATACCAATCAGAAACGTATAACGTAGGGTTGTTTGTAATCCCAAACAGCGAGACGGTCCGGTTGAACGGGCAACGCCTGACGCGTGATACGGACTATATGATGCTCTACGAAGTCGGGACCCTCCGATTCTTCAGACAATTGGATGAATTTGATGAAATTGTTGTGGAATTTGAAAAGACACCTTTTGGGGGTTCGTCACAACAAGCCGTAGCAGGTATCTGGTTAGAGTACACGCATAAACCGAAACCTAAATCGGAGAAAAAACAGAGCCTTGAAGATAGATTCGATCGTCTCGGTGGTATCCAATCAACGGATTCAAGTCTGCTCGGTGAGGGAACCAGGGATGCGTTTGGTGAGTCATTGTCGGGGCGGAGAGGCGGTCTTGGCGGTTTAGGAAGGAGCGGGTTTGGTGGCAGTTTCGGTAGTGGTTTCGGTGGCGGTCTTGGTGGTGGTTACGGTAGTTACGGCAGCTTGGGGGGCAGGTCTCGGAGAGGCACTAGTTATTACGGTGGCTACGGCGGTGGGATGAATTATTTCAACCCACTCTTCCAAAAAGGGTTTATGCTTTCAACAGGCTATATCTTGAATACTGGTCAAAAACCGGCAGAAATACCAGATGTCAATGGTGTTCCAAACCGTTTGCAAGCGTTCAACATAAACACGAGTTTTGGAAGAGCATTTAATGTTGCAGGTATTTTCAATCTGTTGCCGTTTATTAACATGAGAAACCTCGAACTTTCGCTGGACTTCAGTGGAGAAGCGGCTTATTCACACAATAACCCAAATAGCATCGGTGTTGCACTTATTGATAGCATGGAGGGCGCAAAGGAATCGACCACGGTGCCGACGTTAAAATACAACTGGAAGCAGAGTAGCGTCCCGTATATATCGGAGGATGCGCCGGTATCTATCGGTGATACTTACAATGTTTTACCGAGCGATGAAAACAGAACCCTTTTTAAAGTGGCTCTTAAAGATAAAAACGAGTCGGAAGCCGTCGGAAATTATATGCGGAATCGAGATGTCCCTGCATCTTCAATCCAACCGCTGTCGCTTTCTACCGAAGAACGCCTCATCATGGAGCTCGGCTATGAGTTCACAGATATAGTGGCGGAATGGGGCGGCTTCTCAAATGGTATTTCAGCTTCCGGCGTTGACTATTCCGAACGCAGCTTCGTTGAAATCTGGATGCGCGTTCAAGGGGACGCCGAAGTGACCCTACATCTGAACCTTGGGGTAGTGAACGAAGACACGGATGCAGACCAACGTCTGGACAGCGAAGACCTTCCTAACACCCTAACGGACACAAATGGTGATGGTCGTATTGATGCTTTGGATTTGGATCTGGAGAATCTATCAGATGTAGACCGTTACCGCGGCAACGGTGCCCTCGATACAGGGGAAGATGTAGGATGGGATTACGATGGTTTCCTCGAAAAAACATCTATTGGTAGTGGCAATCAAATTTTGGACAGCGAGGACTTGAACGGCGACGGTGTACTGGATAGTATAGATGCCTATTTTGAAATTTCAATCCCACTGAATGAGATTCCGAATGAATGGATAAAAAGCAAAAATGCTAACGGTTGGATGTTCCTCAGTATCCCGCTCTCTAAGTTTACACCCGTCGGTTCCCGTGTGCCGAGCCTTGTTTTTGTGCAACACTTCCGATTCTGGTTGAGCAAAAACGCGCCCGGTAGTGCGAAAGGCACGCTGCAGTGGGCATCCATCGAAATTGTTGGAAATAAATGGCAACAAGGGATTATAACGCGCGCAACGGTACAGCCAACTCCGGAGGCTGGACTTACGGGTGAAACACTTTCAACAAGTACAATCGTAGAAGACACAATCGAAAAATTCATCGTCGGTACAAAGGATAACTTCAGCTATGATGCGTATCAGAGCGCGTATCTCGATATTGAAGATAATGAACTCTTTAAAAAACTGCATCCCTTCACAGCTACCTCGCTCGGTTTCCAAACACAACAGCAACGTGAACAGACCCTTAGCCTCGAATATTACCTGTTTCCGGGTTCTTATGGTGTTACCTCCAAACAGTTGAAAGGCTTAACGCAAAGTGATGGTCAAGATTTCAGCAAACACGACACATTGCGCTTCTGGCTTTATGGTGACAAAAGCGATACAACCTTCGTTCTACAACTCGCGCCGACTGTCCGCACCGGCTATCGCAGCTCATTTTATACCTCAGATCCATTTGTTAACCAGACAGTGGCAGAAGATATTAATATTTTCGAGAATCTGACAGATTATTATGAATACACAGTGCCGGTTGACTTTGAAGGGTGGAAGTTAATCGAAATTGATCTACGGGACCTGCGTAGAAATGCCTACCCGGATGTAGCTGCCAACAACCAACCCGTAGGAGGGGTTTCTAACCCCGATCCCCTTTCTAACCCCGATTCCCTAAATGATACACAACCCCCTGACACCGACAGCAATATTCCAGATGGACATCCTGATGGCTTCACGATCAGAGGCAGAAACAGCACACGGCTCTCTATTAAAAATATTGGCGGCATTCTGCTCGGCATCCGCAACGACACAGACCGTGAAATCAGCGGGGATATCTGGGTAAACGAGATTCACCTTGGTGACCCGCTGGTACGTGCCGGTTGGGCGCGGCGCGGTAATATGTCAATGTCACTCGGCAACATCGTGAAATTACGTGGCGGTTACGCAAGTCAAGACAAAGACTTTGAAAGCGGTGCTGGTCAAATTGGCAGACAACGGCTCTCTTCACGCGGGTATAGCACCACAAACAATGACTACAATATCGATGCAGACGTCACCGTTTTCCCGTGGCTGCCGATCCAGTATGGTATCCGACAACAAGACACCGAAACCGAGAGTTTGCGTGGCAGTTACAGCAGCTTCCAGAGCGGAAAAAGTGAAATCCGTAGCCGGGATTTCTCTGTCCGATTCAACCGAAATCCGTATCCGAATCTCGGCTTCGCATACAACTATCAAGACTTTTGGAACGAACGTCAAGGCACGCAAATTAGTCACCTCTATACTGGCAGCTTCCGGTATGAACTCGGATCTAAACTCGGTGTTAACGTGCAGTATCGCCACGAAGATGTGCTTGCAAAACCGGAAACGGCAACGGATACCTCTTCAACCTCAACATCCTACTATAGTTACGGCTACGGCAGAAACAGGGACGAAAAAACCGATAGCGGTACAGTAGCATTCAATATCAGTCCAACAAGTATCTTCAGTTTGAATCCAAGTTATGATGTCCGTAGGACGCTTGAGAGACGTGAAGATCAGGACTATAGAACGGGCTTTACCAGTGATGCAACAACGGAACCGGAAGAGCCTGAAGAGACGACTCAACAAGATTTCTCAATCGCTGAACGGGAGCATCGGCTTTCCCTGACCCCGCGATTGAATCGAGATCTGCTGGGCATGCGTCCAACCGTGACGAGCCGTATGAGTTTTCGTGAGAATTGGTTCAGAGAACAAAAAAATGCATCACTTAACGGTAATGTCAGTCTCGGCATGAACCTCCGCGTCCAAAAGTGGTTCGGCTGGTTTTTGAATCCTGAAAAAACAGAAAGTCAGCCGTCAGCAGTTAAAGAGGAGACCGATGGGACAACTCCGCCCTCAACTGATAACCAACAACCGAAAACTGACGACGCCTCCACAGAGACAATTGAGCAGCTGCGAGAAAGTGGTATCGACGAGGCGCAGATCCAAGAGTTAGAAGAAAACCGTGGCGATTGGATTGAACGCGATAAAGGTGAGATAGGAAATAGTGTAGGCGCGAGTTCTACTGGCACTGTCTCACAAGCAGCTGAGGATGGCATTTTGCATAGAATTCTCAAAAGTTTCACGATTAGCACGAATGCCAACTTTACGGCGACCGAATCGTATCGGCAGCTTGCCTCTGGGCTGTCTGCCTTAGAAATCTGGTCGCTTGCGGATGACGCAAAGGAACGGACAAACTCCCGTCGTAGTAATCGTTACACGGCCCGCGGTTCGGTAGAACCGTGGCAGTGGGCATCCTTGGGAACAACTTTCAGCACGTCCGAAAGTTTTCGGAAAAGTTCAAGTAGTACGTACACGTCGCACGCGGAGTCGTACGAAGCCGACCTAAAACTGAAGGCAAAAGAAACCACCAGTTTTCAACTCCGCTATAGTTTCACGAAGCGGGACAATACTGGAAATAACACGACAACCGGTGATAGCACGGCACACACGCCATCACTGAGTTGGCTACACACCTGGGGTAAAGAGACGCGGACAGCATTGGGGATACGTACAACATTCCGAGACCAACAACGGAGCGGCATAGAGGGTAATGCTCTGATCATCACGCCAAACTTCAGTATCGACTATCGTTATCACACAGAAAACGGCATACGGATTCCGTTTATCAACAAAAGAATCCCACTTAAGCACGATTTAGATTTGACAAATACCCTCTCTTGGTCGATTCGTAGAGAAAATTTCGGCTTAAACCGCGAGGAACGCTCCGAGCGTTACGAGACGACGCTGCGCGTTGGCTACAAAATCAGCACGCATATCACAGCAAACTTCCATCTCGGTCTCAGCTATCACCACGACAGAGTCGAAGAAGGTAGAGACTTCCTTTCCGTCGCAAGCGCACTCACCATCCACGGCGAAATCCAGTAAGCACGCCAGTTGAATTTGGATCGTGGAAGTCAGCGCAAACAATAGAAGTCGCTCTTTTTGGCGGTATCCGCTAAATTCCGATGCGTGGCTGTTAGTACACGGATGTCGATGGCGATGGTCTTTGTGCCACCAATCCTCTGAAACTCCCGCGCTTCCAATACACGCAGCAACTTCGCTTGCAAAACTGTATGAAACATAATAGAAAAACTTTACACGGTTTCTTTGCTTTCGCGCTACTTCTCTCGTGTTACTCAATGGAAAGCAAAAGCCCACCGATGTGTTACAGACATCAGTGGACTTCTGCGTTGTGAAGGTTAAAAAGGAATTATAACCCAAACGATAGCGACTCCATGTCAACAAGTGATAAAAGAAACCACTGGAAGCGAAAACAAGGAAGATCTGCTTAGTCTTCTAAAGCTTCACACCTATAATCGTCACTTCCGAGTTTTGAGTATGAAAAGGTATCATGCATGTTGTACGTGATATTATGAGAGACATGTACATCTTCCCAATCAACTACTTTCGGCTTTGGATGATTCCAAAAGCTTTTTTCTCTATCCTTTAGGACCCAACGATCAACAATCACCCAGCCGACCCCGGTAGGACAACGACATACATAATACGTCGTGTGGTCGTAAACGAATTCTACAGTATGACCTGCTGTTGCTGATTCTATTATGACAAGTGATGGAATCGCGAAAGCGAAAACAAAAACTAAAAGCGTTAAGCTGCCAAGCAGCTTTAGGAACATTTTTGACATTGAAAACTTCTCCTTTTAGAAGTAAGATGCAATTGGCAAAAACACATGTATGATCTTTACCATTTGCCTTCTGGGTTAAATAGACGACGAACTGTTGCTAAGATGTTAGCATCGGTTTTGTCGCGTCTAAACTATCTATTCATCACGGTCTTGCTCTTCTAACACCCGTTGGAGCTCGTCCAGTGTGTCTTTATCACCAAAGAGGTGGAATAGTGCCGTAAGATACTCAATGTATTTATCACGGGGCACACCTCCACCCGCTTTCCATTTCTTTTCAACTTCTACAATGATGTCAATCTCTGGAACATCTCCAAACTGTTCAATGAGTTCTTCACGGAAGATTTTGGCATACTCTTCTGGATCATCGATTTCTTCCAATGCTCCGACCTTTCGAGGCGTTTCCCGATCCGGCCAGAGACGCTTCCCCGCATCGAGGACGGCGTTATACTCCGCAACGGTGGTAGGCAAACCTTGTATTTTTTTTCGCTGATAGTCCGCGATGGTGTGAACTTCTGGAATATCTCCAAATTGTTTAATAAGTATAGCGAGAAAATAGTCATTGCGTAAGAGCGGGTCTCTCGTCTTATACCACTTGTCCGGTATATAGATATCGTCAGTCTTTTCAGGTTCAGGGCGTTCTGCTATCAAACCGGACGCTTCTTCCGTATCTTCGGTGTCACTGCCACAACTGAAGAATGTCAGCAAACCCAAAAAGCATAGAAGATAAAAAAGTGTAACGGTGGATAGTTTCATTCTGCTTTCTCCTTTCGTAGGCTTTCAAGTGCCTTCCGGATACTTTCATTCGGCCAGAGATGGTAACTTGCCTCAAGACTGGTAATATACTCATCAATGGTGACAGGTTCCCCTAGTGCCTTTTTCCGCTGATATTCTGCGACGGTGTGAACTTCTGGAATATCTCCGAACTGATTAAGCAATTGGGCATGGAAGTACTCGGCGCGTAACACCGGATCTTTCGTCAAGGGCCAGTTTGGAGGCGGGTAGACTTCACTCTCTTCACTGCTATTCGTTGATTCTTCTGTATCTGTCTGCTGCTCATCCAACTTTTTCCACGGATCCGTTTTTGGTTGCGGAGCATCATACGGACTCTCGTCTCTCCAGTCATAAGTCTCGCTGTTTGGAGTCCTCTGCACCGTGTGAGAATGCGGAGCAGTGTCATGGCTATGGTTGTGGTCGGTACCATGGTTGTGGCTGTGAGCAGGGGGGTTGACACTGTTCCCGACATTTGTTTGTTGTTGGCTCGGTTGAGTCGTCTTGTAAATGACCACTGGCTCTTGTGGTACGTTGTTCCGCCAGAAAACAAACATCCCCAGAGAAATAATAACACATCCAACAACGATAATAAACCAATTTTCTTTCAAGAAAGACATGATTTCTCCTATATTCCTTTTTCTCAGTTCCTCGGAAGTGAGTCTGAATTCAGCAGAAGATGTGAACCAACATAGTATATCTCCGTCTTCTGGTTTATGTTTTAAATTATAACTCAAGTTGCTACGGACAAGATTTTAGGCACACCGACACCGTTTTTAATTCAAGATAACTCACCATCCCCAACTGAAGGAACTCACTACTAACATCCAGGGATTTGGCTTACACTTCATACTTAAGCATGAGCAAGAACCGTGCCAATCGGTGAAAACGTGATATCTATCCCTGCCCAACGCCTGTGCCGCAGCGGAGACATTACCGGCTGTCGCTTTGAGTGCTTGGATAATGGCTCTCCGTTCAGCGTCCTTAAGCGTAAGAATATCGGTGGTATCCGTCGGGTCGCTTGTAGCGGTTTGCGAACCTTCTTGTATCAGATGCGAAGGGAGGTTCTGTCGTTGCAGTAGGTCTGTTGTCTCAAACAAAACTGCACTTTCAATGGCGTTTTTCAGTTCGCGCACGTTGCCGGGGAAGTTATGCTGCGTCAATACTTGCAAGGCATCAGTAGAAATAGCGCGAATGGGTTTTTCGGCGGCTGCGGCATATTTTGTTAGGAAGTGATGTGCCAAGATAGGAATATCTTCGCGCCGATCTCTCAGAGACGGAACCGCGATAGGGAATGCCGCGAGGCGATGGTACAAATCCTCACGGAAATATCCGTCTCTGAGAGCATCCTCTAAATCCTGATTCGTAGCAGCCAGAACCCGGATGTCAATAGAGATAGTGCTTGTGCCGCCGAGTCTCTGAAATTCTCGTTCTTGTAGGACGCGCAGCAGCTTCGTCTGCAAAATGAGTGGCATATCCCCAATTTCATCAAGAAAAAGTGTCCCGGTGTCCGCTTGTTCAAAGTATCCTATCCGCCGCTCGCTTGCCCCGGTGAAAGCCCCGCGTTCATTGCCAAACAACTGACCTTCAATCAATTCGGTTGGGATCGCAGCACAATTGAAGGCAACGAAGGGGCCTTCTTTCCGAGGGCTGTTATCGTGTATTGCTTTTGCGATAAGTTCTTTGCCGGTCCCGGTTTCGCCTTGAATCAGGACGCTAATAGCTCCTGCTGCCGCCGTTTGAATCTGGGTGAACAGGTGCTGCATTTTTTTATGTTTGCCGATGATTTCACCAAAGGAATGGTTCGTCTCAAGTTTGGTCTGTAATGCCATGCTACCCGCTTTCATGAAAATTAACGTGAGTTCGATACAACCGTTAGTTTGATGGAAACGGATCTCGTTCCGTAAAACCACAAATTAACAGATCCCGCTACAAAAAAAGTTTCATCGGACGCTTATAGCCCAAGGATTGATATTTCCCATTGCTGTGATACCATCAACTCCCTTTATAACTAAAGACACAGTTTTGGAGAAAAAAGGTGCATCCGTGCCGAAATCGGTATGCACAGACTAACAGTCTATGCTACAAGTGAAAGATATATTCATCACAAATCGTATAAACATGCGTCTAACACTATCTTATACAATACCTTCGCCAAAATCGTAGGGGCGAGGTCCCCTCGCCCAGATGGGAACACGGTTTCCGACGCATCAGGACCCACAGCATTACAAGGATACATATCCCGGAACATCGGGCGGGGAAACCCCGCCCCTACG
>VXZK01000362.1 GCA_009845545.1 Candidatus Poribacteria bacterium
AACGTCGTGTCCCATGTATTGATAAATCCACAACCATCCTGCTGCGCCGCTGCCCCACTCTTTTTCACCGCTGTTCGTCGGAACGAGATAGTTCTGTATCTGATTCCTGAAAAGGGCAAGATTGAATCTGAACCTATCCTCTGCGTATTTGACGAAGAGTTCAGTGCCATATCCGTTTTCGGACCCCAGTTCTGCATTACCAACTTCGTAGGAATAGACAGCCAAGTGGGGTCCATCGCTGAAAAGTTCCTCAATACCGGGTGCGCGAAACGTTTTCATCAGGGTCGCCCCGGTACTCAACTTATCCGTCCAATGGTAAATTCCAGAGGTAGCCCCGGAAACACCGTTGAAATCACGGCGTTGGACGGCTCCAGCTCGGACAACTGCTCCAGGTCTAAACGGTTCCGCACGCCTAACGTCGTAGCGGAGTGCCCCTTGTAAGGTGAGTTTGTCGAAGTGATGCTGGTTTAGATAAAATCCTGCCAAGGCGAACTCACGGGTGTGCGGCGTCCAGTAAAACCCGCCTGTGGCATGGTCTCGGTACTCACCCCAGATACCCATAATAGCGTTATTAAACACGTGTGCCATTGCTGAGACATTGTAGGTTAGCACCCCGAATTCCACACCGAGTGTCCCGTTCGACTCCAACTCTTGATGCTGATAACGCGTATAGGCGGTCTGGAGTTTTACCTTTTCAAGTATTGCTGTATTGAAGCGGTACTCCATCTGTCCTTCATAACGTTGCTTATCGAGTTCGATGTTAACTCCGCTAATATGTCCCTCTGGTGAGCCGGGAACGCCGTAATCTGAGCGATAGCTGCTGCCAGAGGCACCGATGAAACCCCACGGCTTAATCAGCGCAGCACCACCTGAAAAATTAACATTTGAAAGGGCGGTGTTCTCAAGTACACCTATCGGCGTTTGTATGTCAGATGCAAGGCGCCGATTCCATTCTATATTGCCCGCAAAATCACCAATGGGGAACGTAAAACCTGTTGTTCCGGCCAAACCTGAGTTTACAGATTCACCTTGGAACGTTAGATGCATATCCAGCCGTCTCGGTAGCATTTGCGGTATGTGATTGCTTTTGACGTTGATGACACCGCCCAATGTACTTGAGCCGTAAATGAGCGATGCAGGGCCGCGTGTAATTTCAACGCCCTCGGCAGTCGTCGGATCAATGGATACGGCATGGTCGGCGCTGGAGGCGGATTTATCACCTGTGCGCTCGCCGTTTTCAAGGATGAGCAGCCTGTCGCCGCCCAATCCCCGAATAACGGGACGCGCAATCGCCCGTCCCATCATTCGTTGTGAAATGCCTGTCTCATCTGCCAACGTGTTCGCCAGGGTCATCCCTAACCGTCTTTGGAGTTCTGCTTCGCCTAATGCTAAGCCGGTTGTTTCCTCAAGCTGTGGAAGAGAGCGATTTGAACCGTATATCCTGACAGTTTGCAGTTGAAACGGCAACGCCTCCAGTTCAATCTTGAGATAAGGTGTGGAGGCGTTGACATCAATGACCCGTTCAAACCGCTGATAACCGACTTCCAGAAACTGGAGCGTCTGCTGTCCTTCCGGCACTGCGTCAAATTTAAACCGACCATTTGCATCGGTCCGGACGCTTCGGTCAAGTCCCTTAATACGGACCGTAACCCCATCGAGTCGAGTCCTGCTCTGTATTTCAATGACCTCGCCTTCCAGGGCGCGCTTTGTATCCGAAGCACTTTGGACATCCTTGAGATAGCAGAACAGGCATCCTGCTATTCCAAATACGAATACCAATAGGTGAGGACGCTTTCTAAGCGTCCTCACCGTGGGAGACCTGTGCGAACAAGCACAAGTGCTTAACATGATGTCCCCCTTATTTTACTGTTACTGGTATCGCGAGTGCTGCTGTGAAGTCAGGATGATCCCCGTGAAGCAGTTGCAGTTTGATTGTCGTTGTGCCTGCTTTCAGTCCCTCGAGTCCAAATGGTAACGCGTCACCGTGTTCTTCACCTTCATGGTCATGGTCGTCATGATCATCGTCATGATCATCGTCATGCTCGTCGTCATGCTCGTCACCTTCATGGTCATGGTCGTCATGGTCCAGATGGATCTGAATAATAGAGTCATCGTAACCCGTCAGACCCAAACTGAAGAATTCCAAGCCGTCATGGTCATGATCATGGTCATGGTCATCTTCACCCGGCGGGGCCGCTACTTCATCGAGATGGAGTTCCGCTTCATTCGCGTCAAGAAAATGTACATGTATCTCAATTTCTTCACCAACAGGAACGGTGAGACCGCCTTCATGGTGGCCTTGATGTTGATGATAGACCACTTTTCCATCGATTTCGAGGTTAAAGCCGTCGACATCGGCGTGAAGGGGGGCATCATGGTCGTGTTCGTGGTCGTGATCATCATCAACAATGGGGTTGTCCTCTTCGCCACAACCGCCCATAAACGGTAGCAGTGCTACCAAACTTATTAACATTAATCGTGAAATAGCGACAGAAAAGTCGCGTCCAAAAAAGTAAGTAAACATTTGTTTGTATTCTCCAATTTTTAAAATTCTTTAATTTGATGGTAGACAGTGTGTGACTATCATTTCTAAAATAGATAGGACTCACACATGCTGCTCTCTTATAGCATAAACTGTTAGTTTGTGCGTAAGGGGGCGCAACCTAACAGGATACGCTACAAAATCCTACAGATCATCAACAGTTTTCAATGAAAACAGGAGTCTGCCTGTCAAAAATCTTGTAAGTAGTAACTTACGTTAGGATAATAGATATACCTATGAAATTCCTGAAAGCGTACCATTCATTGATACACAATCAGGTGGCATCTACTACAGAAGCAGTACAATATATTGCAAAACAGAGATGGACAAAGCGCGGGGCGCGTGATATGGAACCCCGCGATCTTTGTATAATCAAGGATATAAAGGAAAAACAAAATCTGCCTTTAAAGGGCATAATTTGCGAGTTCAGTGGAAAATATAGGTGGGGCACGACTTCGCTTGTTTGTGGTAAGTCTTAAAGGAAGAAAAACGGCTTCATAAAATGGGAGTGTAGTACTGAAAAGGAAAGAAGAAATGAGGGCGGAGGATTCAATCTCGACACCGACGTGCTGGCTGCAAAAGACACAGGCTGTGCAGGTATCCTTGCTCTGCGAAGGTTCGGTATGGCAATTATGGCAATGCGAATGTGCGCTATGATCGTGTGTGAGTCCGATAATACCCAGCATCACGACGTAACAACATAAACCTGCGAAAACACAGATTTTCAAACTACGTCCAAATATTAACTTGTTGGGAAAGATCGTGCCGTTTCTCATAAACCAGAACCTATGATATAATCAAACGAATAAGTGCCAATAAGCTTGCGATAAATTATATCATACGATTATGGCAATGTCAAATGAAACTTAAAAGAAGCGAGGGTTATTTGTTCGAAGGCTCTGGCAGCCTATAAACACCGGTGCGAATCTGAAAAACGCTGTTTCCGGGAACCCATACTGTTGGTTGCGTGCGAAGGGTCTCGGTTTGTACATCCAAGAATGTCCGCCGTAAATGTTCAGCGTCGAAAGCTGGCATATTGACGAAAAGGTATTGGACGCTCGGATGCAGCATGGCCGGTACGCGGAACTCTAGGACTTCGTCCGTCCAGCGCATCGGCACATCAGCGTCCCGTGTGTAATGTGCAAAGAAACATTTGAGTTGATACCAAAAGGTCCAGCTTGGGTCGGCATAAATCGCTGGGTACGCCTGAATGTTTTCAACAGTCGCCGCATCGGCGTGGCACATCTGTTCGATGCTCTCTTCTTCGAGCCATTGAAACGTCTGGACGACTGTTCGGATCCGTTTGATAGCGTTTCCATGCGCTTTATCTCTGATGTCTGCTGCATTCAGTAGTGCCAGCGCAAAGTTGCCTAATGCATTGCCTTGCCAATTGGCGACCCACGCCTTGAGAGTGGTTCTGGGGAGTTCGCATCTAACAAACAAGTGATCCTCACGCTCGGTATTGATGATACAGAGGAGCTGTGTTCCCTCGGGCGTATCGAGAAGTTGTTCCGCTATTTTTGCGAATTGTGGATCCGAAAACAGTCGAGTACTGGGGATATCTTTCACCTGATCCCAGAGATGTCTCCGATCCCGCCACTGTACCACCGAACTGATATCCCGGCTTTGAAGAAATTGGGATGCTGCTGCCGCAAGCTCAACGCTCGGTCCCTTTAAACAGATTGCCTTACGCGTACGCAGAACGGATTCTATTTCTGGGGCTTTCTCTGCGTCTATCTCGGCAGTAAATCCAAGGACACGCACATTCCTATCGAAAGCACGCTGGAGCTGAACACTAATATCTTCGTGTGTTTCATCAGTCTTTTCGGTCGGTTCGGACTTGTGTAATATAGGCTGGTGTTGAGATCGTTTTCCGTTGCTTAAGCGGATTCTCGTGCCGTTGGTGGCAACGTGAAATAATATCTTGCAAGACATTGGTTGTCATTGACACATTTCCTTATAGTGCGGGTAGATTGCGGGTAGATTCCAAAAATTCTGTGGCAAACTCACGCTGGAAAATACCCTTTATGAGGTGTTCACAAACGTCATATCTTCTTAAAAGCGTAACGTGAGTTTGATAAAGGTTCGACTTATGTAGCGTCCACTGTTAATTTAGGTCATATACTGCACAAACTGGAAGTTTGTGGTACAATTTACGTCTCTGTGATGCGAAAATAGAACCCGCAACACATCCGAAATGATCAATCAAACTGGCGTTATAGTAAAACCTGTAATTAATTGGGCACTCTCGAACAGTCTGAATACCTAT
>VXZK01000001.1 GCA_009845545.1 Candidatus Poribacteria bacterium
GCTGCCCTTCATGATGCTGGCTTCGGCACGGAGTCTGTTGAAATGATACAAACACTACGATTTTCGAGTGTCTCCGTGAATATTATCGCATGTTTCCGGATTTCTGTCAAGTCTATATAGCATCCTCCCAGGATTATTTAGTTTTCGGTTTTTTCGTCCAATTTTAGGCCCCCAGGCCCGGTAGGTGCGGTTTGGAACCGGGGTCCCCACCCTTTACTGGGAAGAGGCACCGGACTGAAAAAAGAAGATTCAAAAATTCAGACAATCCGATAATTTACTGGGATTTCTCACAATTGATCGGTTCGTGTAAAAAATAAGTGCTAATGCAATTTTTAACCCCTATACCCATTGACTTCGTGAAAGCAAAAGCACACATATTTTACAGGGGTGAAAGTTTTCTAATTCCTCTAAATCTAATAACATCCATACGAAATACCTCTAAAAAAACGATTTCATAGGCGATTTTATTCTATTTTGTATTGAAAATAAGATGTTTTTTTCACATAGTAGGGGTTTATCAACGAGCATTTTTTAGCATTTTCATAACTGTGCATTGAGAGAACCCTTATAGATAGTGGTTTCTGAGGGCTTTTGAGAAATCCCAGCTATTTTAAATTATCAAAAGTGTTGATTTTTCAAAAAATATATCAAGTGAAACATTCTGCTTGATATATTTTTGTTTTTCTGGTATTCTATTAATCGCATGGTTGGTAGAGAGTTTCAGCCCGCTGCAAGGCGGGTCTCTACCTATTACCGCCTGAAACCGGAAGCAATGCAAGGAGTTGGCAATGCGTACCCGTAAGTTAAAATTACAATATACTGAGCAGTTGGATTCTTTGAATGCCGCAACCGCGTCTGTATCGCATGAGTGTTTGGCACTCAAAGTAATGTGGGATTATGCGCATGCTTACCGGACAGGGGGGTCCTCTTGATGTGCCTTGTGAGTTGTGGATGGATAAGCAGTTAAGTAAATCGCAGCCTTTACATTCACAAAGTATTCAAGAGGTCCGCAGAAGATATTTTCAGAATCGCAAAGGTTTTAGAGAAAAGCGTAAGAATGGCGATAAGAAAGCGAAACCACTGCATCGCGATAAAA
Source organism: Candidatus Poribacteria bacterium (assembly GCA_009845545.1). Taxonomy (GTDB): domain Bacteria; phylum Poribacteria; class WGA-4E; order WGA-4E; family WGA-3G; genus WGA-3G. The sequence continues at coordinate 1,097 of VXZK01000001.1, forward strand.
GATTTCAAACCACCACTTGGAAAAAATCTGCTATCCATTTCAAAGATCAGACACTTGTTTTGTCTAATGGTCAAGGCAATGAGCCCTTAGAAGTGCGGTTGCCAAAGAACTTTGATTTCAAGTATGCTATATATTGCTATCGTGGAGTTAGTTTACAATAATGGTCAGTATAGTCTACATTTTGTGTATAACGTAGGTAAATCTGTGAAATCTAAAGCGAAAGGCATGGTTGGCGTTGACATTGGTGAGATACATCCTATAGTCAGTCATGATGGTGTTGATACCCGAATTTTCAATGGGCGGTATATACGAAGTCTATACCGGTTGAGAAATAAGGTAATAGCATCATTCAACAAAAAGATTGATAGGTGCAAACGCCATTCTAAACGCTGGTGGTATCTTGTGAGACACAAATGGAAACGCATCAGGCAAATCGACAATCAGATACGCGATGGCTTACACAAACATACAACAAAGTTTCTTCAAATGTGTAAAGATAGAGATATTGCCACTATTGTGATTGGCGATTTGACTGGTATACGCGAAAATATAGATTACGGCAAGAAGTCTAATCAAAAACTTCATTAAACCGAAAACTCTCCGAATATCTATTGCCAGTTTTTAACTATGACTGCTGGGATAAGGTGATGAACTGTATTATGGCGAAGTTGAACGCGTAGACTTCTCAGAGGAAACCCTATGAACCAAATGGACATTGAAACCGTAAAAACACTTTTTTATCAACAGAAAATGGCTTACTCGCCATCGACACCGCCATCCTATGAAACCCGAATGGATCGGCTCAGTAGAATAGAGGATCTGTGTAAAAACCACATCACAGAGATCACCGAAGCCTTGCAAACAGATTTCGGTAGCCGAGATCCAGATTTAATCTTTCTCGCCGATATTTTCTCTCCGTTGTCTCATGCGAAATATGTCAAACGGCATTTGAAAAAGTGGATGAAGAAAGAGAAAACGTCATCAGGGGTGTTGGCACTCACAGGTCAGCGCGCCTACATCGTCCACGAACCGTTGGGGGTTGTCGGTATCATGTCGCCGTTTAACGCACCTGTCAGTCTGGCATTGGACCCCGCGATTGACGCGCTCGCTGCGGGCAATCGTGTGATCCTGAAACTTTCGGAAAGCACACCACAGACAGCGACGCTGATAAAATCTCTGGTTACTGAATACTTTCAGACAGAAGAACTCACAGTTGTCATCGGCGAAGCTGAAGTCTCACGGGTCTTTGCAGCGTTGCCATGGGATAAGTTTGTCTTCACCGGTGGTTCTGAGACCGGTAAACATATTTTGCGAGCGGCGGCAGATAACCTCACCCCTGTTCTCCTTGAACTCGGTGGTAAATCCCCGTGTCTGATTTTAGACGACGCAAATATCCCCGAAGTCGCTGAAAAAATACAAAGGGTCCGATTGATGAACGGCGGACAGGTCTGTATTTCTGGCGACTACGTGCTGCTCCCCGAAAAACATCTCGAGGCATTTATCGAAAACGTCCTTGAAACTGCCAAGACCGCGTACCCTTCCATTATAGACAATGAAGACTTCACATCCATCATAGACAGTCGAGCGTATGACAGAATTGTAGGCTATATGGAGGAGGCAAAAGCCGCGGGGAGTCGTCTCATCACATCGAATCCGATGAATGAAGCCGTGCCAGATGCAACGACACGCAAGATTCCGTTGACACTCGTGATCAATCCTGCCGATGATCTCAGAGTCTCTACGCATGAAATTTTTGGTCCGATCCTTTCTATCTACACCTATGAGAATCTCGACGCTGCGATTGGCTACATTAACAAGAAGCCGAAGCCGTTGGCACTTTATGTTTTTGGAAACAATCGCACCGAGATTGACCAGATCATCCATCAAACCTCAAGTGGCGGGGTAACCGTCAACGATCTCTTGATGCACGCAGATGCCAAGGAAATGGGGTTCGGGGGTGTCGGATATAGCGGTATGGGACGCTACAAAGGCGGATTCATCGGGTATCAAGCGTTTTCAAATCCGAAGTCTGTCGTTGAACAGGGGTTCCTGCGAAGATTCACGGGCAGGTTCATACCGCCAGTCAAAAGTGATCGACTCCGAGAAATGCTCCGAAGACAGGTCGGTGTGAAATAGCAAAGCCGTCTATTAGTCGGCAGGCAACTCTGTTGGCAATGGCGACGCGCAGCGGGGGAATCTGTCTTGAACAAGCATAGCGAGGTGGGTCAGAATCTCGATTTTGCGATTCCTGTGAAGTATCTGTGGGGTTTATTGGATAAGTGTTCTCCTTTTTGTGGTTTTTATTCAAACCTCTATGCCGTCAAACCATAAGCCAACCCAACAGTGGACGCACTGAGGATAAGGCATCCGTTAGCAACGCCTGCGGCTGCCAGGAGCGTTTGTCTATTACGACTTTTTTGTTTGTAAGTTGCTATATACGTTTCTACATACTGCGGTGTTTTTCCGATGAATCGATTCGTTGGTGGATCGGGTCGTGCCGAATAATAGAGGGTCGCGATCCCGAGAGTTGACACACAAAGTGCCGCAGGGATTTGCATCTCCGAAGTTATTGAACCTTCGCTGTATGCTCTACCTGCTAATACGACACTTGTATATGATAAGAGGCAACCGGCTGTGAACCATGCGAAAGGATTCACGTCGGCTTTCGCATCTCTTATGGCATCGGCTTTCGCGTTGATAATGTCGAGATCGGTGTTTTGTTGCGCTTGTATGGTAATCGGCAATACCAAGATGAGTATGAATATGAATCGATAGCAGCGAAATGTTTGTTTGATTCTCATGAAACCTTATCCTCAAGAGGCATAGGAAACCAACAGTCTATACTACGAAAGAGGCACAACCTAACAAGTTATGAGGATTAAGTTGTGATTAGGGGGCGTTTTCTTCAAACAAAATCTTCGTTCAGGATTGTCTCCATATTTCGCTCGGCTAAAGCGGCGATTGTTAGGGATGGGTTTGCAGTGGCACAAGAACCGGGTAATAAGGAGCCGTCTACGACATACAGATTGGGGTAGTTATGGACTCTGCCGTGGAAGTCGCAGGCTGTCCCGATGACCATCCCGCCTAATGGATGGTATGTGAAATCGGATGTTACGTCGGGCAGTATGGCGGATATACCGGATTCAGCGGGGCCGAGTGTCCCGCCGTTTGCGGTGTTCAAATTACGCATGTTTGGCAAGTAAGGAGACTAAAATGAGGTTAATCATGATTTTTTCCGCGGTGCTTTTGTTTATAACCACACCTGCGAAAAGTGAATTGAGTCAGGCTGATATTGAAAGAATTCGGACTGTGCTGAAGGAAGATATCCGCGTGATTGTCAATGAGGAAATCACTGCCTCTGAGAAACGCATGAAAGAATATGTCTCTCAAGAAATAAAGACTGTCAACGTCAAAATCGGGGAAATGGATAAGCGATTGAACCAAACATTCTGGTTGGTAATTGCTTTGATAGGTTTTATTGCTGTGGTTATCGGTATACCACAGATCTTTGTCGCAGCCCGGGGAAAAGAGCAACAAGCACAAGCGGAAAAGATCGAAGAGTTGCAGCGGGAAATGCAACTGGGTAAACGCACTGTGAGAGCTTAACCCTTTCTAAATGTCCTTTATCAAATCTTCCGCTACAAAACCTCGCCTTTCAAGGCGGGGATGTCGTAGC
>VXZK01000333.1 GCA_009845545.1 Candidatus Poribacteria bacterium
ATCTTTGGCAAAACACCATATCAGATATAGCCCCACTATCAGGATTGAAAAACCTGAATACGTTGAATCTTGACATCAATAACATTTCAGATTTATCACCACTCTCAGAGTTAACACAACTGACTGTGTTGAGAATTCACAGCAATAACATTTCAGATATATCACCACTGTTAGCATTAAACCTGACAGGGACAGAGTGGGACAGCACCGGACTATATCTTCGGAATAATCCGCTGAGCTACGTTTCTATCAATACACATATCCCTGCCATGCAGGCAAAAGGCGTTGAGATAGCGTTTGACAACCGCACCCACTCGGCACTCGTGAAAATCTCAGGCGATACACAGGAAGGCGAGGGAGGCACAACGTTAGAAAACCCGTTTGTCGTGGAAGCATTAGACGAACATGGTGTTCCAATCACAGGACTGGGTGTCACATTTCGTGTCATTGAAGGCGAAGGGCACCTGAGTGCAACCACCGCTCTAACAGATGCTGACGGCAAGGCACAAAAAACGCTGACACTGGGTCCGAATCCAGGTGTGATCAAAGTCCGTGTGACAGCTGCCGGGATAACATCCCCTGTGACCTTTACGGCTACAGTTACGGAAGTTTCGCGCCTCGCAGCCGATGTCAATGGCGATGGCACTGTTAACATTCAGGATTTGGTATTAGTAGCCTCAAGTTTCGGTCAGACCGGACAAAACCGGGCAGATGTCAACGGTGACGGTGATGTCAATATCCAAGACCTCGTCATGGTTGCCGGTGCGTTGGGAGAAGGGGCAGCTGCCTCCCCAGCCTTACATCCATCGGATCTTGCAAGACTTACCGCCGCACAGGTGCAAGACCTGCTAACACAAGCGCGGCAAATGGCATTCACCGATCCAGCGTATCTGCGTGGCATTGCGGTGCTGGAGCAGCTGCTTGCTCTCTTGCAACCGAGAGAGACAGCACTATTGCCCAACTACCCCAACCCCTTCAACCCAGAGACATGGATACCCTATCAGTTGGCGGAGCCAGCAGCAGTTACGATCCGCATCTATGCGGTAGATGGCAGTCTGGTACGCACACTCTCATTAGGACATAAAGCGACCGGCAGCTATCAAACCCGCACCCGTGCCGCCCATTGGGATGGCAGAAACAGCATCGGTGAACCCGTCGCAAGCGGTGTCTATTTCTACACATTGTCCACGGAGTCCACACGCCACTCCGTTACCGCAGGCGATTTTACCGCTACCCGCAAAATGTTAATACGGAAGTAGGCGAGTTCGCAAGAGACAAAAATTTCTGATGAGAATAATCCTGGCACTTGTCATCTATTTAATGACAACACCGTTTGTAGGGACCGCAGACGCAGAATTCCGAGTCGGCGGGTACTACAAAAACTTTTCGACTCTATTCAATTCACCGGTTCCAGAGGCACCAATAAGTGGGGTCGTGGTTAACCGTTTACGGCTCAATCTCTCCTACGCGCCAACGGATTCACTCTCTTTAGCTCTCGCTTACGATTTTACGCCGCGCGTCCAAGATCCGTTGCTCTTTGTAGGGGCCGGGGCACCCAACCCCTACGCCGTTAGCACCCCCTCATCAAGTTATCGGATTGCGGATTTTGATTCGCAGATTTATCCGAGTGCGGATGCAGCGATGGGGAGTGTCGGTATCTATCATAACCTTGATCGCGCTTCGGTTCAGTTCAGCACAGATTTTGCGGATTTTTCCATCGGTCGAGACGCGATTGCTTGGGGAAGTGCGCGGATCATAAATCCAACCGATGTTGTCGCACCCTATACTTACGACCAACTGGACACAGAAGACCGCGTTGGGGTAGACGCTATCCGGGTGCGTATTCCGGTTGGTGTAATGGGAGAAGTGGATACCGGCTACATCGTCGGTGCCGATTTCGATTTTGATAAGAGTGCCGTTTTTCTCCGAACGCAACTGAATGCTGCAGAAACAGACTTTTCAATTTTACTGTTGGAATTTCAGAGGGATTTGCTTGTCGGTTTGGATGTAGCACGCGGGATTGGAGGTGCGGGGTTCTGGTTAGAAACGGCTTATGTCTTTACGGCACCGTTTGATGATGAACCTGACACATCGGAGGATTATCTGAGGACCTCTGTTGGTCTGGACTACAGTTTCGGCGGCGAGACTTACGCTTTCATTGAGTACCATTTCAACGGCACAGGTGCACAGAAACCGGAAAATTATCTCACCAACTTAGCGCAATCGGCGTATACGCGTGGCGGTGTTTATCTGCTGGGTAGGCACTATTTTGCTCCTGGATTTACCCATCAACTGACACCGTTGGTTAGCTTCAGTGGTCAGATGCTGTTTAATCTATCCGATCCATCGACTTTCGTTGCGCCACAGATCGCCTATAACATCGCGGAGGATATTCACCTCTCTGTCGGGGGTTTTGTCAGTATCGGCAAGCGACCTAAAAATGGCGAATCCTCCGAATTTCAGTCGGAGTTTGGCAGTTATCCGAATCTTTTCTTTTCCTCGTTTCGCGTCTATTTCTGAGTTTTGTATTTCATACCACCGAAGAGAAGGGAAAAATTCAACGCATGAGAAAACGACATTTGACAGGAAACATGGCTGATGGCACTGCTCTTATCAATACGGATCCCTTGCTGAAACCGTACACTGCACAACTACGCGAACGGTTTGCGCACCATCAACGTTTCAAGGCAGAGATTGAGAAAACGGGTGGTATATTAGGCAAGATTAGCCAAGGGCACCAGTATTTCGGTTTCAACCGTGGTGAACACGAAGGCGAAATCGGGGTCTGGTACCGCGAATGGGCACCGGGAGCGGAGAGGCTTGCCCTCATTGGCGACTTTAACGGCTGGTCGCGCGAGGCGAACCCGATGTCCGCTGATGATTGGGGTGTGTGGCACATTTTTCTGCCTGACAGCGAGTATGCCGATAGGTTCACGCACGGCAGCCCCGTCAAGGTACACGTCGTCTCTGAACTCGGTGGACTTGATCGAATTCCGGCGTATATCCAACGTGTCGTTCAGGAAGGCGATGCTGATTTCATAGGTCAGTATTGGGCGCCACAATATCTGTATCAGTGGCAGCACCGCGCACCGGATTTTGACATCAACACCGAGGGGTTGCGAATTTACGAGGCACACGTCGGCATGGCACAAGAGGCGGAGAGGGTCGGCACGTTTGCTGAATTTACAGAGAACATCTTGCCCCGAATTGTGGATTTAGGCTATAACGCTGTGCAACTGATGGCGGTGATGGAGCATCCGTATTATGCGAGTTTCGGATATCATGTGAGCAATTTTTTCGCTGTCTCAAGCCGTTTCGGAACACCGGAGGAACTGAAAGCACTTATTGATACAGCACACGGTATGGGATTGCTGGTTATCATGGATCTGGTGCATAGCCATGCGGTTAAAAATCTCAACGAAGGGTTAAGCCGTTTTGATGGCACGGAACACCAATATTTCCACGCCGGTGCGAAAGGTGAACACGTCGCATGGGATTCGCTATGCTTCGATTATAGCAAGTACGAGGTACAACGTTTCCTGCTAAGCAATATTCGATACTGGTTAGAAACCTATCGGTTTGACGGATTCAGGTTCGATGGTGTCACGAGTATGCTCTACAGCGACCACGGGTTAGAACGAGAGTTTACCGGCTATGCGGATTACTTTGACACCGATGTTGAACTGGACGCTATCGCCTACCTCATGTTGGCGAATGAGGTTGTTCATGCTGTCAACCCCGCTGCTATTTCGATTGCCGAAGACATGAGCGGCATGCCGGGTCTTGCACGTCCTACCGAAGAAGGTGGACTCGGCTTCGATTATCGGCTTGCAATGGGTATCCCAGATTATTGGATTCGGTTGTTAAAAGAGAAACAGGACCAAGCGTGGCACATCGGCGAGATTTACGGCATGTTACGCGACCGCCGTGCGGGTGAAAAACATATCGCTTACGTTGAGAGCCACGACCAATCGATTGTCGGTGATAAGACGCTTGCCATGCAACTCATGGACGCTGAACTCTACACGCACATGAGTATTTCCACAACAAGCCATCTCATTTCTCGCGGCATCGCGCTCCACAAACTCATCCGGCTCCTGACGTTTAGCTTAGGTGGCGACGGGTATCTGAACTTTATGGGGAATGAGTTCGGACACCCTGAATGGATCGACTTTCCACGGGCAGGGAATAATAATTCCTATTGGTATGCGCGTCGGCAGTGGTCTCTCGTTGAGGATGCAACCCTCCGCTACAAACATCTGAACGCTTTTGATCGGGCGATGCAGCACCTCGATGCGACCTACCGTCTGCTTGCTGATGAAAATATCCAGTTATTATTCATTCATGAGGCAGCGAAGCAGATTGTCTATGCGCGGGGTGGACTCGTCTTTGCCTTCAACTTTCATCCGACTGAATCTGTTACGGATTGGCGGATCCCTGTCCCTGAAAGAGCGGATTACCGACTCGTTCTTAATACCGATGATCCGGTGTATGGTGGCTATGGTGCCGTAACGGGTGTCCATTATCCGTGGCAAGATGTTGGCGTGGAGGGGCAGGCGCAGTCGATTCAGCTTTATGTCCCTGCTCGGAGTGCGCTGGTGTTGGTGTCTGGTCATAAATAGTATTTGTTTTGGCAATTAGAGCTTTATGTGATATAATAATCGTAAATTATAGTGAAGCGCATAAATAAGTGGACATCTTTGTAGCATAGGCTGTTAGCCT
>VXZK01000374.1 GCA_009845545.1 Candidatus Poribacteria bacterium
CCCTAAATCCCCCAACCCCCCATATCCCCCTTATCAGGGGGTAGGGGACTTTAAGAGGGGATGCGTAAGTCCTATTAACTTTATTCCCCTATTATTCAATTTGATGGGTTCAGTTCATTATCATGTAATGTAAACATAGGTTATTACGGAAACGTTGTAACAGGTGACCTATTTTGGGATTGGGTGTGCTAATCGAGGAACATCCGCTTTGATTCGTGTTCTTTTATAGGAAGGCATCGCGGTTTGCCACTGGTGTTTCTCACAACTTTTTTATAATTCCTCGAAACCGTGAACTTCGTAGTAGTAATAGCGAGAGTTCCTACAGTCATTCGAGAACTAAACTTGATAGCCATCGCGAAATATGTTATACTTCAAGTCAAAGGGAGGCTCGTATATGGTTACCCGACAGGAAATTCAGGCTACATGTGATGACATCGTGCGTGAATTTGCGCCTCTACAAATTATTCTCTTTGGCTCCCATGCTTATGGCACGCCGACAGAGGATTCGGATGTCGATCTGCTCGTCGTGATGGATATTCCGAAATCGGAGTTTCTCAACAAGGCTATAGAGATTCGGCAACACATTTCATACCGATTCGGTCTGGACCTGTTGGTCCGTTCTCCGGAAGATATCGCTTATCGTGTCTCATATAATGATTGGTTTCTCCGTGAGATCACCGAAAAGGGGGAATTGCTCCATGGATCCGATGCAGCCTGCAATGTTAAAAATCTACAATTCACACATTACGGAATAAATCTTGGTGAAAAAGGGAAGGACTGCATGAATCCATTGACGCTGGAGTGGATACAGCGGGGTGAAGCCGATTATATCACGGTGCAGCAACTGTTACTGGCAGAGGATCCACTACTATATAATATTATTTGTTTCCATGCCCAACAATGTATCGAAAAATATCTCAAGGCGTGGTTGCAAGAGGCAAACATACCTGTTCTAAGAACACATAACCTTGAAGAGTTACTGGCGTTAATTGTCCCTACGTTCCGGGATTGGTTCGATTGGCAACCCGACTTTAAAATAATAACGAAATATGCAGTAGAGCCTCGTTATCCTGGCGATCCGGGGACAGTCGAAAATACCCAACACGCCAGTTCCATCTGTGATGAAGTGCGTCAAGCCGTTCGCACGCAGCTAAAGCTCGCGATGCCTGTTGATTGACGTAAAGATGACCGTTTCATGTTGCCAGAGCCACTCAGTAAGGCAAAGTAAAGTGAAAATATGTTCAACGTTTCATGTTTTGGTGCTTGTGATGACAGGACTGACTTTTAGCACACCTTTTGTTACTCTCGCTCAACAGACTGCTGTGCAAGCCGAAGCTACGACTGCTGCTGAAGCGGATGCGAATAAAGATGTCAACAAGTTATTATGCTTCAGTGCGGGTTGTGTGCTTTCTGCCCTCTTTTTTTTACCGAGTCCGTATGGTTATTTTTTTCCACCAGCTGGCATCATTGGGGCATATGCCTATCACCCCTCACCGCCACCTTCTCGGTTGATTGGAAAATCGGCTGAATATATAGCTGCTTACGCATCAACCTACCAATTAAAAAGAGGGGATATTCAGGCGCGATGGACATCAGCAGGTTGTCTCAGCGGTTGCGTCATACTTGGGACTTTAGCTGTGGGTATAGGCATAGGTAGTGGAATCGGAGCAGAAGCTGCAATGCAATAAATTAGAAAATCAATGTAGTGGTAAGTGTCAGACGCTTACCCTTAGATAACTCAGAGAGAGAGATGCTTAAAAACTCCCTATTCTTCATCATACTATTGCTTATATTCCTTCCGGTTGATGTTCTCTATGCTGCACCGCTGAAGACGCTTTCATTAGAATTTACGCGCGAGTTAACAGAAAACGGCAAAACGGAGCACATTACAGGTACACTCCACTATGATGTAAAGGCTGCGCGGGTTGTTGTTGAGGTTACCGAACCGGTCAAACAGATAATGGTCGTAAAGGATAACGTCCTTGAAATCTATTATCCTGTGGAGAAACAGGCGTTCCGTTTTATCTCCGAAGGACGTGTTCCGCTCCCGTTTGTCGAATCCATTATCCAAACCACACAAGCCGAATACGGGTTGACTGCAATCGGATATACTTTAGATAAGCACGATGTTGTGGAGGAAGTACTCTATACCTATTGGAAACCGCCTGAAAAAGCGAAGGATACACTCGGTAGTGTCATCTTAGGCATGCATAAGGATCGGCTCATCTCAGCGGAAGTCAAAAATCCGGAAGGCTATATTATCGGTAGATCGCGTTACCAGAATCACAGCAAAATCGGTATTAACTATATTCCTATGGCGGTTACCTCCAGTACGTACAATGCAAAATCTGAAGTTATCCAGCGCGAACAGATTGCCTATAGCAACCCAGAGGTGAACGCGAAAACGCCAAATCCAATGCTAAATTTCACAATTCCTGAATCCGTGGAGGTTAAAGAGAGCAAATGGTAAATTATCCTATCTATCGTTATTTTGTCCGTTTCTGTGTGTTCTGTTTATCCGTTGTTATCTTCGTATCGCCTACGTTTGCAAGTGAAGCGACTGATCTGGCGTTCATCCGTAAAGTCAACCCGATGACAACAGCGCAGCTGCAGGAAGTTGTCCGTTTTAATCCGCAGGAAACCTCGGAGTTAAAACTTGCGTTGACCGGATTGGTACGGTTGTATCAAAAATTCATCTCAAGCCAAGACAGTCCGACTTGTAGCTTCTCTCCGAGCTGCTCCCGCTTTTGCATGGCGTGTATACAAGAATACGGTGTGTTACGAGGCGTGCTACTGACTGCTGATAGATTGCTCCGGTGCAACGGTTCCCAATCAAGACATTATCATAAAGATAACGTGACGGGTAAATACATCGATCCAGTTTCAGACTATGCAGTGCTGAAGTAAAGAAGTTAGGTTTCACTCCGTTCAATCCAATCGACGAACGCTATGAATATTACACAAATCCACAAATTCCTATTCCTCATCTGGCTGAGTGCTACCCCACTTCTTTCCTTTGCATCCGCTGAAGAACCCGTTGACTATTATGCACCGGAAAACGTTCGTAAATTTGCCGACTTTCTATATGAACAAGGCGACTACCTCCGCGCTGCCGATGAGTACCAGCGTTATCTATTTTACAAGCCAAAAGACACCGAGCAGATTCACTATAAGATTGCAGTCTCCTACCGCTTCGGTGGTAAGACTGAGCAAGCGATTCAAGGTTTTGAAACACTTTTGCGAACATATCCCGAAAGTCAGTTTGCAAGCCGCGCCTACTACCAGATCGGTGCCACCTATTTTCTGATGGATCAATTTGATCAGTCTACAAGATTTCTTCATGAAGCACTGCCGCGCATAACAGATACACGCCAATACGCCGAAGCAGAGCAGCTGATTGGACTCTCTTATCTGAAGCAAAAACGATGGTCCGAGGCAAGCGAGGTATTCAAGACGTTGCAGGCATCAGATGTGATGTCAATTAGAGAAAAAGCGGTGTTGTATCACGATTATGCTGAGCAGGGAAAGCACCTATCCACGCGTAGCCCATTTTTAGCGGGAACTCTCTCTACGGTTGTACCGGGGGCTGGAAGGCTGTATACAGGTCGCCTCGGTGATGCACTGGCATCCCTGTTCACCGTAGGATTCACAGGTTGGCAAGCATACGACGGCTTCCGTAGAGATGGGATTTCATCGGCAAAAGGGTGGACACTCGGCACGCTGTGCGGCATCTTCTATGTGGGTAACATCTACGGGTCGGTAATTTCAGCCCGCGTTTACAATCGCCACGTGACGGAGGAATTCTTGGCGACATTGACCGTAGAATTGCCGTATTAACCGCTTCTAACAGCACCTACCCTTTCTTTTCTATCTTTATCAGTTTTGAAGATTTGACTTCAATTCTCCCCATGTTGTTGCTAACTTATCCTGTGGTTTTACCGCCAACACACCCTCAATGCCTTTGTTCATCAGTTCTTGAATTTCTTGCTCAGAGCGTGCAATGTTGGAGATTCGGACTTCGTCCATCCGTCCTTGTAGAAATGGACCGGCACCGCGTCCGAGCCACAAGACATCATCATTCGGCGTGATATTACCGCCGATCTTGCCCTCCCCGTCTAAGACACCGTCGATGTAAATCTTGGCATCACCGGACTTAGCATCGTAAGTTCCAGCGATATGCGTCCATTTCTTCAGTGGCATATCCGTTTTACCGGCAGCAACTGCAGCGCCCCAAGCATGCTTATCGGTGGTCATCCGGATGAGCACCTTCTTATCACTCCGAGGGCCCACTTTGTAGGTTGTCTCTTTCGTGGCACCTGTGCCGCCAGCGGTAGACCATGCCTCAAGATAGAGCCACATTTCCACTGTAAGCCCTTCAACCAAGTCTAAACTCTCACTATCAGGAATTTCCACAAAATCCCTGGGAGCATTTCCTCCAAAGGTGAGTCCACCACCGGGGTTGCCTTCACCCCATTTCGGTCCCATGAGTTCACCATCGTTCTTGTTGCCTGAAAGGTCTTTGACGGTTTTCCCGGCACCTGACTCAAAAATGTAGAGGAGGACGGTGTGTTTATCTTGCGCAAAACCGGCTAAACTTCCCCCAAATATCAACAGGAGAATCATCATTAGCCAACGCGTAACATTTATAATCGGAATTAGTCGTTTTGGACTTGCAAAAAGTTTAAAACTTGACAAAAAATAAAAA
>VXZK01000251.1 GCA_009845545.1 Candidatus Poribacteria bacterium
AGCGGGGTTGGACCCGAAGCCTAAAGGCTTGGGATTGTTAGACAATGCCCTTCAATCAGAACGACGATAGAGATGGAATTCGGGATGTGCGAGGGCTCGCATCGGAAATGGGGCATCGGCATCTGATATTGGTATGCCCAAAAACTGTGGGTTACGCCGGAACGTTTTGTGCAGTTCATACAGACTTCCGTGTCCCATGATTCGGTCATAAAACGCCGCTGTTTCCTCTAATTCAAACTCGCCAAGCGGGTACCAATCCTCGTTTTGATAGCCGTGAGGGTGTTGTTGATATTTTTGGAACACCTCAAGGTCCGGCGCGAGGATAAGTACCCATGCTGCCTCTTGATCTGCCACTTCCAAATCTAAATCAGGTAGAAGCCAGTTGAATAAAGTTACGGGTGCGCTTGCAATGGTTTCCTCTGGCGGAACGTGGGCGAAGATCCATTCCGATGCTGCGACACGGGTCGGTTGCGCGAGCATCACAGAGGTGAAAGCAGCGGTATAGACAAACGAATAGAGTACGACGACTCCGACGATAATACTCCCTCCCCACTTTTGAAAAATAACGTATCCCATGGACTTTCCGGACATAAGAAGCGATGAACCGTTATGTGTGATTTTGAGAAGATCACTTACGGCACTCGATAAGCGCGCGAGTGCGATAGCGGCAAGCACCGTCAGTGTGGGATAAAGTATCAGTAGATGACGTGTGAACTTGACTTTGTGTATCCCAATAAATAATAGATACGGAATCACAAAAGCAAGTAGAAGTGCTTCCACGATGCCAGTTTTGCCCTTAAGCGAAATAATTGCCCGCAGTACACCGAAAGCGACGAGGAGCGCGAGCGGTAACCCCATTCCCCATTTCAGCAGCACCCATAGGTAGGTAAACCGCTGCAGCCATCCCGATTCTGCTGTGGAAATGAGACCGAAGTGCCCTTTATGATAGTGTGTGGCTTCATACCAGAAATCCTCAAAGAAGAGATTCCAGGTTGGCGAAACCCAATCAATGAGCCAGTATGGACAGAGGAGCGTAAACGTTAAGGCAGATACACCGATAACCGTAGCAACCCTTCTATAAAAATGATCGCTACCGATGAAAATAATGAGAGAAAAACTGACGAAAATGGTGGTGAATTTGACGGCGAACCCGGTTCCGAGAATGATACCGAGCCACACCGCAGTCCAAGCCGTAAATGGCTTTGAAGAATAACGTGTACGTGCGACACGCCAGAGAAAAAGTGTTACGCAGAAGGTCGCAGGGATGTCAACAAGTGCGAACCGCGATTCGTTGGTGGCGTGTAACATTGAGACAGCGAGCAATCCTGCGGCAATTTGTCCAATGCGTCTGTTGTCCGCGTGTTTCCCAATAGAATAAGTGAACCAGAGTGTGGCTGTGGATAAGAGGGTGTTGATGCATCGCGCGAATAGAATGACGCGAGCCTCGGTTAGATGTACACCACCGATGGATAGCAATTTGGTGACCGCAGCAATGCTATAAAACCACGCGGTTCCGGGCCAATTGTAGATTTGCGGTGGTGCCGTGAAGTGAACGAGGTTTAGCACATCTTGTGCGATAATAGATTCACGCGGGTCAGGCGTATCGGGCAACCCAACATTTATACCGAGGATACGAAGACTGAAGCCCCCGATAAGAATCACGAATATAACAGTGTTGCGAGGTAGGTTCAGACAGTTTTTTACTGTGAGAAGGAATCTCATTATTTAAGGGAAACCGACTTTTTCAAAGATATTCTGCCACCGCTGCGCATGGTTCTCATGGAGATAAGTTGGTACAAAACCGAGATTAAGATAATTCTTGATAGCAGGCAGGCGAAAATCGTCAGTGTCTAACATTACGGATGTCGCGTGCTGGGTTCTAAAATAGTACAGGAGAAATACGGTTAGCCACTTTCCGAGTTTATGTCCTATATGTTCTGGCAGGACGGCGAGCATATCAATATAGCCTACCTGTTTGCCACGGATATCCCTATTCCAACCGCACGCCGTGCCGATTGGTATGTCGTTGTGGACAACGAAGCAGAAACCGTCCGGATCAAAGTTGGGTTGGTTGATAACGTTAGTGTATGTATCTTGGGCGGTTCTACCTTTATCTACAAACACCCTGTCCATTATTTGCGCCCAATGTGCTGCGTCTCCTTTTTGATAGGTTCGGATGTAATAGCCATCAGGACATTGGAGCCTCGGCAGTTTGTCTAAACCGTGCCGGACCATTCTGAGTTGATCTTCCATTGTATTTTGACAGATGCACTTCACTGGTTAAGGCATGTGCAATGTTTATTGTCTAAATCAGCGAAAACATAAGGGCGATTGTTCACAACAAAACTTCTTTTTGTAGGAGCGAGCTGTGCTCGCGATCTTTGCACGACTTTTCTATAGAAGCGAGTTGTACTAGCGATATGTGAAACACAAAACAAAGATGGACAAAACACCGGTGCTTGATCCAATTTGAATTTTAGGATGGTTCGTAGTAGTGCGATTTATCGCACCTCAGAAATGGGCAATGAATTGCCCTACTACAAGCCAAGTCTACCCACAACACCAATTATTAGATTTGTAAAACATCAAACATCCGAAGGTATCAGCATGCTTGCAATATCCGTTGGCAACTGGATACCGGTTTTCTGCTCAAAGATTGCAATGTCTCCGTATTTGTTATGAAACAAGGCAATGATATCCACTCCCTTGTTCTTAGCTACATTCAGATCCGCCTTGGCTTTATCCCATTCTTGCAGGTGCAACCATGCTACCCCTCGAGTGTAATAGGGTGAGTCAAGTTCTGGATTCAGTTTTATAGCCATATTACTATCTTCAATTGCAAGTTTTATTTCGCCTTTCGACAAGTAAATCAAACTTCGGCTCATATAAGCTAGGGATAGTCTGGCTTCAAGCGGATTGCCTCGTTGAAGTTGGCAATAGCGTTATCAGAATCACCTTTGCCTTGGTAAGCGGAGCCGAGGGCATTGTGGGCTTCGGGCGACTTCATCCCTATTATTATTGATTTGTTAAAGTCAATAATCGCACTGTCAAAATTACCCGTGGATAAGTAAACTTCACCCCGGGCACTATAAGCTATAGCATTGCCTCGATCCAATGCGATTGCCTTCGTAAAGTCATCAATAGCTTTGTTAAGTTCACCTTTGGCCCTGTAAATACTACCGCGCTGGGTATAGGCTAAAGCAGACCTTGGATTCAGTTCTATTGCCTTTGTAGCGTCAGTAACAGCATTGTCAAAATTGCCTTCAATGCGGGAAATGAAACTCCGGGTACTATACGCCTCAGCAAATTGCGGCATCAGGTTTATTGCTTCAGTAAAAGACTTGATTGCTTGTTGGTGTTTCTCATTTTTTTCTTTAGGGTTTCCGGCTTCATCTGCCTGCTCTTTATAGGTAATACCCTTAGCAAAATTCGCGCGGGCACTCCAGCGGTTGTCCTGATTCCTAACAAATCCATGGAGGTCAGGATAGATGTTTTCAATAGAAGTGCTGAATTCTTTTTTGAGATAATTTAACAAGGGTTGTTTAAGTGATTGTGGAATAACGATTTCGATGTCTGGTTTAATAAACCCATCAGGAGGTTGGACGAATACACTCTTCTGCCCCCTAACGCGACTGGTCGGATCTAGATTCTGAGGTTCTCTAATCCATTTCGTTATCGTTCCAGTTTTGTCTTGCAAGATGATCCTGCCATCTTCAAAAGGGAAAGACTCACTGGCAAAAAAGAGGGCGATGCAATAGTCAGTCGTAAAGTCTATTAGGTTAGTTTTACCGCCAAAGTGTTGAATTTCAGTTAGAATTTCAAATTCGTCTGTTTTCTTGGTGTACATTTTAGCAGCATCCACTTCTTCTTTTTGAACCTCCTCTACATTACGGTGTAACATCTTAGCATCCTCCAATTTTCGATAGAGGGTTGAGGATACTTTCTCATAGCGTTTCGGTTCGCCTCGGTAGATATAGCTGCCTGCGGCAGATATTTTCGCTATATTGCCAACTATTTCCAAAATGCTATTTAACACGGTTTGGGGATTAACTGGATCTTGTCTGTTCATTTGTTTTTCTCCATATCAATAAAGGAGGGTTTTCGGATAAGTGATGATATATACCATTTTAGGATTTAGAACTTAGGCCGTCACGGACTCGCGTTTTGGAAATGGGGCGAAATCATTATTAAAGCGAAAACCCTCCAATAAAGTACATCCGGTTCTCATCGGACAGAACATATACCTTCATCTTAAAAACGTACAAACAACCGATGCCTTGCCCTGTTTCCTGCGGCAGGGCATCAGCCCGCTTGTCCAGTCATAAAGATTTCTTCAGGTCTTACTTGCATTAATTCACATGGCGAGTTCTGTGCCTCTATCTCGTCATAGAAGGAGATAAATCCTCCACCTTTGTGAAAAGTTCTTTCTAAGTTTTTGTAGTCTGCTTCAGCGGATTTCTTATCCTTTAGAGCAGTAACTTGAGTAAGTCTCCATTTTAGTGTTGTTGGCAATACGATTAGTGAAGTAGTATGGCCGATAGCCCAACCCTTTTTTTCATCAGACCGGAATTGCACAAGCATGAAATTGTTTCTCTCGGATGGATATACTTTAATCTCTTCACCGTTGAACTTTTCCACTATTATAGTAAAGCACGAAAATAAGTTGACACTCCACGATAACGTTACCCACTCGT
>VXZK01000319.1 GCA_009845545.1 Candidatus Poribacteria bacterium
AGGATGTTTCACGTCGAGATATACCAAATTATCTACGTGAACGATATTGGATTAAACAATGGAACTCTTCGAAACGATGGAAAAGCCGTAAGTTTGCTAATTGCGCTGGACAGACAGAACTTCGCCGGGCTGATTTAGGAAGAAAACTGGATGACCCTGGTGATGCCTTCTTTGATCTGTTTGTACCGACTTCTCAATCCATTGTACGCCTTCGTACTTGGTTAGAAGTCACTGAAGTTTTCTTAGAGAGCGAACAAGCGAAAAAAGTGAATAAGTTTATTCGAGAGTACAACGGTCTGCGTGGTAAAGGAGAAATTGACGCAAATGAATTTCTAAAGTCCATTGATTTCGGTCCACCCGATTCGCATTTGCAACATGAAATGGCAGACAGAGTGATTGCGGCTATAGAAAAAAAGGCTAAAAAAGGACATGAAGGAGGTTCTTATCAATCGCTGGTTCACGATTATGGACGCGGTCAGCTGATTGTAGGCTTGCCTTTATGGTTTGCGACTTTGCCTTCAGACCCGACTACTCCGTCCATCGTCCTTACAGATTTTGCGCCCCGTTTACTACTTGGACTTGACAAAATTAAAAGTTCTTTTCTGTCTAAAAATTGGTGTCCTTTTGACTCTGTTGTTATACTGTGGAACCTAACGTTGAAATCAATTGACGAATGGGCTAAGGTTGCTGACCCTAATTTCTATTCAGATCCTGCTAATCTCAATTGGAAGACTCCAATCTCACCCCTTCATGGCTATTCTTTTTTGAAAAAAAATGATTTTCCAAAACCCGATAATATAACTTGCAGTGTCCGATGGGATAGGTATGCCACGCTTGACGCAATGCTTGCAGACCAACGTCAATGGATCCGGTTTCCAAATAACCCTCGCCCTCTGGGTCCGAAGGCTTGTTTGGAAGTCAATAATCTTGAGAACAGAAATAGTATACTGCATATACGCTTTTATAATTGGCTACTTCAACTCTGGTTATTCGTTCGCATCAATGGCTGGCGTGGTCTTCACAGATGGATTGCTTCTCGATTCTCTGTCCGTCGTCTATATTCCCGCTTGTTTTTAAGTCACCAAGCGCAGAAACTTTACCGTTTTTCAACTGAGAATCATTCCAAGAGCAATGATAACGATCATGCTGGTGAACTTGAGTAAGGTAGGACTAAAGAAGAAGTTTATTCAATGAAATGCACAGTTGCTGAACCCCGACAGGAAGATTACGAAAGGAAACACAATGAAAATTACCCCCGTTAAAGGGAGACCGATGCTTCACTGGGTCGGCAAACACACGATTGACACCATAAACGCCCACCCCGCCCAATTAATAGAAAACTACAACGTCGAAAACCCAGAAAAAGAACCGACTTACGACAGATTTAAGGACGGTCCCAATCTTGTTTTTCACGGCGATAACAAAGAGATTCTTTCCACACTCCTTGTGCAAGGTTTCCGTGGCAAAATAGACCTCATCTACATTGATCCACCGTTTGACAGTGGTGCAAATTATGTGCGAAAAGTAAAACTACGCGGTGAACAGAAAGAATTGAGCGGTGAAGGACATTCTGTTATTGAACAGACGCAATACACTGACATCTGGGCAAACGATAACTATCTCCAATTCATGTATGAACGACTTAGTTTGATGCGCGAACTCTTGAGCGAAAAAGGAAGTTTATACCTGCATTGCGACTGGCGGATGAATAGTTATCTTCGCCTTGCAATGGATGAAATTTTTGGGAAGAGTAATTTTTTGAACCTCGTGACATGGCGGCGACAAATTGTCCGCGGAATGAAAACGCATGCCGAGTTCATGCCGTTTAGTTCGGATTATATTTATCTCTATGCAAAAGACAAAGACAACGCAATTTGGAACAAGATCGAAAAAGTTAATACTATCTCATTGGAAGAGGCAGAGCGGAAATATAAAAAAGATGATAAGGGTTTCTTTCGTACTTCTGATCCCGGGGCATACTCTGATGAGAGCATCATTAAACTCCATCAAGAGGGACGCGTTTATGTTTCGCATGGTGGGCAACTTTTGATTAAGGATGGCAAGGTGTCAGTAACAGCAGGTAAAATTGCCATCAAGTATCACCGAGAAACTGTTGGTGATAAGGTTATTGAAAAAACAGTTGCTGATAATATATGGGATGATATTCCTGGGTTAGGTATTACTCCTCATGAATCTCGTGATTATCCTACTCAAAAACCCGAAGCACTTCTTAAACGCATCATTGAAGCATCAAGCAATAAAAATTCTATTGTTCTTGATTGTTTTGTAGGAAGCGGTACTACTGCTGCTGTAGCGGAAAAACTCGGCAGACGCTGGATTGCCGCAGATATCAATAAAGGTGCCATCCAGACAACGATGAAACGGATACAGACTTGTATTGATAAACCACGCGGCATTGCTCATTACCGCGTTAATAACTATGACTTCCAGGTGGAGCATGAACTCCAAAATATTGTCGTCTCTAAATACGGTGTGGAGACCGATCGGAAAGCAGGATTCTTTGATGGTACACTAAACGGAACTCTTGTCAAAATCGCTGACCTGACGAAACCTCTCACTCGATTGGATATCCAACTCATTAAGGATGAACTCCAAAATCGTCCGGACGAGGTGCGCGACATCACGGTATTGTGTAATGGGAGCGAAATTGGCATGCAAGAGGAACTTGATCAAGACAACCGAATTCATCCGATTAACAAAATCGTTGTGCAGGATATTCAACGTGACGGTGTCACTACCTACGCCCCTGCTGAAGCAGATGTTAAGTTTGAAGGAAACGGAGAAAGCATCACGGTTACCATTGAAGATTATATGAGTCCGACTATCTTGGGACGTTTAGAGATAGACCGCACAGAACTTTTTGATGAACATATTGACGATTTCCGAGCGCAGATTGATTGTGTGTTGATTGATACCGACTACACGGGCGAACATTTCACAATCATTGAGAGCGACGTTCCGAAGAGGAAAGAAGATTTTGTTGATGCACAATATACCGTAACACTCCCACACCTCGATGCCCGCGTCGCCGTAAAAATCATTGACATGCTCGGCGAGGAAACAGTTGTCACGGAATGATGCCGAATGACTCGGATAGAAATCCTATAAGGTGGCTTCTCCGTTACGAGGAGACATACTAAAAAGTAAATGATGAACAACAAAGATAACTTCGACAAAGATAGAGAGAACTTGCAGGGAATGTTGGACCTTGCTGAATTCGGTGCAAAGAGGCATGATGACAGAAGATCCATAGAATTTAGAATCTTTATCTCCTACATGACACTGCTTATTCTTGCTTTTCATCAAACTATAAAAGCAACATCATTGTCTGTTGAAGTATGGCAAAGTATTGGACTATCCTTACTTTCGTTAGGTATACACCTTACTTACGTTATGTGGCAAATTGGGGTTGCGGTAGCAATGGCAAATGATGCATGGCGAAGAAATTTTTATCTCAAAAAAGCTGAATGTATCTTGCACCATCTTTCTAAATATCCTGAAAGTACCTTCTGTCCTGGCAATGCAGAAGTTACAGTCAATTTTGGTAGTGAAAAACGCGAAATGACTGAGAGACAACTTTTCAAAGAACCTGCTCCTATATTCATTTCGGTTTCCAACTTCGGAGAATTATTCAAGCATTTCAATCAAATTTGGAATGATTGGTCTCGTATGTTTGTGATTGCAGTTCCAACATTGTTATTTTTCGTTCTGGCTGCTTTGTTTTTCAAGAAGGCATATTAATTAGACATTATGTACTGCCACCGGAAATTCGGGCCACCCTCTAAACCAAGATTGTGGTATAATATCAATCTACTTGAAAGGAGTATCCGATGCCCAAACGAAAACGAAGAAAATTCACACCGGAGTTTAAAGCCGAAGTCGTTCTTGAGGCACTCAGTGGTGAAACAACACAAGCGGAATTGTGCCAGCGACATAATATCAGCGAAGGTCAACTCTCAAAAATGAACACCACACACCTCCAAATTAGCCCTTAATCCTCACGTAACCCGCCTCGTATTTCATCAAGATTGAGTTTATGGGTAAAAAATTAGGTTCGTAGTAGGGCAATTCGTTGCCCGTTGCTCCTTTCCTTCGGACGTGCGATAAATCGCACTACTACGAACCTACCCTCACATTCAAAGTTGATGCACTACTCGCCGACGACTGAAACCACCAAAAAAATGACCCCAAAATACATAAGCAATACTTTGACGCATTTTCTGTTTAATTCCCCCAAAATACCGTCGTATAATTAACACGTGATTTAGAATGCAACGCCCAATACGGCTTATGCGAGGTTCGATACGCTTTAGAGGTGCGGGCGGTCCCCTGACGCAGTGACAACACGGGAACCCAACTTTTACACCGCATAACCGTCGCTCGAAATTGGGATGCACTGAACCAGCATATTCACTGGAGACTTCGCGCACCGGTTCAGGGGGGCTTTACGTCCTCCTATAGAATAGACTGCTACAACGCGTGGCACTCCATAAACCGAAACACAGGAGAAAACCCAAACAAGAAGGTCGATGCACTCGTCAAGTATCACAACACGCTCATCAAGCTCAAAAGCAGCTAACACAGTACGCTTTTAACCTTGATGCCTTAAGTGGACAAAATTTCTGAGTCATTGCTTCAAAATATCGAGCTCGAGACGGAAACGTTTTTTGGTGGTGGTGAGCAGGTCTTCGATGGCGTTTTCTGTACTTCCGCATTCGGCAATAAGGGTTTCCATCTGCTCTACTGCGGAAGATGAGACATGGCTAAAACAATTTTTAGCGGATTTGTCGAGATGGTTCCCGACGTTTAGACTCAGCACTAATAGAAGTGCACGTTCCAATTGTTCGATGCGCTCGTCGCGCGCTTTCAGTTCTTTTAGTAGATCCATTTGGGTTCCCTTGTTCCAGTCTGTTGTGGACTTCAGAATTAATGAAACACCCCACAACGGGCGAGGGAACCTCGCCCCTACGAGCCGGTGGGCTCCGTAATCACTGAAATGTCTCTTTAATTATTGATTTTACTATAATCCTGATGGAGACGCGCTGTATGACCAGATTGTACTGGTCGTTAAGGACAGAGAATTTCAGGTTTTTTGAATGATCTTCAGGGTTGAGTGATATAACCTAAGGTATAGAAATCGCGAGCAAAACTCGCTCCTACAAGATAACACACTATAGAAATCGCGAGCAAAACTCGCTCCTACACGATGATCCGCCGACAGTGCGGCATCAAGACGCGCTCTAAATACTTTTTCCCCACTACTTTCTCTTAAGTTGGCTCCACATTGTGGTTAATTTGACCTCTGGGGTGACGTTTAGTCCGGAGATGGTGAAGGCATCCGCCCATGCTTCGCCGATCCACTGGTTTGCGATATTCAGGCCTTCCATGACAAAACCGAGAATCTCAATTTTATCAAAGTTCGCGTCTTGGAATACGGTGCGGAATTTGCCATCTGCAAGCAGCAAAAAATATCCCGAATGAAAGTACAATTCCATCTCTGTGAGGCTATCGGTCTCCCAGCGGATGCGTGGCTCTCTGGAGAGTCGGTACCGGAAGGGATGGCTACTGCCTTTTCCGTCAAAACGGCGTGCCCTGATTTCATCGGGGAAAAAGACGTAAAAGAAGGGGTCTTCGCCGGGTGTATCGGCAAAATGCCGTCCGACGCAAAACCCGAACCGCGTTTTGTCGCCGCCGAAATCGGTTATCTTGATCACAAAATCTCTGTAGGGGGCTGGAATTGCGGTGAATTGGTAGAGTTCGTATTGTACGTTCCAATCGCGGTTCACCTCTGCGCGTAGAAATCCGTCGCTTATTTTCCAGACCGAATCGTTTCCGACGATATTCCACGCTTCCGGATTTTCGGCATCAAAATCGTCGTGCCAGACCTCGGCGGATGCGGAGAGGGTGGAGCTGAGGCATATGTAGAAAAGTATGAAGATGTTTAGGTTTTTGTGTAGCATAGGAGAATATATTTCGTTGGTTTTGTGGTAAAATCCGGTGCGGTTAGAAACCGCACTTACCCGGTCTGGGGATGCACAGATTAATTGATTTTTATGCAGTCGTACCAGCGTTGTGTTTTCTTTCCTCTTCGGCTCAAGACACCGGGTTTGCGTTCGACGGGGGGCCCGAAGTCTCCGTCGTTCTGTTTCAAGACATCCCAATCGGGTGGGAACCAAGTTCTTAGGGTTTTACAGTTAACTTCAACGGTCTCGCCTTCCCATCCGCCGATTTTGTAATACATCGGGCAGACCCATCGCTCTGCGCCGCGTGCATAGCGTTTCCAGCCGATGACGAAGGTTTGTGCGCGGATAATATCGCCGTCGCGCCAGTGCCGTTCAACGCCGCTCCACGGGTAGCCGGTTGTTCCGCCTCCGACACTAATTTCACTCCATCCCAAATCGTCGTTGAGTGTGATGTAGGAGTAGTTTGTGCCCCAAGGCGTATCGTCTTTAGCGAACCACCATCGCTGTCCACGGTACCAATGGAGCGCGCCTCGGATACTTGAACGGGAGACCGCCGCGCTTTCAATGGTTTCTACGATGTCAAACTGCCCTCTATTGTTGTAAGGATTATGGACACCCTCACAGAGAGTGAGAGAGTTCAGCTCAGGTCCGAACCACTTCCCATTGACACCTGGGGTTCTATAGTAGGCCCCTGAACTGGCGGGTTGGGCGCGTTCTCCCGGATTCAAACGTGCTCTGGCATAGGTATTCCAAAACCCGATGGCAAGGACGATGATGAGTAAAAATGCGTTGAAGATGAGGTCTAAATTTTTTCGGAGCATATTTTAATGGTTGTCAGTACGATTTTTCTGCGAAAAATCTTTCAGTTATCAGTTGTCAGTAATACAGCCATCGGTTTCCATCAGCAATCAGCGGTCAGAACTGGTTTTCAGATGTGCCCATGTTGTTGCTAATTTTCGTATGGGTGAGACTGCGAGTCCGTCGATTGTAAAAGTATCCACCCATGCGGTGCCGATATTGACATCCTCGGTGACAAATCCGGCAAGTACAAAAGCGATGGTATCAATGTGATTGAAGTTTGCGTCTGTAAAGTCGATGCGGGCTTCGCCATCAGCGTTGAGTTGGAATCTGCCGTCTTTAAAGTGCAATTCCATCTGTTGGAGTTCGTCGGTATTCCAGCGTTGTCCGGGTCCGATAAACACGTCGCCATTTCTTGATGGATACATATCGTTTGTGAAAAAGAGGTAGTATCCGTGTTCGTCTATTTTGGTCGTAGGGTCATGGAAATGCTTTGCGAGTGCGATGCCGAATCTGGCACGTGTTGCTCCGACAGTTTCGAGGGTAATTGTAAAGTCGTTATAGGGGCCGGGGTAGGCGATGAATTGATAGCGTTCAAATATCGCACGCCACTGTTCTTGGGCTTGAATTTCCGCCTTTAGAAATCCGTCCTTAATTGTCCAGACGGAATCGTTGCCTTTGTGTTGCCAATCTTCTTCTGCTTCTCGGTCAAAATGGTCTTCCCAAAGCACAGCTTCCGCACTTTGTAGCGGAATGAGAAAAGCATTAGTAATTATGATTGCTATCAGCGTGTGTGCGATGTTTTTCATGTAGCGAGTGATCTCTCTATGCAAAGGGTCTTTAGAAAGAGTGAACGGCACGCGGAGCGTGCCTACTACTTTGCGAAAGGCGTGCCATCTTGTTTTCCGAGATAGATGCGGTATGTAGTGCCGGCAGTCGGAATTGCGACCTGTTTGTGAATGCGGGTCCGTTGATAACGTTTCGTGGTATCTTCATATACGATGTGGACAGCGCGGATGTATAGTTGATAGCGCGCCTCAGTGAGATTGCTAAACTTAAACGTGCCGTGCGTGTCGGTTTCAGTCTCAAAGCGGTCGAGTGTCATTGACATGTCAGACGGATGTAATTCCCAGGGATACCATGACCTTGAGACGACAGCATTGTGAACAGGATCGCCGGTATCCGCCCAGAGCACTTGCCCCTGCAGCGTTGCAGTGGGTCGATCCGCCACGATAAGGCGTTCCTCGGTATTTGTCGATGCGTCCACATCAACACGTGTTGCCGAAATGCCGTCTCCGATGATATAGAGGGTGTATTTTTCTGCAAAAAGTCCGTCAACGCGGAAAGCCGATTCTGTTACAGGAAAATATCGCGATAAAAGCGGTTTATACAACGCCAACGGATTCAGGCTCGGTTCCATCTGCATATCCGCGGGGAAGACCTTCACGGTGAACTGCGCATCCGCGGGGAGGTCCTGTGGTAGGACAACGCGTCCTTTCACAGTAACGCCTTTTTCAAGTCGAACCATCGGCGGCATCTTTCCGATAACCGTGTTCTCGTAGATTCTGGAAAAATAGCCTCTCTTACGCACCTCAAGCGATAGCAGTCGTGGCTCGGTTGCTAACACTTGCATCTGAAAGCTGCCGGTATCGTCTGTCTTTGCCGCTGCGAGGATTGCGCTATGCCCGGACGGTGTTTCCGTGTGTCGCGTCGCATAAATCAGGGCATCCGCTATCGGCTGTGCTTGCGCATCAACCACTGTTCCGCGTAACGTCTCCAACTTCGGCAAGCGGATAGCGACCTCAGCTTGCTTTTGTGGGTTAATAGATTCTACGTAGGCTATAATAACATCGTTTCGGGAAATTGTCAAGGTGTAGGCAATCGGATAGAGTTCATCAAAGCGGAAATTGCCCGTGGTGTTAGCCTTCACTGCGTGTTCAATCGGTGCGGCGGCACGGAAGAAATCTGCCGATTTCGCGTGCATCTTTAGGTTCACGATAAGTCCAGCGAGGTACTTGTCTCCAGAAACACTGCCTTTCAGCGTTAACGTGCGTTTCAGGGCAATTTTTCCTAAATCATATTTGTTTTTTCCGGGCGACATTTCGTGCCGTAAGCGTTTCGCCTGATACTTCGGATGGATTGCCATGAGTGAGAAGGCGTAGTAGGTCTGCGGTTCATTCGGGATCGTTAGTGAGAAAGCCCCATTTGCGTCTGTTGCTGTTGCGTGCTCGAAATCTCGGTCGGGGTAGACGCTCGCGATTTTTTCAGCATCGGCACGGACAAGGACATCGGAAATCGGTTGTCCGTTTTCGGCATCGACGCATGTGCCGTGGAGAGATGCGCCGTTTGGTGTTTGGCAGACACCAACAGCGGTAGTCGTAAAAAAGAGCAGTAGCAAAATCAAAGAGGTGGTATTATTCATAATAATATGTCGCTTGCGTGGTTTAAAGAATAATTGTAGCATGAAATGGGAAAAAGATGGTTATTAGTTGTCGGTTATCGGTTATCAGTTGTCAGAGGAAGAGCTGTTAGTGATTAGCAGCAGCAAGGGGCGTTTACATATTTTTATGCTTCACCATAATTTGTATGTAACCTTTTTTTCGGATTTGCATTCTTAACTTACGATGAAGTTTCAGATTCAAAACATCAAACCGAAACCACTCGTTTTGTGAGCACAGAAATTTTGGAGGTAAATCGTGAAAGAAAACAATGTAGATGTCTGGGATGCGTTTCTTGGTACGCTTGAAAACCGAGGGCTTTCGAGTGTTGAGTGGGAGATCTCACCCGATGTTCAAGAAAAACTTGTTGACTATTTCAAGGCAAAAATTGATGCGGGTGTCATTGATGGAGAAACCCGCCTTCCACTGGATTTGATATGGAACGAGTATGTCTGGCGGCTTCCTGAAGCGATGTGTCAACAGCTGCAAGAACATGCGGAAAACGCGCTGGAAACCGATTCCGATAACGGTGCAGCCGCAAAATTTTTGGCAATCGCGCTGGCGGGGTGGAGCTACGACATACCGCCCGATGAATACTGGACCTTTTCGGAGAAAGCGACGCTGTTGCTGCCGAACGATTTGTCGCTCTGCTATTTAGCGTTTGTAAAATCTGGGATTGATCCGCTCTACTTTGATAAGGCTGTTATCGCGCTTGAAGGGTTACTTGAATGGCATCGCGAAGGTGAAGCATCGACGTTGTATCAATGGCTCTTCCGGTGTTGTTATGACTATTTGTATGTCACAACGCGGCCCAACGATTTTTACAAGGAACTTGAAAGCGACAATCCACTCTATGAACGCTGGACAGCGGTCATGGGTAAGATTCAAGTTGTTTTTGAAGAACAGTTAGTGCGGCATCCAGGTGATTGGGAGATTGTTCGCATGTTAACTGAAATCCAAGAAGCCTTAGGAAATACTGCCGCAGCGGAAAAGGTATTTAAGAAATCGCAAAAGGTTTATGAGAAGCAATTGGAACAGGACGCAGATGACCGGAGTGCCCTAAGAGGATTAGCGAATATCCATGAGAAATTAGGAAATATCGAACTTGCGAGTGAATATCAGGTCAAAGCCGACCCGAGTTTGGGATGGGTGGGACAAGTGTTGCCGGATTTCTCAGCTGCGGTTGACCTTGACGGCACGCCGATTTCACTTGCGGATTACCGTGGCAAAGTCGTCTTACTTGATTTCTGGGCGGTGTGGTGTGGTCCCTGCCTCGGAGAAATACCGAGAATTAAAGCAGTATATGAGAAATACCACGATAAAGGCTTTGACGTTATCGGTGTGAGTTTAGATGAAGACGCAGCGGTGTTGCGGGAGTTCATTAAGGAGAAGGAGATACCGTGGCGACAAATTTTCGACGGTCAAAAATGGGCTGGTCATCTCGTGCAGCAGTATGGTGTCCGCGGTATCCCGGCACCGTTTTTGATTGACCGAGAAGGTAAGGTTATCTCAGTTGAAGCAAGAGGCTCCCTCTTAGATGAGCTCGTTGCAGCAGAGATTACGGGGAAAGCGGATTAGGTTATCAATCAACAAAGGTTGTGATGGCAATGGATGAGTCACGAGACGAAGAACTGGTATATCAAAGTTTAGACGATGAGAATGAGGGTGCATTTGAGATCCTCTATCACCGTTATGAGATGTCGCTTCTGAATTTTTTCTACAGACGCGTTGGGAGCTGGGAAACTGCACAAGACTTGATGCAAGAGACGTTTATCAGAGTACACAAACACCTCGGAACGCTTCGGGATCGCAAAAAGTTTTCGAGTTGGATGTTTAGCATAGCGAAACAACTCATTGCGACACACATCAGAGAAAACCAGAGAAACATTAAGACGGATCCAGTTGATGAAATCTTTGAAACTTACACGATAGCACCTGAGCATCGCTCGCCTATAGAGTCAATAATTGCCGAAGAGCAATTAGAAATCGTCCGTACGTTGGCACAGCGGCTGCCGGAGTCAGAGCGGCATGCGTTTGAATTGCGGCTTGATAATATGACGCTTGAAGAAATTGCCAAAACTTTAGACATCAGTTCATCGGCAACGAAGGTTCGATTGCATCGTGCCAAACAGAAGTTAGTTGCTTGGATGAAATCAGAATATCCCGGCGAGTTCGACAATATATTCCGCGATAAAGGTTAGAAAGTGTGCAGGATCGGAAAATTCATGTAACCTTTTCTGCTGATTTGCATTCTTAATTCACAATAAGGAGAGTCCAACATGACACCGACAGATGTCAAGGAATTGTTGAAGACCTTAATTGCGGAGGAACATCTTCCGATTGACGTTATTGATATATTACCGTCCGAAGATTTGGGTCCACGGAATTCTACGACAGAGGCGCGTATCAAGGATGTTATCAACCAATGGAACAAGGACGGCAAAATCCATGTGCTTCCGCCTGGGCAACCCGATATTATGGAATTCTATATGAAAACCGATGCCTCTTCGCCCGCCAAGGAATTGCTGGAATTCTTAGCGGTTGAAGCGTTTCTTGAATCTGTTATATCCGAACAGTCGCTGTCTATACGTTTCAGTGACGGTGGTTTCCGGTTGATTACATTTGTAGTGGATGACACAACACATTACCCAGTTAAAATCCTTCACGGTGGCTTTCGGTTAGCAAAGAAAGCGGGTGCTGTGGTTCAACTACCGCAGCTTGAGAAAATTACGAATCGCTTTGAGGTATTACTAAAAGAGCAGGGTGTAAAGGCGAAAATGTTCCATCGGGGTTTCCAACTCGAAAAGCGTGCGGAAGTTGAAATACCGCTTTCGCACGTTAAAAAACTTGCGGAACAGATAGATACGATCTTCGGCATCAATTATGTGCTGAATGCGTACGAATATGCGAACCGTGAAGGCGCCTCGGACACAAGTTGGACGAGTGCGAGTATATGCGTCTCTCTGTGGTGTTTTCCGCGGCGTTGAATTGCAAAGTGGATGGAATTTGAATCGAAAGAAGGAGAAAAATCATGGGTCCAAATGATGTCAAAGAATTATTAGACGCTTCAATTGCTGATCTCGGACTGCCGCTTGTCGCTTCCAATAGCGGTCCACAATTAGTGGTTAACAGGCCTCCATGGGATCAATTGAAAAAATCAAGGGTTCATAAAGTATTAGATCAGTGGATGAACGGTTGCGGTAAGAGTTACTCGATTTCTGTTGGGCAGTCGGCTTCTAATGTGGAGAAAGGGATAACACGCCTCGCCTTAGAGACATACCGCGTTCCAGAAATTAGGGAGATTCTGAAATCCTTAGTAGTAGAACAATCACTGCCCTTCAGTGTTATTGATAAGGGTTTTAAATTGGAGGTTCTTGCAAACGAAGAGATGGCTTATCGCTGTAACGATATGGTGGAACTGGAAGCACTCTTGGCAAAAGAGGGATTAGATGTTTCAGTCCGGCATAACGGTTTTAACCTACGGCAAGCGGAAGATGGTGCTGAGGTCCCGTTTCCGGAGTTTGAAGTGTTGGTAAATCGCCTTGTATCTGCCTTAGAAGGCTATGGATTGCGGGTGAAATTGCTCCATAAAGGCTTTCAACTACAGAAGGACGCGGCGGATGAGGTGGATATCGCAGAAGCGAAGGAGCTCACCTATCGCTTACGGATTATGGTAGGTATTGGTTATGCCCAAGGGGGCTATACGTATTCAAATGACGCAGAGAATCCTAAGATCCATTGGACGTCTGCTGACGTGAATACGGGTGTGTGAAGTTTTTGACAGTCAGCACACAATCCCAATCCGTCGGGAATCAGAGCCTTCCTACAGTTCAAACATTCAAATATAAATAAAAAGGAGATAAATGAAATGACGTATGTAATTTGCGAACCCTGTATCGACGTAAAAGACAGTGCTTGCGTTGATGTGTGTCCTGTGGATTGTATCCATCCGCACCCGACTGGCGCAGCGGACGAATTTGAGGCGGTCAATCAACTCTATATTGATCCCGAAGAATGCATTGACTGTAATGTGTGTACGCCCGAATGTCCTGTTGAAGCGATCTTTATGGAAGAGGATGTGCCGGAAGAGTGGGAGGAATTTATAGACATCAACGCAGAATATTTCGAGTAAAAAGGACAGGACTTACGCAAATTGGACAGAGATTTAACCCCCTAAATCCCCCTTATCAGGGGGACTTTAAAAAGATAAAAGACAAGCCCCAATTTTTTATGGGGCTTGTCTTTTTTGCTTGCTCTATTTTACGTTAAAAATACCCCCGACGAGATTTGAACTCGTGTCGCCGCCGTGAAAGGGCGGTGTCCTTGGCCAGGCTAGACGACGGGGGCATAAGAATGTGAGCCGTACAGGGATCGAACCTGTGACCACCTGATTAAAAGTCAGATGCTCTACCAGCTGAGCTAACGGCTCAAAGTCATCACAAATTTTAATGATACCATACTTTTAGGTGGATGTCAAATTAAAGTGAAAATTTTTTAGTAGAAAGCGTTGGGTTTCACTCAATCTCTCTTTAACATAGATCATAACGTGAGTTTGATAAAGGTTCGACTTATGTAGCGTCCACTGTTAATTTAGGTCATATACTGCACAAACTGGAAGTTTGTGGTACAATTTACGTCTCTGTGATGCGAAAATAGAACCCGCAACACATCCGAAATGATTAATCAAACTGGCGTTAGATCATAAGAAAATTGGTGTATGCTCTTTAAGTTTCAAGGGTCTTGATGGAACCCGTTCAACCCAACCTACGAGACTATCCACCCTATTTTACAAAATTTATCAATTACCAGAGCGGTTGTCCTAACTGTACAATCTGATCTCTATCGGGTCCAATAGAGATAATCGGGATCGGGACGTTGAGGTAATCCGAGACATAAGCGACATAGTCTTTGGTACGTTGGGGAATATCCGCTGCGGTGCGTGCTTCGGTTAAAGGTTGTTCCCATCCGGGCAGCGTTTCATAGACCGGTTCGCACTCTTCTAACACTTGTAGGCTGCTCGGGAAACGGGTGGTATCTTCTCCTTTATAGCGGTAAGCGACACAGACCTGCAAATCGGAGAGTGTATCGAATACATCAAGTTTCGTCATTGCGATAGCGGTGAGTCCGTTAATCTGGGTTGCATATCGGAGTGCGACGAGATCAAGCCAACCGCAGCGTCTTGGACGTTGCGTTGTAGCCCCGTATTCTTTGCCAATTTGACGAATTTCCTCGTCCAAGTCAGGTGGCATTTCGGTTGGGAAGGGTCCACCGCCGACGCGCGTTACGTAGGCTTTGGAGACACCGAGTACTTCCTGAATCGCTTTGGGCCCGATGCCGAGTCCGGTGCAGACGGCACCTGCGGTACAGTTAGAAGAGGTAACGTAGGGATATGTCCCAAAATCTATATCGAGCATCGTTCCCTGTGCGCCTTCAAAGAGAATTCTTTTTTCAGCAGCGAGTGCGTCGTGCATAAATGCGACGGTATCGGTCACATAAGGCGCGATTCGCTGTGCGTAGGCGTAGTAGGTTTCAAGAAGGACGTGTCGATCGGTTCCGCCTATCTGGAGTGCTTCGGCTTTGGTTTCAAGATTGTAATCCAATTTCTTTTGGAAATGGTCAAATTCGAGCAGGTCGCCGACGCGAATCCCGGCATGCCGGTTCATCTTATCGGAGTAGGTGGGTCCAATGCCGCGCGAGGTCGTGCCGATTTTGGTAGCACTTCCCATCTGTTCCCACTGCTCAACCGCCTTATGGTAGGGCAGAATGAGGTGGGCGCGGTCGCTGATTTTCAGGTTATCGCTGCTGACTTCGATCCGCTGTGCCTGTAACCGGTCAATTTCACCGAAAAGTGTCTCCAAATTAATGACGACTCCGTTGCCGATAACGTTGACGGTGTCCGGTCTGAGGATACCCGATGGGATGAGATGAAGAATAAATGTCTTGTCCCCGAGAACAATAGTATGCCCGGCGTTATCGCCGCCTTGATAGCGTGCGACGACATCCGCATCTCCGGCAAAGACATCGGTCAGTTTTCCTTTACTCTCATCGCCCCACTGTGCCCCTAAGATGACAATGTTTGACATACAAAACCTCTTGCTAGTCACAAAGACGTGTAGACGCGACCTTCAGCCGCGCTCGTGTTACGACCTAAGTGCGCCTTTTGCGTTATACTAAAATCCGTGATTAAGGGGAACGCTGCTGGCGGGTTTCAATATCCGTCCACCGGTGAAATGTGCGAGGCAGCTGACAATTCTAACGCTTAGAGAATTGAAAGCGTGCGCGTGCGCCTTTTTGCCCGTATTTCTTCCGCTCGACCATTCTCGGATCGCGCGTCAAGAACCCACCTTTTTTCAAGGAAGGCTTCAAGGATTCATCCGCTTTGACGAGGGCGCGTGCGAGCCCGTGCGAAATCGCGCCAGCCTGCCCGGTATGCCCGCCGCCTTTTACGTTGACATGGACAGTAAACTCGCCGCCTTTCTCAACATGTTCAATGGGGCGTTGTGCTGCCTGCCAATGGTCGGCACGTTGGAAGTATTCTTGAATCGGTTTCTTATTGACGATAATCCCAGCTTCACCACCGGGGATGATACGGACCCGCGCGACTGAGGTTTTACGCCGGCCGGTTCCCCAGAATTGTTCAATAGCCATACTGCTCATACTCTCCAAAGTATTGTCAATCGGAGTTATCGAAGATTAAAAATTAATTCGGTAATTTATTGGCGAAGTCCGGTGCGGTTCCAAACCGCACCTACCGGGCCCGGGGAAAATCGGAATTACCGATTTAAACAACTAAACTCCATCAAACCCCGCCTACCATTTATGAAGTAGGCAATCGGGGTTATAAACCTTTCCTACCATTTAAAACGTTAAGACTTCCGGTTCCTGTGCTTGATGCGGGTGAGAGGGTCCCGTGTAAACTTTGAGTCCCTTCATTAATTGGCGACCGAGGCTATTTTTGGGGAGCATCCCCTTGACGGCATCAGTGATAATCGCCTCAGGCTTGAGTTCCATCTGTTTATTGAAGGTTCGGTATTTATCACCGCCGGGGTAGCCGCTATGTCGAAAATAGGTTTTCTGCTCCCGCTTGTTTCCTGTGACTTGTACCTTCTCTGCATTCACAACAGCAACGCGAAAACCCAAATCGGCGTGTGGGGTAAACCGCGGGTCATTTTTTCCGCGCAGGACTTGTGCGATCTGGGATGCTAAACGCCCGAGTATCTGTCCATCCGCGTCCACCACATACCATTTAATGTCTTTATCCGCTTTCGGAAAATAGGTTTTCGTTTTCAGTACCATGAGTTCCTATCCCTTTACTAAACTAATAACCAAACTTTTTGTAGTCTATTGTTCGCATACCTCGCCCTCAATAGAGTGTTGCCTAATTGCGAACATCACCGCGTAATATTATATCATGAAAGACGGCGTTTGTCAAATTTTTTGTATTGGCTGTGGGTTGTCAGCGGTCGATAATTAGCCGTTAGCCGTCGGTTTTCATCAGCAATTAGAGTTTTCTAAAGACCCTACGCCTCTGAAAACCTGTCCAATTGAAACGGGGCGATTGTCTCTGAAGTTTCACCCGTCAGAATTAGTTCGGAGATCTCGTAAGCTGTGATAGGTGTAAGTAAGATACCGTTGCGATAGTGCCCTGTTGCGTATATTAGATTCTCGACAGGTGTTTTACCGAGTATAGGTGCATTGTCTCCGCTACCGGGCCGTAAACCTGTCCAAGTTTCGATAAGTGGCAATTTGTAAATATCCGGCACAGCTTCACATGCCCCGTGGAGGAGTTCATATATACCTCCAACGGTCAGGTCCGTGTCAAACCCGATCTCCTCGGTTGTTGCGCCAACGATAAGTCTCCCATCAGTTCTGGGGACTAAATATACTGGCATCGGATACCTCGCCTTGACGGTACGGATGACGTTTGTGATCATAACGCTGTCCCGCATTTGCAACGCCAACATCTGTCCCTTCACGGGACGCACGGGCGGGATAATCGTATCCGGTAAGCCATCGATCTGTCCGGACCAGCATCCTGCGGCGAGAATACACACATCTGCGCGCTGAAAACCGTCTTGCGTTTGAACACCAGTTGCGGTTCCGTTTTCTATGACAATTCTTTCAACAGCACTATTTTGATGTAAAACACCGCCGCGCCCCTGATAAGCACGCTGGAGTGCCTGAGCCATCAGTCGGTTATCAACTTGATGGTCAGTTTCACAACGAACAGCTGCAGTCACGTATGGTGAAAGTGCCGGTTCAATTTCACGTGCCTCTTGTCCGCTCAACCACTCGACATTCAACCCTAAATTTTGTTGTAAGGTATAAGCATGCCGGAGTTGAATTGCATCATCAGGTTCAATGCCTATAATGAGCGTGCCTTCTGCTCGGTAACCGATTGGCATTTCTGTTTCTGTCTCTAACTCATCGACCCATTCTGGGTAGCGTGCTAAACTTTGATTGCTGAGTTTGAGGAGGTCGAGTTCGTCGCTATGTGCTTCAGCAATTGGGCCGAGCATACCGGCGGCTGCCCAAGAGGCACCGCGTCCGGCTTGTCCGCTCTCATGAATGGTAACAGTGGCACCTGCCTTCGCCAGCTGCCACCCGATACCCAGTCCAATCACACCGCCACCAATGATGAGAATCTTCTTATTTTTCATTATTTGCCCTCCTAATAGATTAACGTGAGTTTGATAAATGTTGGAATTATGTAGCGTCGAGTGTTAATGGACATCCTATACTGCACAAACTGGAAAGTTTGTGCTACAATGCCCGTCTCTGTGATGCGAAAATGGCCCCTGCAACACCTCCAAAATGATGAATCAAATTGGCGTTAGATTAATAAAAAAAGTGAATTTTGGGGACCCGACGATTTTTTTTGTTTTCGGCTTAATCCACCGGCATCGCGTGTGCAGGAATTTCCACGCCCTGTTCACTCCAAAATTTGTATGCGCCACGATGTAGTGGAATAACGAAAGCCTTCGGTCCGTTTTCTATTGTCATATCTGCTGCTGCTTGATTTACGAGAAGCATCGCCTGATGCCCTTCCGGTGCGTAAACGTGTTTTAGGATAGCATAGATGGTCTCCTCGCTGACATCTTTGTGGGCGATGAGGAGTGTTGGCATCAAAATAGTTTTTACAGGTTTAACTTTCCCATCATACGCGCCGTCAGGCAAAGATCCAGGGAGGTAGAACGGGTATTTTTCATAGAAGCCGTACTTCTTAGCAGGTGTGTCAAGGTCTAACATCCGGATGGATTTAATCGCTGTCAACTCGATAACGGCACTATTCGGCACACTCACCAACCACTGGAATCCATCAACTTGTCCGTTTTGAAGTGCCTCGGCGGCTGCGGTGCCGCCCTTGTAAATCGGTGTGAACTCTCCCCAGATACCCGCCAATTTCGATAATCGTTCCAACGTCTGTGCGGTCCCGGAACCGCTCGCGCCTGCGGCGATTTTCCTGCCAACGATGTCTTCAAACTGATAGACATCACTGTTCGCTAACGTTGAAAACTGGTCATAGGCGATAAAGAGGAGCGTCACGACGCGGATATTGGTCTTTGCGCCCTCTTCGGCGAAAATATCTTTGCCGTGGTAGCCGAGATAACTTTCAGCGGCAAAAACGACACCGAGTGCCTCTGGGTCTTCATTGACACGTCGCGTATTTTCGACAGACCCCGCGGAGCCGTCAACAGATATTTTTAGATGCGGTTCGTGTTTCGCGACGACTTGGCGAACGCCGCCCGCGAATTGCGAAAAGCTACCACCGATCGTGCCTCCGAGAATTGAGAGCCATTCCTTTTCCTGAGAAACGGTGTTATCCGTTTTCGATTTTTCAGCGGATTGTTTATCGCTACACCCGTAAGGTGCAACACATATAACGAGTGCAAGGTATAATATAGATATGTTATGTCGTAAATTGCGATACATAGATTTGTTCATTGTAAACATAGAGGTTTCCTTTTTCGTTTGTATTTTATATACCCAGTTTGGGCTTGTAAGTGGTAGGCATTAACTCATAGAAATGATACCAAATGTTTTGAGACATTTCAAGTCTTTTGTAGAGAGATAAGTTTTCGGTCGGGTATTACGGCACGCGGAGCGTGCCTACTACTTTGCAGGGATACGTTAAATTTTCTTGATAAATGTTGAAACAACTGTTAAACTATAACCGTGAAAGGTGAGTAGACGAAAAGGAGGCTAAAATACAGTGAAACGCTTCTTCTCATATCTATTGTTGATAGGATTCAGCTTAGGTTTTATTGTTAGCACTGCTGGCGTTAGCGAAGCAACACCGAAAAAACGGGTTGCGGTGCTCTATTTTGAGGACAACAGTCGCTTTGATTCTCCGACGGGATGTGGTTGCATACCCGGCTTTATCGGTAATATTTTTAGCACAAAGAAACGATGGGATCTGGAGGATGGATTCGCCAAAATACTCAACCGGAAGTTAGTGGAAACGAACGTGTATGAACCGGTTTCGAAAGATGAGCTTTTAGATGCTATGGCACTGATGACGCTCTCGCGACATAACTTAAAAAAATTAAATCAGGAGCAGCGGGCGACACTTGCGAAGCATCTCGATGCTGATGTCATTGTGTTAGGCAATATCCGCAAGTTTAATCAGGAGCGGCTCCGCACCAACGCTTCTCGGACGCTGCGGGAAGGCGGTCGCGAAGCGCAGCGCGGTACTGCCAGTTACACGGCTCCTGTCATCTTGCGTGGGTCGCTCCACCGTGTCACGATTCAGTTGAATATGAAATTTTACAATGCGTCCGGGGATGCCGTTGCTGAACCTCGGATTTCCGCGACGCGTGATCACTCATACGCGGGTACAAAATTCGCCTCCCTCGAAGCGAGTGTGACAGAAGAAGGGACAAATCTCACGTTTGGTCAGACCTCGGACAAGCAGCGAAGAAATCCACGTCCGATCGTTAAGCCGACAGAACTGAATGAAATCCAATTTGCGAGTGCTGAATACGATAGAACACTTTTCGGGATAGTGACGAATGAAGCGTTGATCAAAGCGGTTTTGGCACTCCGCGATAGCGTTGGACCGAATTTTATTACACCTTGGGAATCGAAACTCGCAGCCGCCGAAAAAGGAGAAAAACCCGCGCCAACGACAACCGATGGCCCCATCAAAGGGAAAATTCAGTATGTCGATAATGAAAATCCGGATATGATCTACGTCAATATCGGCTCCGATAAGGGGATAGCGATCAACCAAGAATTCGCTGTCTATACCCAGGGCAAGCCGATCCGAGATATAGATACGGGTGAAATTCTAACATACGTGCCGAAGCATATCGGGACCTTAGCGGTCTCCGAGATCCAGACGGGTAAGGTCTCCATTTTTCGCGTCGTTGAAATAACGGAGCCCCTCAAAAGGGGCGATGTTGTTAGTGAGGTTCCGCCTGAAGCATCGGATTCTGAAACGGATGCCCCTGAAAAACAAGAGTGAATCTTGAAAGGAGTGTTATATGCAGCACCGTTCGACTTTTGACAGTATGCCTCCCCTTAAAAAATTGCTCCCGATTTTCTGCGTTTTGACAGTGTGTCTCGTCATGTTATTCGGATGCGCGGATCCGAGCGCGCCGAAGAAAGATGAAGCGGCAGAGGATACTGCTGCGCCTCAGAAGATTAAAATCGGTTTGTCCATGGACTCGTTGCGTGTAGAACGGTGGCAGAAAGATCGGGACATTTTCACGGCTGAGGCAGAAAAACTGGGTGCCGAAGTTATCGTTCAATCCGCTGATGGCGATGAACGCAGACAAAACGAACAAGCGGAGAACATGATTACGCAAGGTGTCGATGTTCTCGTTGTTATCCCGAAGGACAGCGTTGCTGCCGCCCAAATTGTCCAAGCTGCGCATGCGGAGGGCATCAAAGTAATCGCTTATGACCGGCTGATTCGCGAGAGTTCACCTGATCTCTATATCTCCTTCGATAACGAACAGGTCGGGTATCTGCAAGCCGAATACCTGCTACGCCAAAAACCGAAAGGGAACTATTTCTTGCTCGGGGGCGCGCCAACGGATAATAACGCCCAACTCCTCCGAAAAGGGCAGATGCGCGCTTTGCAAACCGCGATTGATAGTGGCGACATCCGGTTGGTAGCAGACGGTCAACATTGGGCAGTCAACTGGGATCCGCGTGATGCGCTGAAAAAAGCGGAACAGGTTTTGACCCAGACGAATAACAAAGTAGACGCTGTGGTGGCTTCTAACGATGGCACCGCTGGTGGTGTTATCCAAGCACTTGAGGGCCAGAATTTGGCTGGGAGTATCATCGTTTCTGGGCAGGATGCAGAACTCGCCGCGTGTCAACGGATCGTTAAAGGCACGCAAACGATGACGGTTTATAAACCGATTCACCTTATTGCAACAAAGGCAGCACAAGCGGCTGTTGCACTCGCGAAGGGTGAGACCATTGCAACAGCCACGCAGACTGTAAACAACGGCAAAATCGAGGTGCCATCCATTTTGCTCACACCTATTCAGGTTGACAAAGACAATTTGGACGCGGTTGTCATTAAAGATGGGTTTCATACGCGTGAAGCGGTATATCAGGAATAGTTGTCGGTTATCAGTTATCGGTTTTCGGTTAAGACATTGTGTCAAGGGTGTTTCCTGTTACTGCCACAAAAAACCTCTTTAACTGATAACTGAAAGATTTTTTCATGCCTCGCAGTGAGAGAAAAATCGTATTCTCACTGCGAAGCAAATTGACAACCATTAAAATGCCTATTTTTTTATTGGGAGTAGATACTGAAGGTATTGGAATCAGTGACCGACTGAGTTGGGTCTGGCATTCCGATGCATATCAGAACATCATTGTTATTGCATGTATTGTTGCTGCGGGGTGGCTGCTCCGATACGCCGCGCGGCAAGAGCATTGGCGGAACGCCGCGCGACAGATACGCGGCAACCGTCTTGCCATGATCTGTCTCTTTATCCTCTTGGGGTATCTCCTCATCGGTGTATTGGATAGTATCGAGTGGCGCGACCCGTTGATACGTCAGACGGATCAGACGCTCACCCGAAACGAGAACGGTGCCGTTGTTTATAAACCGAGAGGTTTGAGCCTTCTTGATAGGCTTTGCACACCCCTTCGCGAACGGAGCGAGAAAACCTATTCCGCGCCTTTAGCAACACACCTGTATGCGAAGACTAACGTTCAGACCCCTGATGGTCGAACGGTTCGGGACTACCCGCCGCTTGACTATCCACGTGCACATCTTTTAGGTACTGACAAGGTCGGCAGCGATGTCTTTTATCGTGCTTTGAAAGGCGTGCGTACGGGTCTCATTATCGGCGGATTTACGACCCTGATTGCTGTGCCGTTCGCGATGCTTTTCGGTGTGATTGCGGGCTACTTCGGGGGTTGGGTAGACGATGTTGTTCAATACATCTATGCGACGCTTGCTTCGATTCCGAGTATCCTGCTCATCGTCGCTTTCATGCTCCTTTTTGGCCAAGGGTTATTCAACCTTTGTCTTATCATGGGGATCAGCAGTTGGACGGGGTTGTGCCGTATCTTGCGCGGCGAAACCTTGAAACTCCGAGAATTGGAGTACATCCAAGCTGCTGAAGCTTTCGGTGTCCGGCGTGGGCTCATTATTCTCAAGCATATTATCCCGAATCTCATGCATATTGTGTTGATCATTGCTATCCTACGATTTAGTGGGTTGGTGTTGACAGAGGCGTTGCTGAGCTACCTCCAGATCGGTGTTGACCCGACGACGGGGAGTTGGGGGAATATGATTAACACGGCGCGTTTGGAACTTGCGCGCGATCCGATTGTGTGGTGGAATCTCGCTGCGGCGTTTGCTTTTATGTTTGGGTTGGTGCTGCCTGCGAATCTGTTCGGTGATGCTGTCCGCGATGCTTTGGATCCGAGGTTGCGGACGGAGTAGCGACCTGAGCGGAATTGGCGGAAGAATCAGAACAAGGGCACTTGTATCCGCTGCGGCAAATGAAGTATCGGCACCGATAGAGACCTCGGATCAGGAAAGCGAACAACCCGCACCGATAGAAGCGATTACGGCACCAGAGTCGGAAGCATCGTCAGATCAAGCAGAAGAGGTTATCACACCAGAATCGGAAGCATCGTCCGAGCAGAAGGAAGCCGCTGAAACACCACCGCTGTTAGATGCGAAACAGATTTCTTGGGATTTATAGTAAAGCACGAAAATAAGTTGACACTCCACGATAACGTTACCCACTCGTAGGGGCTGGGTAACCCAGCCCCTACGGTCAACCGCGCGTCTAAATAATTATGGGCTTTACTATAACACCTGTAGAACAAGAACTGGAAGTCGGGGATTGGATTTCGATTGAAGGGTACCAAGATGATCCAAAAGAGTTTTATTATTTTAATCCTATTTGTTGGTATGATGTTTTTAGGTGTAGTTGGCTGCAGTGAGGAGTTGAAAACACCTCGATATTTACAAAAGAATCAGAGGTGCACATAGCCACTGAACCCAAAGATTTTTTTCAGATAGTATTTGAGCGGGCACTCGCAGAAGCAGAGCAAGATTATGACGAGGGGGTCAGGTCCGATTTGATCAAACCCTTTGCGCGATCCACTTGTACAAAACAGGGCAATGCACTCGTCTTGATAACCGCTACCGGTGAAGAGATGGTGCTTGAGAAGCAGTAGGTTGCCTTCTTAAAAATTGAAAATGAGATTTGTCGCTTCTACAACGATTCCAAAAACGCGATGAGCGCGTCGCGTTCTACTTTTGACATCTGCTCAACAGCCTGTCGTGATGCTTCCGCTTCCCCACCGTGCCAGAGGATCGCTTCCATGAGGTTCCGCGCTCTGCCATCATGAAGGAAGTTGGTATGCCCGTTAACCCTTTTCACTAAGCCGATACCCCATAGCGGTGGTGTCCGCCATTCGCTACCACTGGCATGAAAATCGGGACGATTGTCGGCTAAGTCGGGTCCCATATCGTGCAATAACAGATCCGTGTAGGGGTGGATCGTCTGGTTGCTGACCGAGGGGACACCCGCTAAAACGCCGGTTCTTAACGTCGGTACGTGACAACTGGCACACTGCGCTTCAGCAAAAAGTTTCTCACCGTGTTTAACCTGCGGATCGTCCACGTTGCGTCGCGCTGGCACCGCCAACGTTTGGACGTAGAAGGTCACCACGTCTAAAATTTCGTCGCTAACTTCTGGTGTCGGACTCTGTTCAGTGAGTTGCGCTTGCCCGGCGGAGTTTTCTGTCATGAACAGAGACGTAGTTATCCCCATATCATCGTGATACGCTGCAGCGACCTGCTGAAGCAGTGTCGGTTGGTTGGCTTTCCATCCGAAACGACCGAGGGTGTAACGCTGTTCGACTACATCCCAGACAAAGTTGGGCTTGCCTGATATGCCATCGCCATCAACATCTGCTTCGTCTGCATACGCGAGGATAGCGTTTCCAGGAATCGCTTCCAGCAGACCGAGTCCAAAGACAGCGGGTGCGACGCGGGGTGAGACCTCAACTGCCTCCGGCAGGGGTTGATAGGTTTCTGTCAACGTATAGTTCGGGTAGCGTAGATGTACACGCGTTCCATCTTCCGTCGTCAGTGTCTGTTCGGTATAGTCAATCTTAACTTTGCCTTCAGGAGTTGTCCCGACAATGGCGCGGTTGTTCAGTTGCTTGCCGAAGCCCGGCACCGGAATCGGTGGTTTTCCGTCCATGGCATCTTCTGTCTTCGGGAGGCTCAGTCTGAAAAGCAAAGACACCAGTCCTTCGTCAGCACTCGGCGGTCGTCCGCGACCGTCACGGGAATGGCAGTTGATACAGGAAACGTTGTTGTAGATCGGTCCGAGTCCAGGGTTTACGACCGCGGGTGCCGTGACAAACACGGCTTCAAATTCAACATCACCTTCCAAGTGTTTTTCAAGTGCTGGTGGAGAAAGATTGGGAGCCGGAATTGAGAAGGCGTGGCTTGATGCATCAAAAACAGTTGTCTGACCACCGGACAGTTCACTCGTCGAAAATATCGGTGTTGATTCTACAACCACAGGTGACTCGGAGTCACAGGCGGTCAGCAGGATTGCCAGTAAGAGGGTTAGGTAATGTAAACTCTGAAAATGTTTCATTAATTGAACTCACTGGATTGAACAAGCGGGAGTATATCTTGTTCAAGGGTCTGTTGTAGCTTGCTGACAGCGTCAATCGCAGCTTGGACAGCACCGCGGTTCGCAGTAATTGAATCACGGAATGGGTCTGGAATCGCGCCGATAGCGTCAATTGCAGCCTGTACCTCTTGCTGGAAACGTGCATCTAAATCTGCATCTTTGCTGTTTACGAATTCGTTGAGTCCCTGTCCATCCGTCATATATTTCCCCATATAGACGTTCTGAATCCCACGGATATTGTCTTGGAAATCAGAGATGGAGTTGAAACTGAATTGAGATTCAACAAGGGTTGTGTCCGATTCGTTGTAAGGGTCCGATATCTTTCCGTTTGCGACTTCGTCGGCGATGACAATCATCCCGTTGATCATCTCTTGTACTGCGGCATTCTGCGATGGATAGACAGTACTGCCCGAGCCGGCTTGCGCGACGATGTCACTGAAATTTTCGCCTTCTGGTGCCCACGCCAACCGTAATTGAGAGGTGCTCGCCTTGAGATTCTCTGTCGTCGAAACGAGGTACTCTAATTCGCGTTTGGTTATATCCGACGCTTTGCGTTGGTCGCCATCGCGGAACAGCAGGAACTCAATGGTGTGAAAACCTTTCTGTGTATCCTCTAAACCGCTGACAAAATCGACTGTTAAGGCGGCATTACTATCCAAAACAGATTGTAGATTGACGTGATCGACGGGCCAGCTATCTAACGCTGGATCAAGCCCTTGCGTATCCACGGGACCGAATAAGAACGATTCACTCTGTTCCCACGGTGTTCGCGTTGCCTTCCACGCCTGTTGTGCTTTTTCGAGATTTGCCTGCGAGGTATCCGCTGCCAGTGCTTTGACAGCTGCTAACAGTTCACCTGCTTTGCTATCTAATTCAGTGTAGGTGGCTAATACGACGGTATTGGCAAAATCGTTAAGCATTGTGCTTGCATCAAAAGCCTCGCCCTGCACATCGCCAGATTCATCTGTTTCATCGTCACCTCCACATCCGAGAATAAAAGCAGATGCAAGTAACAAACAACAGAAGAGGGTCGAAATCTTATAGAGTTTCATAAAATCTCCATTGAATGGTTATCAGTTTTCAGTTATCAGTACTCAGTTAAGAGATGAGTTTTGATTAAAGGTTCTCTCTTTTCACTAACTACTGAAAACTGCTGATTATCCCTTTGCTAATATTGAAAACCGAAGCCGAGTGCGAAGGTATTTTCCCTATTTTTATCCTTTGTTGCTAACCGCCGGAGTGAGTAGTGGCTCTTGAAAACTACCTTTGGATGAACGTGGTAGTTAATCCCGAAAGTCCATGTACTTCTTTCCCACCGCGGATTGTCGAAAATAATCCCTTCAACGCTCGCCATCGTATCGTAATAATCGTAACGCGCGAAAACATCCAAAACCGTGCCAGGTAATGTATCCTTTTGGTCTTGATGTTCCGCTTTATTATTTGGTCGTCTGAAAAATGATAAGACATCGTAGCCAGCTTCAATATAGTAACCGCGGGCTGAGCTGCCTATCGGTGTCCGCTTCACGTTGAGATTATTGGAGAGGGTCCGGTTGACTTTAGAGAGTTGATCAGCGTTTTCGAGTGATCCCCAAAGG
Source organism: Candidatus Poribacteria bacterium (assembly GCA_009845545.1). GTDB lineage: Bacteria > Poribacteria > WGA-4E > WGA-4E > WGA-3G > WGA-3G. Next base: position 26,961 of record VXZK01000319.1, read on the forward strand.
AATAGTCCTCGGAGCTTCACTGCATTCACCTCATAGAATCCGTGAAGGCTAACAATCCCGACGTGCGCATTAAAATCCACATCGGGTTTCGGTCGGTTCGCAGCAGTGTCTCCATAATAACCAGAGATACCGACAGTTGCGTTTTCATGAAACGCGTAATCGAGTCGTCCGACAAACGCGGGTGCCTCGGCATTCACAGTTTCAAAGCGAAGTTGGTGTCCGCGAACGATCCAGTGCCGTGAACTGAAACCGGTTGAATCTAAACCGTTAACAATCTGCGCTTGATATTTCATCCGACCGAGTGTGCCGAAGAGTTCGACACCGGTTTCGTGCCAGATCATCGGAATGAGGTGCGCCTCTGCTTCGGGACGGGTTGTGGTGAAGTAGTGTTGCGGTCGATGCCGTTTGGAAACGAGCCCTACTGGAACGATAATATGCCCAACACGGAAGTTAAGGGAGGGTCGGAAAGAGAAGACAGCGGCGAGTTTTTCGACAATCACCTCACCCCCTTTCTCAATCTCTGTCTCGAATTCCCCAAACTCTTCAAATTTGTCGAATTCCATGGTGCTACCGGTACCGCCGTGTTCAAACTCCAGTTCCGCTTCAAGTCGGATGGTATCGTTGATACGGTATTTCGGTGCGATGACGAAGCGTTCCACGTCAATAGCGGCGCGTCTGTCAGGATCAAGTTCCCAATCAAAGTGTGCGTAGTGAATTACGCCGTATCCTGAGACAGAAAACGGGTTTGATTCCGCGATAGCACTCACACTGATTAGTAAAATAGATATTCCCCAGATGATGAGGAGAACTAATTGTTTTTTCATAGATACATGTTTTACAAAATTGATATTGAGACTCATTATCAATTAAGATTATTCTGGTAGCATGAAATCCTGAATGTTTATACCAGAGATTCGC
>VXZK01000121.1 GCA_009845545.1 Candidatus Poribacteria bacterium
TATAGGTATTCAGACTGTTCGAGAGTGCCCAATTAATTACAGGTTTTACTATAAAGAGATTTGCTGTCGCTTGAATAGTAAACTCAACTGCTACAAGAACCCTCTTAACTGAAAACTGAAAGATTTTTCGCAGAAAAATCGTACTGATAACTGACAACCATTCCTCTGAAAACTGACAACTGACTAATATTGATGTTGCAGCGGCACGATGCTCACTGCTAACCCAGTTTCTTCGTCTAATTCTATCTCAGCACCGCAAAGTTTCACATTCCCTTTAGCGACGGTGAAGCGCGTCGGCATCATCGTCAAAAACCGTTCAAGCACGAGGTCCGTGCGGGTACCAATCACCGAATCGTAGGGGCCTGTCATACCCACATCCGTAATATAAGCCGTGCCTTGCGGGAGGACGCGCGCATCGGCTGTTGGAACATGTGTGTGCGTCCCAATCACCGCGCCGACGCGACCATCCGCGTGCCAGCCCATCGCGATTTTCTCAGAGGTCGCTTCCGCATGAAAGTCGAGAAGGATATACGGTGTCACCGCTTTAACTTCAGGTAAAATCGTGTTAAGCGCGTGAAACGGGTTGGTGTATGGACTCATGAAAATCTGTCCGGCGAGGTTGATAACACCGAGTTGTGTCTCTCCGTCTGCGGAGGCAACAATGGTCACACCGCGCCCGGCCACTTCGGTCGGGTAGTTCGCAGGCCGTATCAGCTGCGGTGTTGTTTCTATAAAACGGAAAATCTCTCTGTTATCCCAAACATGGTTGCCCGTTGTAATCGCGGAGACACCTGATGCCAAAAGTTGATCAACAATGTCAAACGTTAACCCTTTCCCACCTGCTGCGTTCTCTCCGTTAGCAACAATGAAATCGTATGTGTCCCGATGCGCTTCCAGAAATTTTGTTGTTACTGCTCTGCCCGGATTCCCGACGATATCTCCGATAAACAATATTCTCATTTTTAATGGCTATCGGCTATCGGCTTTCAGCCATCAGTAAAGAGGTTCCTGATGAACCAGAGGCACTTGCTGACTGCTGATTGCTGATTGCTACTCTCCTTCTAACGCTGTGAGTGTGAAAACGGATGCAAATGAACATCCGAGTTCCTTAATTTTTGCTTCACCGCCTGCCTGCCGATCAATGACCGCTACAACATGTTCCACTGTGTACCCTTCTGAACGGATCTGTGCAATCGATGTGCAGACCTGTCCCGCTGTCGTAATCACATCTTCTATCACGACGAGTCTGCTGCCTGCCTTAACACCGCCTTCTATAAGATTACAGGTACCATACGTCTTCGCTTCTTTACGGACGTAAAAGCACGGGATTCCTGTTTGTAACGAGAGCGCGGTTGCAAGCGGGATACCGCCTAATTCCAGACCTGCCAACCCGTCACAACTCGACGGGAGCAATTTCGCCATCTCTGCAGCGATTGCGGTAAGCAGGACAGGGTCACTCTCGAATCGGTATTTGTCCCAGTAGAAGTTGCTGATATTCCCTGAACGGAGTTTGAATTCACCTGTGAGATACGAAGCCTCACGAATCTGTTTTGCGAGTTCTGTTTTTGTCATTGTTTATAGTTTGCAGTTATAGGTTTTCAGTTATAAGTCTGGTTTCTGATTACCGATCATCTCTTTGTAACCCTGAAGTTTCCCAATTGAAGCACCGACAGTTACCAAGAAATATGAACCCTCGGGACCCTCTTAACTAAAAACTTATAACTTATAACTAAAACACCTCAATGTGTGCGGTTTCTCCTGCTACGACTTCTCCGATGACGGCGGCTTCCGGGCAATCGGCAGCGCGGAGTTCGGCTACCGCCGCATCTGCATTCTCGGCAGGAAGTGAAAACAGCAAACCGCCAGACGTTTCCGCTTCCATCAGGATATGACGCATCGCCTCGCTATCCGTGTGGAACGTAACTTTATCGGCAAGGAACGTCATATTCGCAAGATAGGCTTGCGTGTAAGTGTCCTGTGCAACGAGTGCGGGGGCATCTTCAAAGTAAGGCACGGCTTGGCTATCTATCTTAAGATGGGCATTATTGCCCGCCGCCATCTCCGATGCATGTCCTAACAATCCGTATCCTGTGACATCCGTGCAAGCACTCGCACCATACTTCAGCATCACCATCGATGCAGAGGCATTGAGCCGAGTCATCGATTCAACGAGTTGCGGTAGCACCGCCTCGCTGATCTTATCAAACTTCAAGCCTGTCGTGAGGATACCGATCCCGAGGTTTTTGGTTAAAATGAGGACATCCCCCGGACGCGCCCCGTAATTCTTGACGAATTTTTCTGGATGCACGATACCGGTTACAGAGAGTCCGTACATCAATTCTGGCGCATCTACCGTATGCCCTCCGACAAGCGCAGCCCCGGCTTCAATGGCTTTTTCAGTGCCACCTCTGACAATATCACCGAGAATTGAGAGTGCTAAGTCCGCCTTGGGCCAGCAGGTGATATTCAACGCCGTTTTCGGAACGCCGCCCATACTGTAGACATCGCTCAGTGAGTTCGTCGCTGCGATCGCACCGAACGTGTACGGATCGTCAACGATCGGTGTGAAATAGTCAACCGTGTTGACGAGTGCAAGGTCATCAGAGATACGATAAATTCCAGCATCGTCAGAGGTTTCCGTGCCAACAAGAAGGTTCGGGTCAGTAGATTTCGGGATGTTCTCTAAAATGTGCGCAAGCTCCCCCGGAGCCAGTTTTGATGCTCACCCAGCGCATTTCACGGTCGCAGTTAAACGGATCTTCTCTTGTGTCATTTTTATCTATTCCCTAACGGGTTCGGTCAATTAACGCCCCACGGCGTAACTCGCACTGCGCCGTTGTTGCAGTGCAGCTATCTTTGGTGTAAAACCACGCAGTTACCGCAGATCCTCCAAAACAAATTTTACGTACGCCACGCTCCGACCGTCTTGATGAAACTGGTCGCCGTCGCGGATACCTTCAATCGCCAGATAGCCATCATAACCAGCATCAAGCACCGCTGCGATCGCAAAGCGGTAGTCAATCTCACCATCGGGCAGTGGTGTCTGGACGTAGATAGCCGTTTCCATATCCGGGATATGCACGCGGTAGAGACTCTTGCAATGCCAATAGTTGACATGCGGCGCCACCGCAGTGATTGCGGCTTCGCACGTCTCCTCTGGGATGTCGTAGGTCCAATAAATATTACCTAAGTCCGGATTTATGCCGACATTCGGTGCATCAATCAACTCCAACAGACGTAGCGTTGCCGAACTGTTATCCGCTATTGAATTTTGATGGATTTCTATGGAGATATCAACGCCAAGGTCCGCAGCGATCGCGGCGACTTCGGTCACAGCACTTGCGGTCCGCACGTAATCTTCATCATTCGCTCGACGGCTTGAACCCTGCGAGACGGATTCGCCACGATACGTGCCTTTTCCACCCGGATCGTCGGGCGGTGTGGTGACTGTGGAATTAACAATACCCGCTCCCATCTTCGCCGCGAAGTGGACGGCATCCACCATCCGTTGTTTGTTGGCTGCAGCGACTTGTGGGTCCCTCGCAGCACCACCGCCGCCGCGAATCGCGACACACGGCATACCGGCATTTTCGAGCTCTGAACGGAATGTTTCGATTTCAGCGTCAGAGAGACTCATCCCAGGAAGTTCTATCCCATCGAAGCCAATCTTTTTGGCATGTTCCAAAAACCGTTGGCGATCTGCCGTATCGGTAGGTAATCCACCCCCGTTATACGGATACGATGCACATCGTCTAAAAGCATACGCAATTTTCATTCAACTGCTCCTTCAAATAAATAGGCTACAGCCTGCTGGAACTCTTCAAAGAGTTGAGGGTTTACAACCTTAATTGGTGTGTGCTGAGGTGTAGTGTCTTGGACATCGGATTCGGCTTTTGCACGACTCCCCTGCGTGGATAGTTTAGCATACACACCGCTTTTTTGTAAAGCAGCATCGCGGTCTGCAATCGCGCCGAGAACGCTCCGATAATACCACGCTTGATCCTCGACACCACCGTGAAACCGATCCCACACTTCATCACCGATGAGATCGTATTCTGAAATGATCGTCCGTAGGTTGTGCAGTTTGTCAGCGCACGTCACGACACAGATTTCAGGACTGGCGGTTCTTAACGCCTCAATCCGTTCTGTCTTCCGGGCGCGCCACCGCAATGCTTTGTTCTCTGAACAGCCATCAACGATATTGGCGATAGCGTCTCCAAAACGTCCCCGAATGAATTCCAACGTCAGATCGGTATCCTCGACGGTATCGTGCAAGATACCCGCAATAATCACCGCTTCAGCACATCCCGCTTCCATTAAGATGAGTCCGACAGCGTAAGGATGCGTGATGTAAGGCGTATTGGTGCCTTTCCGATACTGCCCTCGATGGGCTTCGGCTGCGATTTCTATCGCTTCTTCGATCTGATTTTTCCCGGTACCGTTCTGCGTCATGCTTCTATGAATGTAAAAGACAGGTCCTACAGACCAAACCTTGGTAGAAAATTAGAGACTTAAACATTCTTAAATGATACACTAATTCAAGTGTAACCGTCAAGGAATTTTTCTAATAGTACCCAGTTATCAATACAATTTTTCAGCGAAAAATCTTTTAGTTAACAGTTAAAGAGGTTTTCTGTGGAAACCTCACAAAGGACAGAACTGTTCCAAGA
>VXZK01000326.1 GCA_009845545.1 Candidatus Poribacteria bacterium
GTGCCTTTATTATATCAAAATAGGCGTTCTGAACCAATTTTGCGTAAGTCCTAATGTATATGTACGATCCGCTTTTAAGGTGTTAATGTTTCATCTATCCATCTCAGTTCTACCAAACGAAAGGAATCGGTATGTCTTCAAACCCTGGTCAACAACCCAGTAGTGCTTCTGATATCCAACAAGGACATGGCTTTGGCACAGCCCCTGTGTTCCTCGCCTCAATCAGTACCATTCTTGGTGCGATTCTTTTCTTGCGGTTCGGTTACGCAGTTGCACACGTCGGACTCTGGGGGAGTTTGATGATCGTCATGCTTGGGCATTTGGTGACCATTCCCACAGTCCTTGCGGTATCCGAAATTGCGACGAACCGTCGAGTGGCAGGGGGTGGTGCGTATTACATCGTCAGCCGTTCCTTCGGTGAGAGCATCGGCGGCACCATAGGCATCGCACTCTATATTTCCCAAGCGATCTCAGTTGCCTTTTATATTGTAGCGTTTGCGGAAGCTTTTCAACCTGTTTACGAATTAGTTGAAGCCACGCGCGGGGTGCCCCTGGATCCGCGCTGGGTCAGTCTCCCTTGTACGATTGTGATCATTACACTTATGCTCACAAAAGGGGCCGACCTTGGTGTGCAAGTTTTGTGGGTTGTCAGTATTATCCTCACAGCATCCATCGCGGCATTCCTATTAGGTAAGGGACCTGCAGAGATGGATTTACGCCCTGAGGGACTAAATCTGATGGCGACCATTCAAACGCCTGATAATTTTGGCACAGTTTTCGCAACCTGCTTTCCCGCTTTCACGGGTATGATTGCAGGTTTAGGATTATCGGGGGACCTCAAAAACCCTCAAAGAAGCATACCTCTCGGTACGATTGGAGCGACATTCGCAGGTATGATTATATATGTGCTTGTCGCTATCAAGTTGGCACAGCGTGCCACGCCTGAAGCCCTCGCCGAAGACTATTTCATCATGGCAAAGATTTCGCTATGGAGCCCCTCTATCTATGTGGGCTTGGGCGCAGCCGCACTCTCCTCAGCTCTCGGTTCGATCATGGTGGCACCGAGAACGCTGCAGATGCTTGGGCGTGACAATGTGCTGCCGATCCCTAAACTGAATCTCCTCATGGCAAAAGGGGTGCAAGAAACGCAGGAACCGATTTACGCAACATGTGTCTCCGGTGTAATTGCGATTGTCTTCGTAGCTATCGGCGAGTTAGACTTTATCGCCCAGATTTTGACTATGTTTTTCATGGTAACGTATGGTGCACTGTGTGCGGTATCGTTCTTAGAACATTTCGCGAGCAACCCCTCCTATCGTCCGACATTCGATTCGCGCTGGTACGTATCGCTTGTCGGGACAGTGATGTGTGGTGTACTAATGATCCAGATAAGTGCACTATACGCCCTGATTTCAATTGTGCTTATGGCTATCGCTTACCTCGGTCTCCGCCGGGGGCACCAAGGACAACGCGACTTAGCAGCGATCTTCCTAGGGGCGATGTTTCAACTCACCCGATGGCTACAGACGACCTTGCAAAAAAGTCGGGTCATTTCGTCTGAAGGTGGATGGCGCCCTTCCATTGTCGCGGTGACGCGGTTCGGGGAGCGACGGCTCGGGCATTTCGATCTACTCCGCTGGATCTGTCATAGGCATGGGTTCGGCCATTTCATTCGACTCTTCCACGGCGATTATTCGTTTTCCGGTGAAATCGAAGCCCGCATCAAAGTTGATGAATTAATTAAACGGACTGAGGTGAGTAGAGCCGGTGTTTTTGTCGATTCCCTCATTTCACCGACACTCGAACTCGCGCTGGCACAGGTACTGCAGATGCCGGGCATTTCTGGGTTGCCGAATAACTGTATCCTGCTTGAGTTTGACCGAGAGAACCCTGATGAGATTGACGAGGTTATACAAGGGGCTCAACTCGCTGCAAATTCACTGTTCAATGTCCTAATCCTACGGTCAACAGGCTACCGTTTCGGCTACAAATCTTCTATCCATATTTGGGTGACTGAGGACAATTTGAGGAACGCACCGATGATGCTTTTGCTCGCCTATATTATCGTCGGCCATCCAGATTGGAAACGCGCCGAAATTCGACTCTTTGTATGCTCCGATTCCAGAGACGTGGAACGTGAGGCAGATAAACTCTCAACACTCATGCAGGAAGGCAGACTGCCGATTTCGATGCAAAATGTCACTTCCGTGTCCTACGACAGCAAGGAAACTTTAGAGGAAGAAGTCGCCTTGCGCTCTGAGCAAGCGGATTTGACCATGGTAGGATTAACAGCAGAAAATATAGATTCTGAGGCATTAGCACAAAACCTTCAATCTTACAAGGGAACCAACGATGTTCTGTTCGTCCATTCAATAGAGCCAATCTCGATTGATTAGCAAGTTGTATGTACCGATTTTACAGTAAAGTATAAAAGCAGTGGGATAATACTTGATGAATGAATTTATTGAACAGATTAATAAGTTCCTTCAAAATTCTATAAACATTTTAGGCGAGCCGATAACAGTCGAGCAAATCTTTACGTTTATCCTAACACTGATAGGCCTGTTAGTAGGCGCAGGGTATTTGCACCGATGGTTCCGTAGTCTTTTCAATCGACTCCGGCTACCGCAAGATCTTGCGAACCGATTGCTGGCACTGTTATTTCTTATCGTTATGGTTGTTGGGATTGGTTTAGCATTTAGGTTTGCAAAAATCAGTACCGGTTTCCTTGGCAAAGTTTTTAATTACCCTATTGCGAAACTATTTCAACCGCCGCAAAAACCTATTGAAACCGAGACAGGTGAAGATCAATCGTCTGTTGCCGTTGATGATGGAAGCCCCTTAACCTTGAAGAGACTTTTTTTTGCATTCGTGATTGTCTTTGGGGCGTTTATCCTGTCTAAGTATGTGCAATGGGTGCTACGACGGCAAGTACTACAAGCTCTTCAAATCGCAAGACATACCCAATTTATTTTACTCCGCTTTATTCACTTTACTTTTCTTATTATCGGGGTACTGATTGGCCTCAGTGCTGTCGGTGTCAGTTTCACAAGTTTAGCGATAATTTTCGGTGGGTTAAGTATCGGGATCGGTTTCGGCCTACAGAATATCGCTTCAAATCTGATTTCAGGGTTTATCTTAATATTTGAGCGTCCTATCAAAATTGGCGATATGGTAGAGGTCACGGACGTTAACGTATTTGGGAGAGTGACCAGTATTAACCTGCGTTCAACAATTATCAATTCGGTTGATGCAAAAGAAATTATCGTTCCTAACTCCCAATTGGTTACTGAATCGGTTCATAACCTCACACACGATAACAATCTGTTCCGAATTCGTGTTGCGGTTGGCGTGTCATACGGTTCAGACGTGCAACTTGTAAAAAGAGCACTTATTGAGACAGCACATGAACATCCACAAGTGATTAAGGAACCGGGGGCTACTATGGAAAATGTCACTCCACCTTTTGTCCGCTTCGTCAATTTCGGCAACTCCTCTTTGGATTTTGAATTGCTCGCCTGGATTCCTGATTCTTTTCAGCGTTTTGATATCGCCAGCGATCTCCATTTTATGATATGGGAAAAATTTAAAGAATACAACATTACAATCCCGTTCCCACAAAGGGATGTCCATTTTTACCCGAAGGGAAGCAATTCATAACGCAGCATCTGGAGTGGAAATTGGCGTGCAGGTTGTTGATCTTAGATATATCAACGCTTAGTGCGTATCGGAATGGCGGATGACATCGCCTTTGACGAGGTAATAGACTTCTTCGCCGATATTTGCGGCGAGATCACCGACGCGCTCCAAGTGTCGGAAAAGGAGTAAAAGGCTGATACCGGGTTCGATAAGTTTAGGGTGCTCACTTAAAATAGTTTGAAGTTCATGGAGCATTCTGTCATAGATCTCGTCTACTTCACAATCCCGTTCTCGAATTTCTAAGGCAAGTTCAGCGTTCCGATTCACAAACGCATCAATCACATCCTTGACCATTGTTTGAATGACTTGTGCTGCGTGCGGTAAGTCAACGAAGGGTTTGATAGGTGGGTACGCCAATAATTCGATGCTCCGTTTGGCGATAGCGACGCTTTTGTCAGCAAGCCTTTCAATGTTGTGGCTTATCTTGATCACCATCGTCAGGAAGCGGAGTTCAAACGCTACCGGTTGGTGAAGCGCTATTAACTGGATACACAAGGATTCGATCTCGTTTTCAAACTGATCAATCGTGTCATCTGTATCAATGACAACCCGAGCTAACGTTTCATCGCGCGCTAAGACGGATTCAACGGCTTGGCGTAACATCTGCTCGGCAAGCCCAGCCATTTCCAAAAGTTTGTGCTGAAGGGTTCTGATTTCTGCTTGTAACATATTTCTTCCGCGGCACCTTGCGATTTCCGTTAACCGAGTCTTCCTGTTACATACTGTTCAGTTCGATTGTCCTGTGGATTCGTAAAAATTTTTTCCGTTGCTCCAAATTCGATTAACTCACCCCCGTAGAGAAACCCTGCAACGTCAGAGACCCGTGCGGCTTGTCTTCTTTTGTTGGTGGCAAAGATGAGCGTGTATTCGTTTGTCAGGTCGCGCACGAGTGTTTCAATTTTGACGGTTTCTATAGGATCCAGTTCTCCACAAGGTTCATCAAATATCAAAACTTCGGGGTCAACAGCCAAGGCGCGTGCGATACAGAGAAGTTGCTGCTGCCCTGTAGAGAGTTGTTCTGGTGTCTCATCCAAGATGTCTTCAACTTCATCCCAAAGTCCTGTTTTTTGTAAATTTTTCTCAACAATAATATCAAGATGTTCGGATTGGTTTACGCCTGCAATCTGTGCTCCATAAGCTACATTTTCGTAGATAGAACACCGAAATAGTGTCGGTTTTCGGAACACCATCCCGATCTGTTTCCGAAGCGCAGTAGCATCCGATGCCTCATGTAAGTGGCTGCCTTTAAATAATATTTCACCTATGGACCTGAAATTCGGTGTAAAGTCGTTTAATCGATTGATACACCGGACAAGTGTGCTTTTGCCACAGTTCGTAGGTCCAATGAACGCGGTCACCTGTCTCTGCTGGACCTCGAAAGAGAGGTCTCTCAGGATCTGTTTGTCGCCGTACCAGATATTTAGATCACGAATGCTTAAAATCGGTTGCTTTTCTTCAGTCAGCATTTTTGATATCGCGAGCAGATATAGAATTCGCGCCTCCACTTATCTGGAAGGGTTAACTACGTTGTGTCAAGTCGGAATCGTACACCTCTGTAAGACTGCTGGAGAAAACGCTCAAGAACAGTGACACCGCTAAAAATAAGATGAATCTACCGGACATTCCACCGGCATCGGTTGTGTCGTACCAGATGTAAATACCGATTAGTAACGCGGCAGTGGCAAATGCGCGTGACATCGCCCGGCATCCCCCGGCAAGTATTCGGATGAAGGCAATAGGTACAACGTGTTGCCTTAGTACCTGCCATTGACTCGCACCCAGCGCGAAAACGGCTTCACGGACCGGTGTTGCTACCGAACGGAGTGCCTCTTGGGTCGTCTTGATTGTTACCGGCGTTACCATGAAAATGAAGGTTAACACCTCACCGCAAAACAGTGTGGTATTGCGCTGAAAAGGTATTGACTCTGTATTCTGAGCGGGAGGTGCACCGTCAATCACTTTGAGCGTCCCGGCGTAACTGAAGAAAATGCTGATTGCGAGGATGCCATACAAAGTTGATGGAATACTGGTCAAGATCGCGACATGGCTTTCAATCAAACGTCGAGCCCAATTGTTCTTTGGAAGCCATTCTTCCAAGTAAAACGCACACACTATTCCCAACAGAATTGCCAAGCAACTTACCGAGAGAAGTATATAAAGATCGTTAAGCAGCATAGAAAGCACGTTTGGCGACACTACTTGCATGTCGGCAGCATCCGTTTTTTTCAGTGCCTTCCATATCGGAATAGCCGCAATTCCGAAGATAATAAAAGGGATGCCCTGCAAAACGAATTTCTGTTTGCGTTCTGCGCGAGTCGTCATAGCATTCATGGTGTGAAGGTTTTAGGCAGTGGGTGCTATCACCTAACCGTACCGCATCTGCACGTAATCAGCGGTTTTTTCGTGCTTTGGTTCATCAAACAGTGCTTGTGTTTCTCTGTGTTCAATAAGTTCACCGAGGAACATGAAAATACACTCTTCGCTGACGCGCCGGGCCTGTGCCATGTTATGCGTCACAATCAAAAATGTATATGTCCCTGCCAAGACTTCCATGAGTTCTTCAACAGCAAGCGTACCTTTTGCATCTAAGGCAGAACAGGGTTCATCCATCAAAATAATTTTGGGTTTAAGGGGTAACAGACGGGCGATACAGAGTTTTTGTTGCTGTTCAAGCTGGAGCGATGTCGCCCGTGCTTTCAATTTGTCCTTCAGATCCTCCCAAAGAAAAACAGATGTGAGTGCTTCTTCAACAATCTGATCTGATTCTGTCCGCGTGAGACTCCGCATTGGGGAATGGATACGTAACCCGAACAGGATATTCTCATAAACGGAAATAGGCAACGGATTCGGTCTCTGGAACACCATCCCAACGGCTTTTCGGAGTTCCGGCAAAGAGACATCTGGATCATAGATATTTTTCCCCAATATCTCAATTTTTCCTTCTGTGGTAACGTTGCCGTAGCGTTCATTGACGCGATTAAAACAGCGCAATAGCGTCGTTTTTCCACATCCAGAAGGACCAATAAGGGACGTTATCTGACCGTCCGGTATTTTCACGTTGACATCAATCAGTGCCTGAAAATCGCCATACCAAAGACTGAGGTTTTCCGTTTCAATGCTATGATTCATAGGAATAGTTTGCAAGCTCATTTTTTTCGGCTTTCGAGTTTCGTAGGGGTTGGGTTGTCCAACCCGTGCGGACGAGGGTACCTCGTCGCTACTATTCTGATTGCTGACTGCTGATCGCCAATTTATCCAAAGGTGCCATTGACATAATCATAAGTGGCTTGATTTGCAGGATTCTCGGAAAAAATTACATCTGTTGTGTCAATCTCAATGAGATCGCCATTAAGAAAAAAGGCAGTACGGTTCGCTAACCGTTTTGCCTGTTGCACCAAATTCGTGACCAGCAAAATCGTCATCTCTGTCTGTAAAGTTTTGAGGACATCTTCAATACGCATCGTTGTGACAGGATCAATAGCGATAGAAAATTCGTCAAGACAGAGCACCTCCGGTTGATGTGAAAGGGCACGCGCGATTGTCAGACGTTGTTGTTGTCCACCTGACAATTTGGTGCCGAGGCTATCCAAACGGTCTTTCACTTCGTCCCAGAGTGCTGCTTGCTGTAGACAGCGTTCAACGATTTCATCCAATTCAGGCTTCGTGCGAAGCCCTGCTGTCCGCGGTGCGAAAGCGACGTTATCGTATATTGAGAGCGGTAAACCGACCGGCAGAGGTAGCACCATCCCAATGCGTCGGCGCAATTCATACACATCGCCGATTGTGTCAATGTCCACGCCATCTAATTTGACAGAACCTTGCACCGTTGCCTCCGGTGTGAATTCCAAGGTCCTGTTGATGACTTTTAGGAGCGTCGTTTTACCAGACTGCGCCGGACCGATGATGCCAAGAATTTCATTTGGATGAACATCAAAGGAAACTCCATTCAGTGCAGGCTTGTCTCCGTAATGGACCTGTAGCCCAGAAATTTCAATTTTATTTTTCACGTTCGCCTCGTTTATCTAATCATCTTGTTCTTCATCTTCTACCTCACCCTCTTCTGATTTTTCGCGTTCCACTCGCGCTTCTGTTAAGGCCGAAGCTAACAAGCCGGACGGAATTGCTATTAAGCCTACCCCGACAAGCGCGACGAGAGCGGTGAAAAGTCTCCCGCCAGAGGTTGTCGGATAGACATCCCCATAACCGATGGTGGTTAAGGTCACGACAGACCACCACATTGAATCAAGAATAGAGCCGAATGCCTCCGGTTGTGCTTCTCTTTCAAAAAAGTGGATACCGCATGCAGCGAGGTATACAAACATCAACGATAAGATTACCAATGCTAAAAGCTCTTGTTGAATTTCACGGAGTGCCGCTCCGAGCCGATCTACGGCTAAAATAAACCGCGTCGCCTTAAATATTCTGAAAATTCGCAAGAACCGAAGTATCCGTAATACGCGAAACCCCGGCACGAGGAACAGAGATGGTAAAATGGCGACCAGGTCAATTAGACCATAGAAACTAAAAACGAAATCCGGTTTCCTTGGTTCAATATAGACGCGCAGGGCATATTCTATCGAAAACAGTACCAGAAAAACCACGTCTAAGACAATGAAATGGGTTGCATAAGGATCCACCTCCAATTGCTGTCTATCGGATTCAACCACAAAGACAACAGCAGAAGCGAGAATCAGGAATTGGATGAACCCGCTAAATATACCTCCATTGACAATTGTTCGTAATCTTTCCTTTCTTTCCATGAACCTTCCTGCCTATAAGCGTCGTAGTCTGTGAATCGCCCTACCCCTTAGCGGTAGGTAAGCCCAACTTCATTATAGGAAGTTGTGATCATAGACCTTTGTACCTACCACTTCTTCCGAGTTCGGACATAAATCCTTAGCACAATCGATACGGCGTTGACGAGTAACACACTGCCTACAAGGACCACAGCAGTTCCATAAGGGATGCCTTCCGTAACATCCGGAACCTGTGTTGAAATCGTGAAGAGATGGAGTGAGAGTGCCATACACTGTTCTGTTATATTATAGGCGAAAAGGTTTCCTTCGGCAATAGCTTTATAAAAGACAGCACCCGTAAACATAATGGGTGCTGTTTCACCCGCTGCGCGCGACACCTGTAGAATCACACCCGTCAAAATACCGCTGATTGAGTTCGGGATGACAATACGCCGTATGGTTTGCCATCGCGTAGCACCGAGATTCCAACATGCTTCCCGGAAGGACATCGGTACCGCCTTCAAAGCCTCCGTGGTACTGGCAATGATAACAGGGAGCGTCATGATCGCTAACGTGAGCGACGCCGCTAAGATAGATTCGCCGAGACCCGCGAATAGCACAAAGGCACCGACACCGAACAAGGCGTGGACGATGCTTGGTACACCCGCGAGGTTCACAACAGCCAAGTTTGTGATACGCGTAAACCAACTCTCACGGGCATACTCGTTGAGATAAACGGCTGCGAACACGCCAATAGGTGCCGCGACTAATAGAGAGACGACGACTAAATAGATTGTCCCGAGGAAAGGTGCCCAAAGTCCTCCAGCACGCATGTTATCCTTCGGGTTCGTAAATAGGAACTCAAGCGAGAGAACAGGGAGTGCCTTGTAAAGGAGGTAACCAATAATGAGCAGCAGCGGAATAATCATCAGACTCGTCATCACGAGGAAGAAAATCCGCATCACATTTTCGATCCACCGCTTCTGCTTACCGATTTCTGTTTCTGTAAACATTGTTTCTGGCGATACCTGTATATCGGTGTTCATATTTCCATAAGATCCTTGAGGCTTTATAACAGCGAGTTTTGGCGTGCAAGCCATGCCCAAAAATTGCTGGCTAAAATAATAGTATTACTCTTGGCGGATGCCTTTGATGACTAAATCAGCGATAAGGTTGACTACGAACGTAATGGTAAAGAGCAGAACGCCGATGATAAAAAGTACCTGATAGTGTTCGTCGCCTCTCGCTACTTCGCCGAGTTCCGCGGCGATCGTTGCCGTGAGTGTGCGAATCCATGAGAGGGGACCCGATGGAATGTTAACGGAGTGTCCTGTCGCCATGAGGACTGCCATCGTCTCACCAATGGAGCGTGCGGCACCGAGCAGCACAGCTGCCAAGAGTCCATTTTTTGCCGCGGGTAGCAGCACGCGGTAGATGACCTGCCACCGCGTAGCACCAAGTGCTTCCGCCGCTTCGCGATAAGAGTCGGGAACAGCTTTGAGCGCATCCTCTGCTATAGAGACAATAATAGGCACACTCATCAGTGCTAACATGATGCTGCCGTTCAACATTGTTAAACCGATCGGGGCATTGAATACCGTGATAATCAGTTGATTCATCAGGGTCAACCCGATAAAACCCCACACAACAGAAGGGATCGCTGCGAGCAATTCGATGATAATTTTAAATGTTTCTCTGAGTTTTGGGCTACAGAACTCCGATACAAAGATTGCTGCCCCGAGTCCAAAAGGCACAGCAATACACATTGCTAATGCGGTTACGCTAAAAGTTCCCAAAATTAAGGCGAAGGTACCGTATCTTTTGTTACTCAGCGAAGTTGGGTACCATTCAGGACTTGTCAGGAATTGTCCCAAGCCCAATCCGTTGAAAAGAAAACCCGCTCCCTCTCGAAACACGAAGAAGAAGATACCGAAGACAAAAATAATAGAACTAAGCCCACATAAACGGATGAATAGTTCTATTACAGTTTCCGAAAACGGCAGATTTGCCGCACTTTTTTTTCGTAGAATATTCATATCTTTTAGTTATTCGCCAACGGGACGAAACCGAGTTTTTCAACAATCTTCTGACCTTCTGCTGACAGAATCCAATCGAGATACGCCTTCACTTCACCCGTGGGTTCACCGAGGGAATACATGTACAATGGACGCGCGATAGGATAGGTTTTGGCAAGGACATTTTCAAGATTTGGGGCATAATAAGGTGCGTCATCTGCTATAGCAACTTCCAACATTTTCACATGTGAAGTCGCATATCCCATACCACTGTAGCCGATAGCACACGGCGTTCGCCCAATAACTTCTACCACGTCTTTAGAGCCGTGCAAATCCAAAGAACCGAGTTCAAAATCGCGTGTCTTACCAAGTAATGCTTCTCGAAAATAGAAGTACGTGCCGGAATTAGATTGCCGACTGATACGGATAATTTTGTCGCTTGGACAGTTGGTGTGAGTAATGCCGAGGTCGCTCCATTTGGTTATAGTTCCGTCTTCACCATATATTTCCGCGAGTTGGGGAATCGTAATTTTATTGAGAGGCGTATCGTGGTGGACATAGACCGCGAGTGCATCGTAGCCGACAATAAATTCTTGTGGAACTTTACCGGTATTTTGTGTCGCTTGTTCTAACTCTTTGGGTTTGATTTGACGACTGCAGTTTGCGATATCTACGGTGCCATTAATAAGCGCGGCGACCCCTGTACCAGAACCACCGCCTGATACCTCTACGGACGCAGTACTGGTGATCCCCGTGTACATCTCTGCCCACGCCTGCGCCAAATTCACCATCGTATCTGAGCCTTTATTCTTGATGATAACTTGTGCTGCTGCTTCACCGGCAGTGCTCTCACCATCTTTAGGTGAACAACCGGTGATAACGTAGCCGCATGCCAAAACCACCAAAATACATATGATAGTGTAACCTGCCCAACCATATTTTTCCATCTATCTCCCTCACTTGCTTGATTCTACCGTAAATTATAACACGCAATTGTTACGAAAATAAGACAAAATTCGGATTTTTTGTAATTTGCTATTACCGGATAAAAAGAGGAGCAGTTCCTACACCTTCAAAGTCTAAATCAGGACTTACGCAAATAGGCGATAAATCGCCTTACTACAAATATAACTTCTTGTAAATACATGCGTTTCTGAATTTTTTTTTTGCAATTTTAATGCATTCTTGGTATACTGTATATATAGCAAACAGAAATATGGCAAGAGGAATCATCATAATATAAAGCGAAAAGTAGGTCGTAGATGCATAGTTTTATCGCGTTAATTAAGAAGTCAAAGTTTGAGACAATGAATCTCGAAACCTTGTTGGTAAATGATAAACAGCGATCACGGACAGACAACAATACACTATTTCCAAAACTCACAGATGAATTCACCCAGAAACTCACTGAAGTACTAATACCATTGGGGTTCAAGCGAGTCACCACAGAAACACCAATGGAAGAGGATGCATCAGATGATGAACAATTATCGAATTTTATTCCTCTCAACTATCTGGGGGCGTACGTGGTTAATAGTCCAAACGAACAGAAGATTAAAGAAGCGGAGAAATTATTTGATGAGTCAGACTATGACATCATCTCTGACGTACAACTTTCTCTGCCAAAACCTACACAGTCCGAAAGAATTTACCGGCGTAGAAAGCAAATAAACTGGCCAACGGAAAGTGGCGTTCATGAAGCACACAGAAACGGCATTATAGGAAAAGGGGTATTGGTTGGTGTACTTGATACCGGCTGCGATGCAGACCATATTCAATTTCGGAGGAAACAAATTGATTTTCGTTATGTTCCGCTTCACTACAGATTTAAAAAGCTGCGTGATGTCCGCGGTTTTGACGTGGACGGACATGGCACCCATGTTTGTGGTATCATCGCAGGTCAAAGCATTGGAGTTGCCCCAGGCGTAGATTTAATGGTTGCCTCAGTTATTGAAAGCGAGACATACCGAACAAGTTTGTCACGTATTAGCATTGCTTTAGATTGGATGATTTTTGAATTTGGAACCGAAGATAACCGTGATAAACCTATTATTATAAATATGTCCTTAGGGTTTGTACCGGAACTCATACCTAAGAGGGATCGAGATCTCCTGATGGTTGGTATCCGAGAACTTATTTCAACTTTAGTCGAAGATTTTGATGTTCTCCCTATAGTTGCTATTGGCAATGATCGCCCCGGCAACATGTGCGCCCCTGAATACTTTCCCGAAACCTTATCGGTTGGTGCAATTGATTCTAAGCACAAGCCCGCCCCTTTCAGCGGCGGGGGTTTCTCACCTATTAGTAGGGAACCACAACCTGACATTGCAGGCTACGGTGTTAATATTTTTTCAAGTGTAGGACGAGACAGAAACAATAGAACTTTGTACACGGAAATGAGTGGAACGAGCATGGCCGCGCCTTATGGCACTGAAATTGCTGCCCTTTACGCTTCAGTGAATACGAACTTCCGTCGGGATATACTTCGACGACACCTTCTCAATACAGCCCTCCCTCTTCAAGCACCCGCGGATAGGGTTGGCGTAGGACTTGCGAGGTTTACATAAGATGGGAACAGAAACCGATAAAATGGCAAGTATCTATTCGGTCCCACCCACAAATATGGCCGAATTCATAGTGAGGATAAATCGTCCCTCATCCACAGAGCTAGCAGGGATTGACCGGGCAGAGAAGTATAAATTGTTAAAGGCAAATTCTGTCAAACGTAGGGATGAAATTAAAGCATGGATTAAAACACAGGGATTGGATGCTGAGGTCTTCAAGATTGAAGAACCGACAGTTTTCAATATGTTATTCATCACTTGTACGCCCAGGGTTGCTACGCAGCTTGAACATGCCGATCCTGTGGTCAGCGTTTCGAGAAGTCCAGAGTTTTCTGTAGGGTTAACCAAGAGATGAGTAGACCCCTTTCTGATAGGACCGAATTACCATCTTCCGGAATTTTCAAAGTGAATAACTATTATTGACGAAAAATACCTTAGCGAAATCAGTAAGTTCACAAGTGGACACGCGTTTCGTGGACAAGCAAACAGCAACTGGTAGTTACATTCTGGGGCTACTCGTCGCTTGATTAAGCATTACCATGAAAACATTATACAAGCTCCTGACTTTCCACAAATTTACGCGAACTATCACAGTGATGGACTTATAAAACCTGCCCAAACAAATGGATTTGATATTGACGATGGCTATCAAATTTCTGACCTGCAACTTCTTGCAAAGTTACAACACTTTGAAGCAGCAACGGGGTTACTCGACTTTACGTGGAATCCGTTGGTAGCGTTATGGTTTGCCTGCAAAGATAATGAGGATTGTGATGGAAAAGTTTTCGGTATAAATTTGAGAGATCCACTAAGATTTCAACAAGTCCCTAATGAAGCCAAAAAGCAGAGCACCGAAGCGATTTTTCTCCCTGGTGCCAATGCCGATAAACTTCTATATTGGGAACCGAAACCCTATGGCGAGGCAGCCCCAAGAATTCTCCGACAACGTAGTGTGTTTGTTATTGGTCGCCCATTAATTCCCGAAGATGTCCTACAGCACGTAGAAATTAGAGCATCGGACAAAGCCTTAATTAAAAAAGAACTTGAAGATATATTTGATATCAGCGAACGGACCCTATTTATGGATATGCCCGGTTTTTCTGTAGTAAATAAAGCAGAATCGCCTGTCCCTCAAATAGAGGATCCAGCCTATTACTTTTTTCTTGCAAATCAATTCTATCAACAAGGTGATTATTCTCAGGCAGTCTATAGTTACAGCAAATGTATTGATCTGGAACCGCAGGTTAGCGAGACATATTTCTTGCGGGGTAATGCCAAAGCGGAAATGAAAAATTATCCTGATGCTAAGCAAGACTATGATTTAGCAATTCATCACAGAGATAGGCCTTTCCGTAACTGGGATCCAGATACCAGAATACTCTTCAATCCGATTCTTTGGATGGTTTATTTGAACCGTGGAAACATCAAGGCTGAGCTGAACGATTATGAAGGGGCATTAGCAGACTATGATGAAGCACTTCAACCAGGTCCACTGCCTGAACCCCCAGTAGCCTTCTTTAATCGAGCAAATATCAAGGTGATTTTACACAGGTTTGAAGATGCCATAAGAGATTATAACGAGACAATACGCCTTGGTCCTACCCCTAACGCCTATTTTAATAAAGGAAACACTTTAGTAATTTTAGGGCGTTTTGATGAAGCCTTCCAGTGTTATGACGAAGTAATAAGAGAGGAAAATGATAGGACAGATGCTGCTAACAATCGTGATAGAGTAGCAGAAATTCTCAATCTGATTGGTGATACGGAATCTGAAATTCATCTGATGCAGATTGGAGACAATAATACAGAAGGACTAATAGTAAATGTACAAGTCCCTAGCAACGATTTACCAGAGAGAATGTTTGATTTCCAAGGCAACATAGGAAATACTGGAAACTTTGGCTACAATTCGCCAGGGGGTGGAGGGTTTGGTGGTAAAATGGGTTTTACTGTCAGAGTAAGAGGAAGTTAAGGTTAAACCATAAGCGAATTTGTAAAGACGCGGTTGTGGAATGGAGAAGCCTACAACGCTGGCAAGTTTTTAACAATCTCCACTGTCTTCAGACTGACATAGACAACCTGCCCAATCAAATCTACCATATATCGTGGCTCCGCCTCACGATTCGGATCGTTTTTAATCCCGCTCCGTCTGTCCATCTTCACACGATACTGGTCCACTACCCACTCCAACGCTGAACGCGTCCCCAACCGATAATCATACACCTTGGCAGGGATGCCGTCTAAAGTCAGAAAGTCGTTGTATTTCAACTGTGTCTTGTCTTTGGATAACTTCATCTTCTCAACCTGCCAATCTACCTGCATACCCTCTGTTTCCCTCTCCTCCAGTTCATCGGACTTCGGACAAGATTCGTAGTTAACATGAAGGTCAGCCAACGCCGCGCCTGCCTTCGCGAAACCCCAGAAATCTTCGGCAAACGGAATATGCGGTAGGTCGCGCTTGAGATTTGCCTGATACTTTTCACAATAATCGGGATGGTGCAAGAGTGCGTAAGTATAGTGGAAGATGTCCCACTTGGTGATGGCTTCGTCACTGTAGTAGGCTCGGAACGCTGCCAGTGCCCAATCGGTGATATTCTCTTGGCGATTTGTGCCATCCTCGTTGTAAGTATAGAATGGGAAGCATTGAGAATCACCTGTAAAATGAAAATCTGGAATCGCGTTAACCATTAATGTGTGAAAAGATGTGTTCGCCCTTGGGGAACTGACACAAATTGCCCGATTTTCTGCTTCTGTGTCAGACGCAGGGAAAATTGAAGGGAACACATACACGCATTCGTTCATCATCCTATGAAAGTAGAGATGTGATTTCGTAAACGGCCGGTAAAGAGATGTGCGAACATTTTCATCCGAAAATTCCGCTAATGTGCCTGTTTTGAACTTGGACTTCAGGCTCCGGGTCCATTTGATCTTGGTGTCATCAGTATCTATAAAATCATTAACGTTAATATCCCTATTCTTTCGTCGTTCCCATTGAAACATCTGCCCATTGTAATATTCCATCATCTGTATCAAATTCTCTGTGAGAGCGTTTTGGTTGAAATTGTAAACCCATGCATCACGGGCAGTTACTACGCCAACGCTATAGGATTTAAAAAGCGTTCCTGCCGCATCTCCTTCGCCTTTTTTTGATGCCTCACTTCCCATTGGGATAAAGGTATCAAATTCGGAGCGGAGTCCCTCTGTAAGCCACGTATACTTTTTGTCAATAGTGGTTTGTTTCATCGGAACATTCGTATAATCTCCAAAATCGGTTAAAAGTTTCTGTTTCTCGCGCGCTTTCAGATAGTCATCAACAGAATAGAGCCATACCTCAGCAGAGGCAGATGTGGCTGTAGCCTTCTTAACAAAGAAACTAATGCCTACGCCAACTCGGATCTGGTCATCAAAAACGTTACCACCCTCTTTGCGTCTGCGTTCACCGGAAGTACGGGCATTTCCTTTGAGATCAATGTGATAAATTTTGGTGAAATCTTGTGCAAGGTGCTTCCGCATCCCATCAAATGCTGTTCCATCAAGAAAACTATTATTCGTTACAAACGCAACAACCCCTTCGTTGCCAATGCGTTTTGATGCCCAACTAAAAGCTTTCATATACGGATCGTACAACTTACTTTTCAGCTGTGCTGCGGAATCTTGGACATACGTTTCCTCGATCCGTTTGTCCATTGTAGGATACTTACGATTTTTATTATTATCGTTTTCATTGATTTGTTGTGTGTTGTAAGGTGGATTACCGATAACAACAAACATGTCCGCTGCCTTTTGTCTCTCTACCCGTTCTGCGTTTTCACGCGTGAAGAGCTCGGTTTGCTGCTGCTCAAGCAACTCAAACGTATCCGCAAGCGCGATCCCCTCAAACGGCAGATATTCCGCTGTCCGTTCAAAAAACTCCTGCTCAATGTTCAGACTCGCAATGTAGTAGGGCAGAAGCATCACCTCGTTGCAATGCAGTTCGTGGCGGTATTTCTCCGCTAACGCCGTGCCTCGAATGTCCTGTATAAGTCGGACGATGAAGTTACCCGTCCCAACGAATGGGTCGATGATATGAACACCACTATCGGACAAAGAACGTCCGAACTCGGTTTCAAGGATATGCGCGACGCTGTTCACCATAAAATCCACGATTGGCTGTGGTGTATAGACAACGCCGTGCGTATCTGCGACATCTTCGGAGAAACCTTGAAAGAATTTCTCATAAAACGTGTTGAGGAAATGCTGTTTCTGGGAGAAGTCTCGACAGAGCGTTGCCGCCTGCTCAATCGCGACATAGAACCGGTCTAACGGTTTAAGAAACGCGTCGCGACTCATTGCATGGCGCATGAGTGCAGCACTCACCTTTTCAATCTCAACGGCAATGGTATTTCGACTCGTAAAATCTGACCGCTCAAAGATAGTGCGGAAGATACGTTCGGTGAGAATATGCTGGATGAGCATCTCCTCAACAGCGTCTCGTGAGAGATCAGGATTAATCGAGGTCCGGCAAGTTTCATAAAAACCGGTGAACGCTTCCTTAAAAGCGGAATCGGCCTCGTGACGTTGTTCAATGCGGGCTTTCAAAGCCTGTGCAAGGTCTGGTACATACGCTCTAAAATCAGAAACAGCTGTTTGCCAATTGTCAAGGGCGGGTGGAACATAAGCGAACAGATATTGGAGTGCAGCAATCAAGCGCGCAGGCTCGGTAATATCCAAATCCAACGCTATTTGTCCGTTCTGATAGAGGATAGCGCGCTGTGGTGTTTGAAAGAGAATATTGTCGAGTGGGTAGCCTTTATCGCGTTTCGCCTGCACCGCTTTCGGCAGGTCATCGTCCATATCTTTCGCTTCCCAATAAGCGAAGGGCAAGCCGTATGCGTCAAGGATCACACCATCAACGACGATACGGTTTCCTGCTGCGGCGCGTATCGCATATTGGGGGACGAGTGTGGCATTTACCTGTTTTGCACAGGTGTGCAGGAGAGTTTCAAAGGGCGAACTGACTGCACCTTCGTGTCGGACTGCGTGTTGTTCGTATTGCTGCAGTGTACCGTAGAAGTCCCAGATCGCTTTGTGGCTCGGTTTCAGGTTCAGTTTTGGCATAGGGGCATAATAATAGGTTTTGGAAAATAAATCAAGTCAAAAGATGCGTCGCGACAGATTAATTGATTTTAAAGTTCAATCATGATAAAATTGAATCGATTAATAGAACTACGAAATACAAACATCTGGTATCCGTTAACATAAACGACAGAGAGGAGAAATAGTGTGGAAACCAAGTTTCAAGAACTCAAAACCCGTCTGCTTGAGGTGAATGATATATCGTCCGCTGCTGGATTGCTCTATTGGGATCAGTCCACTTATATGCCACCAGGGGGTGCTGCGGCGCGGGCACGCCAAACTGCTACACTCGGACGGTTATCGCACGAGAAATTTACGGATCCAGCTATCGGAAAATTGCTTGATGCGCTTGAACCTTATGAAAAAAGCCTCGCTTATGACTCTGATGAAGCAAGTCTTCTCCGTGTTGCACGGCGAAAATACGAACGCGCGATCAAAATCCCAGCAGCATTCACAGCAGAAGTGGCGAACCACACCTCTGAATCCTACCAAGTCTGGACTGAGGCACGTCCGACAAACGACTTTGAGCGGGTACGTCCGTATCTCGAAAAAACATTGGAATATAGCAGACAGGCAGCCAACTTTTTCCCGGGTTATGATCACATCGCGGATCCGCTTATCGAGTTCAGTGATTACGGGATGAAAGCAGCGGATGTGAGTCGCGTCTTTGCTGAATTGCGCCAAGAACTCGTTCCGATGGTTTCAGCCATCACCTCGCAAGCCCCTGCTGACGATGCGTGTTTACACCAACACTTCCCCGAAGAGAAACAACTCGCGTTTGGCTTGGAAGTCGCTCAACAATTCGGCTACGATATGAATCGCGGCCGGCAGGATAAGACGCACCATCCGTTTATGACGAAATTCTCACTCGGTGATGTGCGGATTACAACTCGGACGAAAGAGAATTTTCTCGGTGATGCGTTGTTCAGCACGTTGCACGAAACCGGACACGCGCTTTATGAGCAGGGCATCCGCATGGATTATGAAGGCACACCCCTCGCTCGGGGTACATCCTCCGGTGTCCACGAAAGTCAGTCGCGGCTTTGGGAAAATTTAGTCGGACGCAGCCGAGGGTTTTGGCATCACTACTATCCGAAACTTCAAAGCGTTTTCCCCGAGCAACTCGGTGATATTCCGTTAGACACATTTTATAAGGCGATCAATAAGGTGGAACGCTCCCTTATCCGCACAAACGCTGATGAAGTAACATACAACCTCCACGTCATGTTGCGTTTCGATCTTGAATTGGCTATGTTGGAAGGGAATCTGGAAATTCGAGACTTACCGCATGTGTGGCATGAACGGTTTGAAGCAGATTTCGGTATCGTGCCACCAGATGATAAAGACGGTGTTTTACAAGATGTCCATTGGTATTTTGGGTTGATTGGTGGCTCATTTCAAGGATATACGCTCGGCAACATTTTAGGCGCGCAATTTTACGCATCTGCTTTCAAGGCGCATCCCGAAATTCCGACTGAAATTAAGAGGCAAGGCAAGTTTAGTACGCTGCACAATTGGTTGAAAGAGAATCTTTACCAACACGGGTCGAAATATACGGCACCAGAAATCGTTGAAAGCGCAACTGGAAGTCCACTTTCTATTAAACCCTATATGGCGTATCTGCGCTCAAAATATAGTGAGTTATACGATTTGGACAGTTGTGGACCGGAGCAGTGGGTGGAGATGATGGAAACGTGGCCCGGTGGGAATGCTTCATAAACCTGTTCACGTCTGAATGGAGAGTTGATTATGGGAAACATACGGTTGATCCTCATTCTACCCCTCTGTGCTCTTTTACAAGCATGTGGCGGGCTTAAGTTGATTGATGTTCCCAAAAGTTCTGCTGCATTGCAACTGACAACAGCACAACAGCAGACAATTCAACCGAAACTGAAACTTATCCGTGATATTGTCGAGGACTACGATTTCGAGAAGAAACAGTTAGAGGCGGATTATCAGGTGTTTCGGGCAGGTATAACACAACGGAGTTACAGTCGATACGAAGACAGATTCACAGACACGCGGACGAGACGGGATCTATATGAATTTCGGGAGGAGGCACGAAAGTTTCTAAGGCAGCGCAACATCTACCTCAACGAAGTTAAGGATCTAATAGAGGAAGTCGTGGCAGAACTAACCCCCGATCAACGGGTTAAGTTGGCCGAACTGAAACTCCCTAAACTGGAAGTACCGCTGATGCTTCAGCGCGATCCTTACAACGAACTCCGCTATATCCCGAACCACCCCCTTGGCGGAGCGAATGTGTTTTAAGCATTGTCGATGGATTATTATGTGAATTTACTCGGGGACGATTCAAATAGCGGTTTGTCCGAAAAACAACCTTGGCGAAGTATTGACCGAGTGAATGCTGCACACTTGTTCCCCGGTGATTCGATCTGGTTTCAAGCCGATCAGACCTTCAGTGGAAACCTCTGCTTGGTGAAGGTTAGACAGAGACGTACGGATGAAACACATGTTATAACAATAGGCTCCTACGGGTCGGGCAAAGCGACAATTGACGCGGGGTCCGGTGCCGGT
Organism: Candidatus Poribacteria bacterium; assembly: GCA_009845545.1. Taxonomy (GTDB): domain Bacteria; phylum Poribacteria; class WGA-4E; order WGA-4E; family WGA-3G; genus WGA-3G. The sequence continues at coordinate 20,668 of VXZK01000326.1, forward strand.
TTCATGACAGAAAATAGAGGCGGTGTGCACCTTGTCAATCTCAATTTTGCCGGGGCGGGGACATCAAAGAATACCAGCTCTGGTATTTTATTCATTAACACCTTACCGGGAAGCGTCACATTCGCAGATATTCGGATTCATCGGGTAGATGTCAGTGGTTTCAAGTATTCCGGGATTAGCCTTGTCGCGCAACCGACCGATATGAGTTGGAGCGGGTTTCGTGATGTCAAAATTACAAACACCACGAGCCATGATAACGGCGACGCGGGTATTAGTTGCATCGGTGCGTGGAATCCAGAGCAAAAGGGTTACGCGCATGCTGATTTTTATATCGGTAACTGTAGTGCCTATAGGAATACGGGGATCCCCGGCAAGGGCAGCCATTCTGGGAACGGTATCGTCCTTGCGCAGGTGGACGGTGCGATTATTGAGCATTGTCGCGCTTACGAAAACGGCAGCCTAAACGATTACGAAGGCGGTGGTCCGGTCGGGATATGGGCTTGGGATGCCAACCGTGTTGTGATTCAGTTCAATGAATCTCATCACAACCGGACGGGCAGCAGTAAAGATGGCGCGGGCTTTGATCTGGATGGCGGTGTGACGAATTCAGTCGTTCAGTATAACTATTCCCACGACAACGATGGTGCTGGGTATCTTCTGGCACAGTTTGAGGGCGCGCCTCCGTTTTACGGTAATGTCCTCCGTTATAACCTGAGTGTAAACGACGGCAGACGCAATCGTTATGGCGGCATCCATCTCTGGTCTACGGGTGCGAACGGGGGTATCACGGATACAACTTTTTATGCCAATAGGGTCTACATGGCACAATCCGCCAATGGAAATCCCGCTGCAGTTGATTGTTCAAGCAAAGGGATTCGTAACATCCGCCTCTATAATAACCGTTTCCAAACGGATGGAAAGACAGTATTAGTCCGCGGTGAGACGAATCAAAACGCAATATTTGAAGGTAACAATTTTGGGACAAATTATAGGTTTCCAAGAACTCCAGTCGAGATATAATTTCACTGAAGTCGTTCAAAGAAGTTATCCAAAAACGCCTCGGCAGCGACTTTAACACACACTTGAGCGTTTGGATCAGGGTGTTGGCGTTCTTGTCGTAGATCGGCAACTGTCATGCCGCTTGTCAAAGTGCCCTCGGTCTCAACCTGTACGTAGGCATCAACACTCTCAAAATAGTCTGGATGTGTGAGCATACCAATAGGCAATGCATCGTGGATATGAAATCCCCAGAACCCGACGTGTTGACGATAAAATTCCATACAAGCTTGCGTGGAATCCTTGAGGAAACGCGCAATCGGACTGCCTCGTTTATCGACTTCGACGTGCAACCGTTCACCGGTTAAGATAACTTGATGCGTTGCGTCAAGCGGCGCGATATGGACAGGCACACCGAAATCGAAAACTTCATGGGCTGCATGCGGATCGACGAAGATATTAAATTCCGCCGTTGTTGTAACGTTGCCGTATTCTTCAAACACGCCACCCATGACAACAATCTTCCGAAGCCTTCGCATTTTAGGCGCGTCTTTACGGATCGCCTTCGCGATGTTCGTCAATGGACCCAGCGTCACAATAACCAGTTCATCTGGATAGCGGGCTGCCATCTCAAGGATGAGATCAACACCTGCCATTGATGAAACCTCAGTGTTGGCGGGCGGATACAACAGGCTGCCGTTAGTACTGCGCAATTGGCTGGTATTCCCTAAGCCGTCTTCACCGTGAACGTGTGCTGCTGTCACGAGGGGTTTGACGAGCGGTTCTGCCTCGCCTTGGGCAATAATAGGAAACTTGTCAAGGGCAAGCACGCCGAGAATTGTAAGTAGGTTTTGTGTGGCTTGCATGACAGGTGTATTCCCGCAAACAGTTGTTATTGCCTCTACGTGTAATTCAGGTGATCGCATTGCGAGGAGGATCGCGAAAGCGTCGTCCACGCCTGGGTCAGTATCTATGAGGATTCGTTGCATTTTCTGCCTTTCCATATTGTGTTTTATTGATTTTACCATTAGGGAACGATTTTGTCCAATTATAGAACGCTTTTTCCGATTTGTAGCGCAAACTGTTCGTTTCCAGCACACACAAGCACAAGCGCAATACAGTTTAGAGTTAATAGGACACTCTGTGTAGGTTCGGTTAGAAAATCGAACCTACCGGTGGACGAAAGTGTCTTTTCCTTTTTTTGTCTTGAATGATATGCTAAAATAGATTAACCTGTTAACCAAAATACGGTATATGCGTTATTTTTATGTCGTAAAACTGAAGTCAAGGAGATTCATAATGCTACATGGGCGGACGATATGTGTCGGGATTCTCTGGATTCTCTTTGTTGCTGCTGCGTTCGGGCAGCAGCCGCCAGATTCGCAAGTTATAACAGTTACCGAAAAGATAGATATCGGGAAGCTTAACACAACTGTGGAGAAGCTCGACACAACTGTTGGAAAACTCGACACAACTGTTGGAGAATTGAAAACAACGGTCACGAGGCTTGACGAAAGAACGAAATGGATTGGCACCTTACAATTTGTGATCTTGGGAGCGATTTTAGGGGGTCCGGTGGTAACTATCTTTTTTTATAGACGGTTTGGTAAGGATAATGAGGGTGCTAACTTGGTGGATCGCTTAACTGAACAAATCACCAATCTAACCTTAGCACAGACTGAAATTTCCGATCAAATCGTCAAACTGACATCAGCACAGACCAAAATTTTAGAACGAATCTCAGCACAAGCAGAAATTTCAGCAACGAGAGATGTTCCCGGGCACCCCGAAGTACCGAGCGTGGACGGGTTAGATAAGTTAGACGACATACCGCCTACATACCATGATATGACGGAAACAGCCTGATGGAAAACACTAAAAACACAATCACTGACCCTACGGACGCAAAAGCGTACGTCAATAAGGGTAATAAGTCATACAATCAAGGCAATTATCAGGCTGCCATTTCCGATTATGATGAGGCAATTCGTCTAAACCCTGAATTTGCGACAACCTACTACAACAGAGGTCTTGCGAAAAGCGAACTCGGAGACTTTGAAGCTGCTATCTCTGATTATGATGAGGCAATTCGTCTAAACCCTGAATTTGCGACAGCCTACACCAACAGAGGTGCTGTGAAAAGCGAACTCGGAGACTTTGAAGCTGCTATCTCTGATTATGACGAAGCAATCCGGCTTGACCCCAATGATGCAATAGCGTACAACAACAGAGGAAACGCCAAAAGCGATTTAGGAAAATATTTCGATGCCATTTCCAATTACGATCAAGCGATCCGGCTTGACCCTGAATATGCGACAGCCTACTACAACAGGGGAAACGCCAAAAGTAAACTGGGACACCCCGAGGCTGCTATCCATGATTATGATGAGGCGATCCGTATAAATCCTAATGATGCGATAGCCTACGGCAATCGAGGTGCTGCGAAAGGTGAACTGGGGAGATATTTTGAAGCCATTTCCGATTGCGACCAAACTATTCGTCTAAACCCCAATGATGCGATAGCCTACAACAACCGGGGTTTTGCCAAAAGCAAACTGGGACACCTTAAAGCTGCTATCTCTGATTATGACGAGGCAATCCGACTTGACCCTGAATATGCAACAGCCCGCACCAACCGAGAAAACGCCCAAAAAACACTTAGAGAAAGCCAGACAGAAACTTAGGAAGTCCTAAAAAGAGAAGCCAGACTTTTTCCACCCTTCCATTTCCAGCCTGAAAATCCCCGAATCCGATAAATTCCGGTTCAGACAACCAGCAGCTTCATCTTCAGTGACAAAAAAGTTAACACTAAATGGAGATCCCTATGAAAAAACTAAACCTTAAGCCTACACACAAACCGATACGAGACTACTACGAGGCGTTAGAACAATACGAGCAACATAACATTACGCATGAAGGCGCAGTCAGTAGTCCTTTCGCTTTCTTGCTTGCCACTTGTGCAAAAAAGGTAGGTGTCACGCTTGAGCCGCAACACGCGATGCGCAGCCCAAAAGGAAATCGCATCGTCATTGATGGTGCAATCATTGACCCATACAGACTCCCGATCGCCTACTGGGAAGCAAAAGATATGGATGACGACCTTCCAAAAGCAATTCAAGAGAAACGCGACAAGGGGTATCCATTTGACAATATCCTGTTTCAAAACCCGGAGCGCGCCATCTTATATCAGAACGATGAGATAGCATTGGACACAAACATCACCGATCCGGAAAACCTTATTGAAGTGCTCCAGCGTCTCTTTTCATATTCAGGCATCACTTTTAGCGATTGGTACGATGCAGTTGATAAATTCAGTACTCGGATTCCGGCACTGGCAGACGAGTTGAAAACACTTGTTGAACAAGAGCATAAGACAAACGGTGGATTCAAAGAGGCATTCGCTGGATTTTACCAAACCTGTCGCACCGCGATTAACCCGGATCTTTCGCAGGCTGCCGTTGAAGAGATGCTCATCCAGCATATCCTCACTGAACGGATCTTCCTTAAAGTTTTTGATAGGTCGGATTTTACCAACCGAAACATCATCGCTATTGAGATTGAAAAGGTGAGTAAAGCACTCATGCAGCACTCTATGAGCCGCGACGAGTTTCTCAAACCTCTGGAGCCGTTTTACACGGCTATTGAAGACGCTGCCACCTATTGTAAAGACTTCTCCGAAAAACAACACTTTCTCAATACCGTCTACGAGCGGTTTTTCCAAGGGTTTTCTGTTAAAGTGGCGGATACGCACGGTATCGTCTACACCCCGCAACCGATTGTCGATTTTATGGTGAATAGCGTCGAATATCTCCTGAAAACCGAGTTCAATCGTTCTCTATCGGATACCGGTGTACATATCATAGACCCGTTTGTCGGCACCGGCAATTTCATCGTCCGGCTCATGCAGGACATCCAAAAAATAGCACTGGAGAATAAATACCGGCACGAACTGCATTGCAACGAAGTGCTGCTATTGCCTTATTACGTTGCGAATCTGAACATTGAACAGGAATTCTGGCAACGCACCCAGAAATATCTGCCGTTTGAAGGTATTGTCTTTGCCGATACTTTTGAGTTATTTGAGAAAGCTCAGCAGGAAATGATTACACCTAAAAACACAGAGCGGGTCAACAAACAAAAAGCCACAGACATGTTTGTGGTGATCGGTAATCCACCCTATAATGCCGGACAACAGAATGAAAATGACAATAACAAAAATCGTAAATACCCGGCAATAGATAAACGGATAAAAGATACGTATTCAAAAGATTCCAAAGCACAACTCCATAACAAACTATATGATCCGTTTGTGAGAGCATTCAGTTGGGCATCGGAGCGCATTCGAGACACCGGTATCGTTGCGTTTGTAACGAACAACAGTTTTATTGATGCCGGAATGTTCGATGGAATGCGCAAACACCTTGCTAAAGAATTTGATGCACTGTATCTGCTCAATTTAGGCGGAAACCTCCGTAAGGGACAACCTGCCCACTCTAATGTATTCAACATCAGAGTGGGTGTGAGCATCGCGATACTCGTGAGAACAGGAGAACCTATTGACTCCACCCATATTTTTTATAACGATGAAGCAGAATTACAGAGCAAGGCTCAGACGTTCGATTTTCTTAAGACCCATAAAAATGTGGGCACTGTCACGTGGCAAGAGATTCAACCTAATGTAAACCATACGTGGCTTACTGGAGGGATCCAAGACGATTTTGATGATCTCGTTCCGATAGGAACTAAGGAGGCAAAAAAAGAAAAAGGAGTAGTTAACGGTGTAATTTTCAAAGACTTCAGTCTCGGTGTGTCAACGAATCGAGATGTCTGGGTTTACAATTTTGATCAAGATGCACTCCGTGATAACGTGCAACGCACAATAAAAACTTACACAGCTGAGATGGATCGTTGGAACCGTCAGGTCATCGAGTCAAAACGTGGAAATGTCCCTGAACTTGAAGTCGATGATTTTGTTTTATATGACGACGCAAAAATAAAATGGAGTTCAAGTTTAAAGAGTAAATTGGAAAGTGGGAAAACAACTCATTTTTCGGCAAAAAGAGTAAGAGAAGCCCTCTATCGTCCATTTACTAAATTGCACCTCTACTTTGACCCAAGAATGACAACGGAGCGTGCTTCAAGGTTTCCGCGTATTTTCCCAACTCCCGCGACAGAAACGGAAAATCAAGTGATTTGTGTCGCTGGCATTGGTGATAGAAAAGGTTTTGGGTGTCTTGCTACAGACAAGATTTCTGCCTTAGATTTAGCATTTGAAAAAGCCCAATGTTTTCCGTTCTACACCTACGACGAAGATGGAACAAACCTCCGAGAAAATATTACTGACTGGGCTTTGTTAGAATTCAGAAGGCACTACGGCGACGAAAGCATAAGCAAATGGGATATCTTTTACTATACCTACGGCATCTTACATCAGCCAGATTATCGCGATAAGTATCAGGAAAGCCTTAAGCGTAGCTTCCCGCGTATTCTTTTTGCTAACGATTTCTGGGCGTTTTCAAAGGCTGGTAAGCAGTTAGCATATCTCCATATCAATTATGAATCCGCCCCAAAGTATACAGGATTGACGCTTAAGGAAACCCCGGATATGCCCTTGAATTGGCGTGTTGAAAAAATGACCTTGTCCAAAGATAAAACGCAGATTCGCTATAATGACTTCCTGACGATTGAAAATATTCCCGTTGAAGCACACGATTATCGGTTAGGGACTCGCTCGGCTTTGGAATGGATCGTTGATCAGTATAGCGTCACAGAGGACTATAAACCGAAGACAGGCAGAGGGAGCCGTATTGTCAACGACCCGAATCGCGAGACAGAAGATCGATATATTGTAGACTTAATAGCACGTGTCATCACCGTGAGTCTTGAGACAATAAATATCATCAATAATTTTCCGACCTTACGATTATAAACAATAGTTTGGACAGTTTTTGTTGGTTTTATGTCGTGTTTTCAAGGATGTCTCT
>VXZK01000401.1 GCA_009845545.1 Candidatus Poribacteria bacterium
ACGCTGGTCTGGTAAGGAAAAAGTGTATAAGTAATTCTAAAATCTACTATAAAGGTAGTGGGACCGGATTGAACAATTAAACTTCGCTAAACAACTGAAAATATTGTTCTCTGCTCATGCCGACAGTCCGCATGTTATTTCTGATGAACGTAACAGGGATCTCATCATAGCGAGGGATAACAACGGCACGTTCCGCATTAGGATGGTGGTAGATGAGATGTGATCCCTTCTGCCGAACATAGTGGCACCCGAATTTTTCAAAAATTCTAACTTGGGTTCGCCAATCTGTTGGCAAAAGCCTCGGCATTAAAGGCCTCCAAGAGGGACAGTACGCTGATTAAATGCTACTACTTGTTTATCAAGTTGGAGGGTCGGTTGTGAAGTGGTCAAATCGTAACCTGCGTCTTCTAAAAACGCCTTGAGCGTTCCGAGTTTTGCTGTTTCCTCCAATTGGATTTCAATGACTTCTATGAGATTTTTTTGTGCATCTTCTATATCCGTTCCACAACTCACAACATCCAATTCTGGGCAATAAGCGGTGTACATATTGCCTTCTCTCCAAATTTCTTCTGTTATCACAAGATTCTTCATTTTAGCCTCCGTATCAAAGTTTATGGTATCAATAGAGTATACACGAAAAATTTTGAGAAAGCAAGCAATTCTGCCAACAATTGTTCTGTTGACTTTTTACAGCAAGCCTGCTATTCTATTATAGTGGATCCCGTAATGATTTGAACATGCTTTGACGCGACAGGTGATGAATCGCCCTACTACGAACGCGCCTCTGTTAAGAGATGAGTGTCTACATAATAATTGTAAGTTTTTATAGATATGAACGTTGAACGCACTGTCCCTACACTTTTGAATCAGATTCGGGAGGAACTCCTCCCGAATATTGCGCGTTCGTCAGAAATCCAGACGACTGAGAGCTTGCAACGCTTTCGGAGTCAACTCCACAGTCTGCACTACTACTGCGTCCGCGCGCAAATTCCCGACACCGTTTGCAATCGTGTAGAGGTACTACTGTCAACGAGTGCCGATTTTTGGCGGCTCATTTCAGAAAATGAAGTGTTGTTGACAAATATGAAAGATTTTACGCGCGTTCGTACCTTCTCAGCAGAAGCGGAGGGCATCACAAACTTAGAAGAACTGCTCTCTGGCGAGGACACGCTTCGCGATGTGGTTATCAACAGTATTGCCTTTATGCTGAATTGGAAGGCGAATACCATTTGGGTAAATTCTGCTAAGAAGGCACGCACCGCAATGGCAAAGAATTATATGCTCGAAATCCAGGATCGCTTATGGCAGTTTATCAAGGAGAGCACCCCAGAGAGAGAAGAAGAGGATTGGGAGAAAGTCGAGGAAGTCCGTGATCGCGCAGAAAAATTACTCGCCGTAATTTATGCCAGCGACCTGCCAACGGAAGCACAAGTTACCCTGCTGATGCAAATCTACACGTTACTGCTACGACTGCAACTCGGTCAACTCATCCTCCAATTAGAGGCTCTTCAGGGGGAAACCACAGACGGATGAAAACACGCCTTTTCAATGCCTTTTACCATATCAAAGGTATCTTCCGTTCCAATAATTCGCGCCTGATCGTAGAGATCGCATGCTTGAGCACACTCCTTCTGCTTCTGTTTTGCAGCGTCCTCTCTGCTGATGTGCCCATGTCTGACGCTGAATTATTGCCGGGAAAGGAAGTGCGTATCACAGCACCAAAAACAGAGAAAACTTTTTTGCTTTACGTTCCGGTTGATTACACCGACAAGCGTCCATTTCCGGTTCTTTTTTATTACCACGGCTACCGTGGGACAGCCACAACGGGGATGTTCAGGCATATCACAAAAGGAGAAGGGTTTATCATTGTCGGTATGAATTACGCAACTGACGACTATTACAAGGGCCACCTTCCACCTACCAAAACAGCACCTGAAAAGGCGTTCTTTCATGAAGTGATGGTACTTGTATCCGCGCGTTTGAATATTGCGAGGGATTATATCTTCATGGGGGGGTATAGCCAAGGTGGCTATTCGACGACTGTTTTAGGTGAACAGTTGCTGGATCGGTTAGCCGGTTTTCTGATTCTTGGTGCAGGTAGACGCGATGTGGATACGAATCCACCGCCAGCGGAACTGATTCGCGGGCACCCTATCTTCTACGGTGCAGGTGAATTGGACGATCCACATTATCCGCGTGCCAAACGCGCCTCTGGGTTTTATAAAGCGTGGGGCGCGGATGTGACTTTTGAGGGTTGGGAAAATGAAACGCACAGTCTCTCCGCGCAGTGGTCGACGAAAACCAAAATGCGGGAGTGGCTTATCGCTTATGGACCTGCGAAACAGGTTGCGGCTGGATTTGAAAAGGCACAAATCGCTGAAAACGTTGGCAGACTCGGGGAGGCGTTCACCCTTTACACCCAAATTGCGGAGATTTTACCTGACACGGAGTCGTGCCGTACGGCAAAAAAATCAGCAATGCGTCTTGCTGCGAAAGCCGAAACAGAACTTGAACGCCTCAAAGATGCGTTTGATAAGAAACCCTACGCTGAAGTAACGAAGGCGTTAATGGCTTTTCAGGGTAAGTATGGCAATAGCGTTTTCGCGGGACGTGCCACACAACTGCTCAGTGAACTGTTGAATGCAAAGGCGGATGCATTAGAGGCACGTGCCCTGGCAGCGGAAACACAGAAAAACTATGCGCGCGCCTTGCAGCTCTACGAGCTCTATCTCACCTATTTCCCAAAAGCCGAACGCTACACAACAGTACAAAAACACGTGAAAGACTTAAAACACAAAGTCGGGGCAAAGTAAAGGAGATTTGTATGTCGAAAGACCTATTTAAAGAGTTGTTTGATGTCATAGCGACTCTGCGGAGCGAAAATGGATGTCCATGGGATCGGGAGCAGACACATGAATCGTTGAAATCTACACTGATCGAAGAGACTTACGAGACCCTTGAAGCGATTGATGCTGCGGATCCAAAGAAGTTGGAAGAGGAGCTCGGTGACCTGCTTTTGAACATTATGCTCCAGGCACAGATTGCGGCCGAACACAAGGATTTTGACATCTATGGTGTCATTGAGACGTTAACAGAGAAACTGATCCGGCGGCATCCGCATGTTTTTGGTGATGTGGATGTTGAGGATTCGGATGAAGTTGTGAAAAACTGGGAAGCGATCAAACGTCAAGAGGCGGGTTATGAGGATCGGGAATCCGTCCTTGATGGAATTCCGAACGCGCTTCCTATGCTGCTCCGCGCGCAGAAGATCCAGAACCGCGCAGCACGGGTCGGCTTTGATTGGGATGAACTGACCGATGTTGTTGCCAAGGTTGAGGAAGAGCTTGAGGAGGTTAAGATGAGCATTGACGCAGATGAGCCAGCGTCAACAGCGATGGAACTCGGGGACCTGTTATTTGCTATTGTTAATCTGTGTCGTTTTATGGAGATTCAAGCTGAAGAGACATTGCGGCAGGCGAACCGAAAATTTATGGAGCGTTTTAAATGGATGGAAGCAGAATTAGAACGCCGCGGCACGAATTTTGAAGCACAGAACTTAGAAAGTTTAGACGCAATCTGGGAAGCAGCGAAAAAAGCCGAAGCCGACATCGATTGATTCTCTCTTCACGCGAATCTTTGACTCGGACAAGAACACAGGTGAACAATGATGGCAAACTCACTACTGGATCTCTTGATACAAAAATGCGAGATCCACCCGGACTATGGACGGTATACAGCACTCTTTAACCGGTTGGATACATCGGCACCGCCGCAGATAGAACTTGTCCACCGCGCTGCACCACCGATACTTGAGTGCCGTAAGAAGCTCGGTATTTTTTCAGGCTCCTTCAATCCGTTGACGCTTGCGCATACGCGGATGGTGGAGGATACGGTCGCTAAATACGAGTTGGATGAACTGCTCCTGCTTCTTGCGAAAGCGAACGTGGATAAAGCAGTGTTCGGTTTGCCGCTTGCTGCGCGACTCTTAACTGTCAAGAAATACGCGGAAAGCCGACAAGCGTTTTCCGTCGGTGTATCAAGCCACGGCAGGTATATTGATAAGGTCGCCGCCTTAAAATCTATATTTCCACCAGATACCGAGTTTCACTTTATTGTCGGTTATGATACTCTCGTCAGGATCTTTGACCCAAAGTACTACACCGATTTTCACGCCGAATTGCAAGCGTTGTTTGTGGTGGCTCGCTTCATTGTTGCGAATCGTGCAGAGGCAGATATTAAAACGATAGCGTCCTTCATGGCACAACCAGAAATTCGCCAGTATACTTCCTACGTTTCGAGCATTCTGTTGCCAGATGTTTATGCCTATATGTCCTCAACGCAGGTCCGCGAACTGTTGGTGCGCGGCGAAGCGATTGAACACTTTGTGCCTCCGAGTATTCTTGCGATGCTTGACTTCTGTCGCTCTAATAATGAAAAAGCACACCAGCGGTAACATCACATCAAGGTGTTTCTATTTTGATACATTTTTGTCAAATCTCGAGTCGAGTTGTGTCAAGTAACACACACTTTCCTGATTTATCCCCTCATTTTGGCGTTTTAGGTTGGCATGATTCTTGCTATCTTTCTGTTGTAGCGTGATCCATGTTAATTCCTACTAATTTGTTGTTAGTC
>VXZK01000302.1 GCA_009845545.1 Candidatus Poribacteria bacterium
ATCTCGGAGGGCCTCCAATGCCCATCGGAAAAAGGTTGTTTTGCCTGTCTGCCGAGGCGCAAAGATGACAATGTAGCGACCTTGTTGGACGCGGGCGATGAAATCTGCAAGTTCGGTTGTCCGCTTGACGACATAATTTCGCGCGGCATCTACAGGCCCTCGCGTCTCAAAAGTTTTCATCACAGCCTCTCCTTGGTTTTAGTACTCTTAATTAGAATTGCTGCTGTTCTGCACTACGGTCTTCTTACGTTTCCGCCGCGTGAGGGAAATACCACCGAAACCACTGATGATGGCTATATAGAACCCGAAATCGTACCACCATCCTGTGTTTTGGAGTTCATAGACACGGATATCCGGATTAAAAATGCCCCATACCAGTGAAATCGGCGCGATCCATCCGTGCCAGATACCCCAGAAAAATCCTGCCGTTTTCTCAGCAGTGTGTTTGCCATCCCCAGGGACGCAGCCTGCGGAAGTGATAAGTATTATTAAAAGTAGTGCACAGACAAGTTTTTGGGGGGCCATTTTCTACTCCATATCAACAATAGCACGCGACAATGCCCAATCCAAGCGTCGTCGGTAGTGTCCATCGCGGCGTATACCCTTGAATGCTGTCAAGAAAACGTCGTGGGTTTTCTCTCGGATTGTTTTCAAGCGAGCGTTGAGCATATCTATATCCACGCGCCACGGCACGCCGATTTTTGTTATAGAGCGGCAATGGACACGGATCGGATAATCTTTGAGTTCCTCGGGTGGACAAAAACGGATAGACGCAGAAACGGTGTTATCAATGGCGATGAGTCCGAGATTTCCCGCCGGATCGTTGAACACAATATTGCGGTTAGCGGACGGTTGCGGGAGGTGTCTACGGAGTTCACTCATAGTACCCAGAAGCTGATTGTTGCGCCATATCCTTACATCTGATGTCGCGTCCGGTGCAAACAGCGCGAGACCCACAGGGTGTTCAGTGTCTTCAAACATAACTGAAATCCCCCTGCCCCCCTTATCAGGCGGGTAATTTGTTTTATCTTGCGTTTGCGGGACTAAGGAGATGAAATCGTGTAACCGTTTCAGGAACAGACCACTCCGAATGAACGCCTCTGGGATAATCGCTGCAACCCACCCACAATGCGTCAGGCACTGCTCAAGTGCGTATTTGTAGAGGTCGTCGTAACGAGTCGCTTCTGGAAAAGGTAGACCGCGGCGCGTTGCGGAGTTGCGCGCCAGCCACGGCGGATTGGTAATGCAAACGTTAAATCCTTTAGGAAAGTCTGCGAGGGTGTCACGTTGTGCAATCCCTTCTGCTCCGGGTTGAATGTCGAAAAATGCCCAATCCTGGCATTGTAGGTTTGCTGCATCAATCAACTGTGGAATGTCTTTCGCACCGGCAAACGGTTCTAAAGTTATCTGTTGTGCTAAATTAGACGCTTGTGCCCACGTCTGGAAGGGTTCCAACCGGAACGGGTTCCCGCGTGTATAATAGCGTCCACTCGCTCGTTTTTTGTCCATTTTTTAGTGCTCTTCTAAGTAGGTAGGTCTATTTCTTGTGTCCAAGGGAGATACTAACACACTGTTGATTAGTATAAGTCTATTCACTCTAAAAGTCAAGTGGAATTTTCGTCAATTCGGACAAACAAAATTGACAACAGCACCCAAATTTGGTATCATACCTGCAATACAAATTCTGACCTACGCAAAGAAACGAGGACGCTGCGATGCCAATTACGGACGCAATGCCGGAACTCAAGCGAAAACTGCAGTTTTTTCCGGTTGAAAACGAGAATCCATCAACGTTAACACCTGTCCAAATCGAACACTTCAATGAAAAGGGCTTTATTTCACCGTTAGATGTCTTTTCTGAAGCAGAGATCGCGGAACACCGCGCCTATTTCGATCAACTCATGGAGAAGGCGTTAGCAGCTGGGATGAATAGCTACTCTATAAACGGATGGCATACCACTTGTACCGGTCTCCACGACCTTGTTACGGAAGAAAGAATCTTGGATTATGTGCAAGATCTCCTCGGTGAAACGCTGATCTGTTGGGGAACACACTATTTCTGCAAGATGCCGGGTGATGTGAAACAGGTAAGTTGGCATCAGGATGCCTCGTATTGGCCCCTCTCTCCAAGCAAGACCGTCACCGTGTGGCTCGCTATTGACGATGCTGAACTTGAAAATGGAGCGATGACCGTTATTCCGAAGTCGCACCTGCATGGGCAAATTGCATTTGAACGTAGCACCGCTGAGGAAAAGAATGTACTGGGTCAGACAGTGCATGGCGCGACACAATATGGGGACGCGCCACATCCATTTGAGATGAAAGCCGGACAAATGTCGCTGCATTCGGATCTGCTGTTACACGGTTCCGAACCGAACACATCAGATCGCCGGCGTTGCGGGTTGACAATGCGGTTCGTGCCGCCTGAAGTCCATGCAGCAAACGATTGGAACCAACGCGCGATTGTCGCCAGAGGTAAAGATCCAAGCGGACATTGGGTGCACAACCCCCGTCCAACCGAAGATAAAATTCCGACACGATCTTAAAGTTTTTTGGGGGGTAACCCAACGTATGTTTCCACGACGACTTATTTATGCCGCCATCGCGATTAGTAGTGCTGCCGCTTTTGTGTTATTCGGTTATGAGTTTATCCGTTCCGTGTCCTCTTCACTGTTCATTGAGGTGTATGGAGCCGAGAATCTCTCGCGTGGTATGGTAGCAGTCCCGCCGAGTGTGTTTGTGTTGCTGTACGGTTACGGACGTTTGCTCTCGTGGCAAGGTGCGACGCGTGCTTTGGCAATAACCTCAATTTTTTCCGCTGCCTTGATCCTCTGGTCCTACACTGCGCTTTCCCGAGGCATGCCTTTCGCTGCGGCTATTATCTACGTGTTTCGCGAAGCGTATATTGTGATAATTATCGAGCAATTCTGGTCGTTTGTGAACAGTGTGCTAACGACTGAACAAGCGAAGCGGATTAATGGACCTTTCTGCGCTGTTGCGTCTCTCGGTTCGTTCCTCGGTGGAACACTTGTGAGCAAATGGGCAACTGTGTTAGGTTCTGAAGCATTATTGCTGTTTACAGCAGCATCCCTTGTACCAACAGCGGTTCTTGGTATAATTGCTTATAAGTTTGGCGGCGAACCCAAACCCAGCGAGGAAGAGGTTGGTGGTAGATTTGGACACGTTGGTGTAAAAACCCTTTTTCGTTCCAAATATTTGATCTTTATCGGTGTATTGGTCATAAGTACGCAGGTGGTCTCTACTGTCCTGGATCTCCGTTTCAACGGATTAGCGGAAACAGAGATACCTGATAAGGATGTACGAACGGGGTTTTTCGGTGGGGTCTATGGCAACCTCGGATTAGCTTCTGGTATTTTACAATTGGTGGTTGTGCCACTCGCGCTTAGATTTGTAGCACTACACTATATTCATCTTGGTATCCCGATAGTCCATTTCGTCAGCAGTCTGGTTCTGACGATTTCTCCATCGCTTAGGACCGGAACAGCGGCGTATACAATCTTTAAAGCGTTAGATTACTCGATTTTCCGGGCGGGGAAGGAATTGTTCTATATGCCGCTCTCGTACGATTCACGCTATCGTGCGAAACAGGTTATTGATTCATTTGGATATCGTTCCTCAAAAGGTGGGAGTGCGGGTGTAATCGAATTGGTGAGGTTAGGTGTAAAGACGATTCCGGGGATCGCGTTCTCAATTACGGCGATGGTGGCGGCGATAGTATGGACACCGATCGTCTTGAGTTTGACGCGGGCGTATCAGAAGTTGGTAAATCCGAAATAGGTTTATGAATTCTGTTAATAGATACTGCTACAGTGTCCAATTCGGTGAACAACAATTTCTCGAATATGCCTATCAAGTATAGAGAATTCGATAATCTTTAGCAACTGATAGACTAAATTTTCCTCTATGTCTACCTTTCAATGCCTTATGCGGGTAGTCTCGCAAATTTCGCACAACCTTTCCAGCTTGTTGAAGATTCGCATGTAAATGGGTTGACTTAAACGTCTCAAATCCGATTCAGCACGCGGTTTAAGGGTCAATGTGTACATTTGAGATTGACACCAAACCTTTTAGCCACCTCCTGGAGCGGCGTACCTTTAACTCTCCCTGATTTATGATCTGTGATGCTTTGTTCGAGTTCTTCAGCAACTTCTGGTTGTATCTCTAATCCCTCGTCCGGGTCGTATTCATAATCCTCAAGAAATTGTTCAAATTCCAAATGACACACGAAAAATTCGTAAATCGCTTCCCGAAGGCGGTCTCCCTCAGCAGCTGTCGCTTCATATAGGGCAGTTTTTCCAGCGTCCGCCTCCCTTTGGTTTAGCAACTTAACCACCCGTGCTTGTGCCGCAAAAAATTCGGACTTCACCAATGTGTGCAGAAATTCTCGGAAAGCATGATTTGATAATGCAGACACTTTTATTTCTGGCACAGAATCAGTCGGGAGGAACGCACCCATTCGTCGGACCTCCCGCCCTGTAGGTGAAGCCCTTCGTTTACGCTGCACAATAGCGACTCGATGTTTTAAAGCGGCGTAAGTATCAGAAGAATCCAAAATTGAAAGGAGGCGCGTTTCATAAGAATCTAACGCAAATGCTACATCATAGTAGTAGCCTTCAAAACACCTACGGAAGACTTCTGCTAACGTATCCGGATCAGCATCTGTCGCAAGCAATGCAAGCAGTCGCTCACGGTCAACAAACAACGCGTGTTCTACAATCGGAAGGAGCTCGTTAAGAAATTGCACATCTGTCATACTTTCAAAAGGCAATTTTGCCCTATTTCGTTCCATGAGAACCTCCTTTGAAAACCTGTTCTATATTTCATAACGGACGAGTTTCCGTGCCGCATCAGTGATCTGCTCCGCGTTTGGAATCACAAAGTTTTCCATCACCGGTGCGAACGGAACAGGTACCGGCATAGCGGCGACCCGCTCAATCGGCGCATCGAGATAATCAAACGCCTCGCGCACCACAAGTGCTGCAATCTCCGCACCGAACCCTGCCCGACCAACCGCCTCGTGCGCGATGAGCAACCGATTCGTTTTCCGGACAGAGTCGAGGATACTCTCTTTATCAAGCGGCATCAACGTCCTCGGATCGACGACTTCGGCAGAGATGCCTTCACCGGCGAGTGTATCCGCGGCAATAAGCGCGTTGAGAACCATCCGTGATGTCGCGAGAATCGTGATGTCCTCACCTTCACGTTTAACGTCCGCTACACCCAACGGGATTGTATATTCTTCCTCAGGGATCTCGCCTTCCTCTGTGTAGAGGAGTTTATGCTCAATGAACATAATCGGGTTATCGTCTCGGATGGCGGTTTTCAGTAACCCTTTGGCATCGTACGGTGTAGAGGGCATCACGACAAGTAGCCCTGGAATATGCACGAACCAGGCTTCAAGACTCTGTGCGTGCTGCGCCGCAGAGGATCGACCGGCACCGCCCTGCGTCCGAATCACGAGCGGCACATCTAATTGCCCGCCAACCATATAACGGATCTTCGCAACTTGGTTCACGATTTGGTCCATGCCAACCGCCGTAAAATCAATGTACATCAATTCAGCGACAGGACGCATCCCAGTGACCGCCGCACCAAGTGCGGTGCCGATAATCGCGGCTTCCGAGATCGGCGTATTTCGGATGCGATCCTTCCCGAAGTCTTTGAACAATCCATCGGTCACTTTATAGGCACCGCCGTACTCGGCGATGTCCTCTCCCATTAGAAAGACCGCATCGTCGCGTTCCATCTCCTCTGCCAACGCCTCTTTGAGCGCGTCGCGATACGTAATCGTCTTCATTCAATCTCCTTTGTCTTTTCGGTGGCGCGCTTCATAAACACGCCGCTAAATCGCTTTCTCCGCCTTCAGCCATTCGAGCGTCTGTGCAAACGCCGCAACTGTTTCCGTGATGTCTTCGTCTGTATGCACCGCTGTTGTCATTCCACCATTATTGGCAAGATCAATACCGTTCAGCAATAGACCGCATCGGAGACGTTCCTGCATATCTGGATCGCTGTTGCCTTTCAATTTCCGATAATCCCACGTATAGGGATCGAAATCGGAGGCACGGACATCTTTTTCCCCGTGTCCTATGAGCAGTCTAATCCCCGAAAATTCACCGTAAACGACCCAGTCGAGTCTGTAATCGTCAATAATACTGTTCAATTCTGTGCGAAGTCGGTCTGCCGTCCGATGTGCCTGCTTATGCGGTTCGCCTGTCTTGACGATATTGAGCATCGCGATACCCGCGGCGGCTGAAAGTGGATTCGCATTAAAAGTACCGGGGTGCGGCATTTTTAAGCCGTCGCGCTCCGATTTCATTGAAATGAGTTCAAGGACCTCAGTTTTACCGACGAGCGCGCCACCCGGAAGCCCACCCGCCAAAATCTTCGCGAGTGTCGTCATATCCGGTGTGACGTTGTAATGCGCTTGCGCGCCGCCAGGTGCGACCCGGAACCCGGTGATAACCTCGTCAAAGATGAGTAAGACCCCGTGCGCTTCTGTCAATTCACGCAGCTGCTTTAAGAAGGTCCCGTTTGTAGGGACGATGCCGAAAGAGGCACCCGTCGGTTCGAGGATGACACAGGCGATGTCTTTATCCGTTTTCAGTAGCGTTTCAACGGCATCAATATCGTTCGGTGGAGATAATAGGGTTGTATCACGCACCTCTTGTGGAATGCCGGGGACGTTCATATCAAAAGGCGGATACGCGCCTAAGATGAGGCTGTCGTGCCAACCGTGAAAATGTCCAGTGAATTTCAGCACCTTATTTTTCCCCGTATAGGTGCGAGCGAGGCGGATCGCCATCAGTGTCGCCTCCGTACCGGAACTGACGAACCGAACGCGTTCCGCTGACGGTATTAGCTGCGTCACGAGTGAACCCCATTCCAATTCCAATGGGTGGCATGCCCCATAGTGTGTCCCTCGGTGCATCTGCGTCGTTACCGCCTCCACAACTTCTGGCGGATTATGCCCGAGGAGCAGCGCCCCGTGTCCTGCCCAGTAGTCAATGAATGCCTTATCCTCAAACCCCCATTTTTTGGATCCGTCGGCACGGGTAATATAGACCGGAAAGGGGGTCATATAGCGTCCGTCGTGCGTCACACCATCTGGAAACAGGTGGTTTGCAGCCTGCGACATTTCTCTATCTTTCGCAAAGGCTTTTTGATAACGCTCTAAAATGGTATGCATTTTTCTCGCCTCGTTTTTCGCTATTTGTGAATAAGTATAGCATATTTCCGTTTTATATGCGAAATGAAATTTCCGTTGACACTTCCACATAGATAGTGTATACTTTATCAAATCTTCCGCTACAAAACCTCGCCTTTCAAGGCGGGGATGTCGTAGCGGTGGCTCCTTTTGTTGCGTCAAAAACTTAACATTTACCTAAAAATGTGGTATCATATATGTATCAAGTTGGCAGACCTGTTCAGCACAATCGCTTGATTGTGTGTCTGCCTACCTACTGAACAAATTGTGGGCGCGGACGATTTAACCTACATTTACTACGCTTCCCGTGTTGAACCGGAGATCACGAAGGAGATATTAAAAATGGCAGGAAAACAGAGTTTATACGAAAAACAACTTCAGCGAATTATTGATAGCATGGGGGTAGATCTGCTAAAAAAAATGACCCCAGAAGAACGCATGCGTGGGTTGACGGTTTCTGAAAGGTTAGCAGGACTTGACATAGAAGATTTACGCACATTGGATCCCGAAGAAAAAGCAGCACTCTTACGGCTGTTAGATCAACCAGACAAAACTCAGAACTAAACGTGACTTATGTTAAGGTAAACGTAGAGGAGCGTTTCATGAAACAGATAGAAGGCGGGATTACCGCTGTTTCGGGTGTCCGAGCAGCGGGTGTTCATGCCGGTATTAAAGCCGCGGCAGCGAAAGACGTGGCACTCATCGTCACCGATACACCAGCGACCGCTGCCGGCGTTTTCACAAAGAATAGCGTTACCGCCGCACCTGTCATCGTATGTCGTGAGCATCTCAACGATGGTCAAGCACAAGCCGTTATTGTCAATAGTGGAAACGCCAACGCTTGTACGGGTGAAGTCGGCATGGCAAACGCACGACGGATGGCTGCCGCAACAGCAGAACAACTCGGCATAGACGCAGCACTCGTCTGTGTCTCTTCTACGGGTGTTATCGGACAGCAGTTGCCGATGGATAAAATCGAAAATGGGATTCAAGCCACCGCAAGCGCACTTAGCACCGAAGGTGGTAGCGATGCCGCGGAAGCGATTATGACGACCGATACGCATCCGAAATCTGTTGCCGTAAAGATTGAGATCGGTGACACACCGGTGCGGATCGGCGGGATTGCCAAGGGTTCTGGCATGATCGCGCCGAATATGGCGACGATGCTCTCCTATCTGACGACAGATGCTAAAATCAGTGCTGAAGTACTTCAGGCTGCACTAAATCGAGCCGTAGATGATACCTACAATCTCCTAACAGTTGACACCGACCGCAGTACAAACGACACGGTACTGATTCTGGCGACTGGACACGCGGACCACACCGAGATTGTTGCAGCAGAAGGCGAAGATTACGAGGCTTTTTCTCAGGGACTTCTGTTCGTCTGCACCGAATTGGTGAAGATGCTTGCCCGCGACGGTGAAGGCGCGACGAAACTCGTTGAGGTGGTCGTCAAACGTGCGAAAAACCGAGACGATGCTGAGAAAGCAGCTCGTGCAGTTGCGGAGTCACCGCTCGTTAAAACGGCTGTCTTCGCCAACGATGCGAATTGGGGACGGATCATGATGGCGATCGGAAAATCGGGGGCGGCATTCGATCCGTATCAGGTGGATGTCTATCTCGCCGATTATCAACTCGTTAAGGATGGAATGGACGCTGGCTACGATGAAGACAAAGCAACCGCCTTATTCGCGCAAGATCCAGTACGTATCACGATTGATCTCCGTGCTGGTGACGCAGCCGTTACCATGTGGACCTGCGATTACTCCTACGATTATATCCGAATCAACGCCGATTATCGGACATAGCCGTTTATACACAGGAGAACAAAACAGTGCGACACACAGCTCAAATCAAACTCGTAAATCTAAGGGATCTACTTTTAATAGAAACAGGTGCTATGAACCCCAAAGACGTGAGGCAGCTCACCGTTGAAGACGCGCTCGTTGATACTGGAGCAACACGTCTTTGCTTGCCAACATCACTCATTGAACAGCTCGGGCTTAGACCTGTTGATAAACGGACAGCGCGAACTGCCACCGGTATTGTGGAGCGTACCGTCTATTCTGAGGTCGAATATACCCTCTTGGACCGAAGCAGCACCATCCGAGTAACCAATCTCCCTGAAGGTTCACCAGTACTCATTGGACACATGGTATTGGAAGAACTAGATCTTTGCGTTGATATGAAAAAGGGACTCATCTACAATCCTGCACACGGCGATGATTGGATCGAAGAACAACTCTAAATAGATTAAACAATACAAAACTGAACAGAAAATTTGGTATGCCTCAGCGTTGGCAAAAAATTTTAGCGAAAATCCAAATTTTTGACATTTAAAAAATTAATTTGACATTTAAAGGCAAATATATTAAACTATATATGCTTTTGAAATCGCGGAATCTTTTCTCTGCGAATTGTCAAAATGATGCGGGAGTAGCTCAGTGGTAGAGCTCCACCTTGCCAAGGTGGAGGTCGCGAGTTCAAATCTCGTCTCCCGCTCCATCTTTTGGTGGCGTAGCCAAGTGGTAAGGCCAGGGCCTGCAAAGCTCTTACTCGTCGGTTCGATTCCGACCGCCACCTCCATTCCTTTTCTACAAAAGGGCGGTTAGCTCAGGTGGCTAGAGCGTTTGCTTGACATGCAAGAGGTCACAGGTTCAAGTCCTGTACCGCCCATCCTTCCAAAATCTTACGCCACAGCATCTAAGTTGCGAAGGATTGTCTGGTATTTGCTAATTACAGCGGTTCAAACCCAGATATTACGATTGTCTGGCCAAGATCAAACTACGGGCGGCGTGGCGGTATGCTTGAGCACTACACCATCACTCCCCATCACTCCAATAACCCCACCGAAAACGCAGCGGTTTTAATCTTACGGGTTTTTAATTGGCATTTCCCACCTATATCATGTAAAATAATTCGTAAACAATTATTCGTAAACAACTGACGAAAAGAGACGTTAAGTCTATATAAGACCAATTCTGAAACCCATACGAATGGATACATAGAGAGTAAACCGCAATGCGTGAACCCAATCAACCTGAAGATTACTTACAACGCTTACGCCATTCGACCGCGCATATCATGGCGTATGCAGTACAACAACTATTTCCAGATGGCGAACGTACCGTCAAACTCGCGATCGGCCCCCCGATCGAAAACGAGTTCTATTACGATATGGAGGTGCCACGTCCGCTTACACCCGACGATTTCCCTGAAATCGAAAAGCACATGAAGGCGATGATTAAAGCGAATGTGCCTTTTGAACAGGAGACCTGGACCTACGACGATGCGCGTGAATGGTTCGGTGAACGAGATCAAAAATTCAAACTCGAATTAATCGACGGGATCTCTGACCGAGAAGTCAGCGCAAGCGATGAAGGTGTTGCTGACGAAGGCGTATCTATCTATCACAACGGCGATTTCACGGACCTTTGCAAGGGACCGCACGTCGAAAAAACAAGCGAATGCCGGTATTTCAAACTGCTCCGCGTTTCTGGAGCCTATTGGCGCGGTGATAGCAATCGCGAGCAGTTGCAACGCATTTACGGCACCGCATGGGAGACCAAAGCCGACCTTCAGGCATATTTAACACAACGCGAAGAAGCCGCCAAACGCGACCATCGGAAACTCGGACGCGAGTTGGAACTCTTTCAGATGCATCCGGAATCGCCCGGCAGTGCATTTTGGCTTCCCAAAGGCGCGTTTATCTATAACCTCTTGTCTGAAAAAGTACGGAAACTCTATCTCAGCGAAGGCTATCAGGAGGTACGGACACCTCTCATCTACGATAGCAGCCTCTGGAAAACATCTGGGCATTGGGAACACTATAAAGACGATATGTTTGTCGTTGAAAGCGAAGATGGGGATTCGGTCAGTGCACTCAAACCGATGAACTGCCCGGCACACATGCTTATTTATAAAAGCGCACGCCATAGTTACCGAGACCTGCCCTACCGCTTGCACGACCAAGGCGTGTTGCACCGCAACGAAGCCACAGGCACACTGACGGGCTTATCGCGCGTCCGCCAGATGTGCCAAGACGATGCGCACAACTTCGTCACGGAAGATCAAATCTCAGATGAATACGAGCGTATCCTTGGGCTCTTCCAGCGGATTTACGGCACTTTCGATTTACCCTTCCGATGCGACTTGAGTACACGAAACCCAGAGAAGTTTATGGGGGACGTGGAGGTCTGGAATCGCGCAGAAACGATTCTTGAGGATGTACTAAAAAACAATCAGGTTGAGCACACTATTGATCCCGGCGAGGCGGCGTTCTACGGGCCTAAACTCGATTTTCAAGTCCGAGATTCGCTTAACCGAGATGTGCAATGCGCCACCGTGCAACTCGATTTCCAGTTGCCCGAACGGTTTGATTTGATCTATGTCGCACCCGACGGGTCTGAAAAGCGACCGGTGGTTATCCATCGCGCGATTTGTGGGAGTTTTGAACGGTTCATCGCGATGCTCATTGAGCATTATGCCGGTGCCTTCCCGACATGGCTCTCTCCCGTTCAGTGTGTTGTGATGACGATTAGCCAACGCTTCGTTGACTACGGGAAAGAGGTCGAGCAACTTCTGGCGCAAAAGGGGTGTCGTGTTACATTCGATAATAGCGATGACAAGATCGGCGCGAAGATTCGTCAAGCCCGCTTGCAACGGGTGCCGTATATGTTAATTATCGGTGGACGTGAGGCGGAGAGTCGCACTGTCAGCGTCCGGAGTCGCGATGAAGGCGACATCGGCGCAATGGCACTGAATACGTTCATCGACAAAATTGTTCAGGAAGCCGACTTAGATTTTTAAAGGGTTGTCGGTTGTCAGTTCGGTTTTTCTGCGAAAAACCTTTCAGTTTGCCTCACAGTGAGAATTGTCAGTTACAAGAGACCTCTTAACCAATAACTGATAACTGATAACTGATAACCGATAACCACAAAAAAAGGAGCATTCCTAATGGATAAAATATTGGCAGCCGAGACTGCCGTCTATAAATACACAATCTACGCTGTACTCATCGGGATTATCGCTTTCAGCGGTTGCAGTTCTTCTAAACAGGTTACCCGCGTTGATGCCGATACCACAATAGATCTGTCTGGACGTTGGAACGATACCGATTCCCGCATGGTAGCAGATGAGATGATTGACGACTGTTTGAACCACCCGTGGATTAACAACCACGGAATGAATACCGGTGGCAAACCCGCCGTTATTGTCGGGGGCATCCGTAATAAGAGCATGGAACATATCCCCGTCGCTACATTTATAACAGATATTGAGCGCGCCTTTATTAACACAGGCAAAGTCCGCCCGGTTTCCAGCTCGGGCGAGCGCAGCGAAATTCGCGAAGAACGCGCCGACCAAGCAGAATTCGCTTCACTCGAAACCGTTAAACGGATGGGACAAGAACTCGGTGCCGATTATATGATGACCGGTGAAATCAACACTATTGAAGATCGTGTGGAAGGCAAACAGGTCGTCTTCTATCAGACAGATCTCACGTTGACGAACATCGAAACCAACGAGAAAGTCTGGATCGGTCAGAAAGAAATTAAAAAGTTTATCGGACGAGGCAAGTTTAAACCATGAGAGACCTGTTCGGGCGGATGGCTTCGGCTTTCGTGCCCGCCCGCTATTGATCCTATTTGTTTGGGCGGGCCCCGTGTCCGTCCACCACAATTTTTAAGACCTACGGAGGCGAATGATCAAAACACTTCCTGTTCTGCTTATTATTTTTTTCATGATAGGGTGTGGCGGCTATAAGTTCCAAGAAGTCATAGAACCCTTGGAGACAGGCAAGCCAGATAATGCGTATACCTATCTTCAAAAACACGCCCCGAAAAATCAGGATATTCCATACCAATTTGAGTTCGGATTAGTTGCGCATTACGCCGACCACTTTGCGGAAAGCAATGCAGCTCTTGATTTAGCGGGAGATATCGCAGAGGACCGCTACACCAAAAGTGTTTCAAAAGAATTAGGTTCTTTGGTCACTTCTGACAAATTACGTCCTTATTCTGGTACGCAGTATGAACGGCTTTTGGTCCACTATTATCGCGCGCTCAATTACGTCTACTTAAATCAATTGGACGGCGCATTGGTAGAGTGCCGCCGTGCCACGGCTCTCATCAACTACTTCAAGGGCGAAGATGAGAAGTACGATTTCTTTGGAACCGGGTTTCTGGCATACCTTTCTGGCATGTTTTTTGAAGCTGCGGGTGAGTGGAACGATGCATTGATTTCTTATAAGCAGGCAGCCGAGTACTATAAAAACGCCGCGGAAAAAACCGGTGTAGGAATGCCACCCGACATCGGTAAAGTATTGGTTCGATTGACGCGTAAACTTGGTTTCACTGATGAGTTTGAGCGTTATCAAGAGCAGTACGGCAAGTCTACATCACGTCCTGAAAATACTGGCGAGCTGATCCTTTTCTATGAAAGCGGCTACGTTCCGTCCAAAGCTGAGGAGAACTTGATATTTCCGATCCTCAAAACAGACGACGTGAAGGATGAAAAATTCCCAAGCAAACTTATGACACGCGAAGGCGCAACCTATGAAGAGGTGAAATTGGAGTATCTCCTGCGCGTGGCAATCCCAACAATCGACTCACATCGCCCACGCTTCAGTGGAGTTAGAGTCGCAGTAGGAGAAAATCAGGGAAGAGGTGTCCTTGTCGAGGACATAGAAACCATCGCGATTGAAACCTTCAACGCCCAGCGCCCTATAATCCTTTTACGAACATTAGTCCGGGCTGTAGGAAAATACTTACTCACCCGACAAGCGGGCAAGAAAAATGAGACCTTAGGTTTGCTTACGAACCTCGTTGGCGTTTTAACAGAGCAGGCGGATAAACGTTCTTGGCAAACGCTGCCGAACCAGATTTTTATGGTGCGGATGCCGCTCCCCGCAGGCACGCATACGCTCCAACTCTCCTTTTTGGGTGCGAACGGACAGGTACTTCAACATGAACCGAATGGTCCAGAAGTTGAGATCCGCCCGAATCGGATAACCTTTTTGAATCACCGAACTTACGAATAAACTTCTTTACATCGCAACATAGACTAAAAACATGCAACGCATCTATTTAGATTACAACGCCACCACACCGCTGCGTCCCGAAGTTCGAGACGCAATGATGCCGTATCTGACCGAAGCATTCGGCAACGGCTCCAGCATCCACGCCTACGGACGCGAGGCGCGCACTGCAATTGACACCGCACGCGAACAGGTCGCCGAACTTATTGGTGCCAAAAGTCCGAGTGAAATCGTTTTTACAGGGAGCGGGACCGAGGCAGATAACCACGCTATCAAAGGACTCACTGAGCTGCAAAAGAGCCGAGGTGAAGGTAATCATATCATCACCTCCTCTGTAGAACATCACGCGGTTTTGCATACCTGCCACTATCTGGAGCAACGCGGTTTCGAGATAACTTATCTTCCGGTCGATAGACACGGACGGATTAATGTTGAACAACTTCGTAACGCAATTCGCGACACCACAGTGCTGATTTCTATCATGCACGTCAACAATGAAAACGGCACAATCCAACCGCTTGAGGCTATCTGTGAGATCGCACAAGAACATGACCTCCCTATCCATACCGATGCCGTTCAATCGGTCGGCAAATTGGAGATGAACGTTCAAGCACTCGGCGTGAATCTCCTCGCGTTTTCGGGACACAAGATTTACGCGCCTAAAGGCATTGGTGTCCTTTATATCCGCCGCGGCACCCGACTGGCAAACCTCGTCCACGGTGGTGCCCATGAACGCAACCGCCGCGCCGGATCCGAAAATGTTCCTGCTATTGTCGGACTTGGCGTTGCTGCCGAACTTGCGAAACAGGAGCAGGATACCTATGCGCAGCATCTCGCCGCCTTAACACATCGACTGCGTGAAGGTTTAGATACACACATTGATCGGCTGCACTACAACGGACATCCCGATCACTGCGCGCCCGGTACGCTTAACATCTCCTTTGAAAATGTGGAGGGTGAAAGCCTCATCCTACGCTTAGATATGGAGGGTATCTGCGTCTCAACGGGGTCGGCGTGTACCTCTGGCTCTATGGAGCCGTCGCATGTCCTTGCAGCACTCGGTTTACCGCCACGTTTAGCGCAAGGCACTGTCCGCTTCTCCCTCGGCAGAAACACCACCGAAGCGGAGATCGATGCAGTCATCGCCAAATTACCTAAAGTCATTCAGCAAATGCGTACCTTATATAGAGGGTAGGCGCGCCTTCCAACTCGTGCCGCTTACCCTTCGCGCTGGCGAGGTTTGCAACCTCGTCAAGGTCCCTATGGCGGTCAACTCAACTTTCAATTCCACCGGATCCGCACAATTTTCCCTTCAAATAACTTTGCCTAAATAGCCCCATTTTGTGCAGTTTAAAGCAGCATCTGTCCCTTTTCGTGCAGTTAATGCAGAAATTACGCCAAATTCAGCATTTTTGGTATTGGCATAGGAATTGCATTGACTACAGACAACTACTACTTTTTTGGAGGTATTGACGAATGAGTGCGAAAAGAACCTCAGGCGCCCTCATGATTTCCGTGGTACTCCACCTTGTCATCGCATTTCTTACGGGTATTTATTTAATCACGCAAACGCCACGATTCCAAGATCTCATAGGTGCCGAAGTGCTCCAACTCAAAGTGCCGCCGGGACCTAAAGTGCGGAAACCTATCGTCAAATCTGCTATTAAGCCGACTGTGCACATGAGAAACACCGTTGTTGAACAAATTCAGATGCAACCCCGTGTAACAGCTGCCTTTGTCGAAAAGTTCGTTTTCCAACCGCGAACGGTGCTTGACATTTCAAAACAGACGATCCAAGTCAATCCGCCGATTGATCCGAATGTGCCAAGCGTCGTTACACCGAACGCACCCGTACCAACAGTTGTAACACATACAAATCTTTCAGTATTGGATGCTCTTGATGCTTTGGCATTCTCCGCACCCGTGGTAACTGCCCCTTCCCTTAGACTCGCGAACATCAGTCGCGGTGTTGCAGGCAGCCCTGTACAGGTAAAAGTCGCTTTTCAACATCCACCGGGGCTCGCAATGGTTGGAAACGTTGGTACAGCACGTGAAGCACTCAGCGATGTCGTTGAGAACATCGTACTCGGTAATGACGAAGTGCTGCCACTACCAAAAGGGGAACCGGGGGGACGCGTCATCGGTAAAGGAAGGGACATTCGCGGTGTCCTCCGCTTTGCAAGGGTCCGGCACGATCTTTCTGACTGGTGGGCGGATGCTTCCGCGCTCAACGCATTGACGCAATGGCTCAACGAACGCACCAAAATCAGAACTGATATGAACGTTGAAGGGGGCGCAGTAAAGCTCAACGATGCCAATCTCTCCAAAACGCCGCTCGCTTTTATGACAGGACATGATCCATCGCTCGTCCGCTCTCGGAAACTCTTTGGATGGCGGTACGGTACCGGTAAAATGGCTGGCAGTCTTACTGAGTCTGAAGCCGCTGGTCTGCGTCGCTATCTCGTCGAAAAAGGCGGATTCCTCTTCTTTGACGACTGCGGTGTGAACGCGCCTGCACAAGCGATGGTACGTCTCTTTCTTGCACAGATGCGTTACGTCATGCCTGAGTATCAAGTTGAACGGATCTCCAACAACCACGAAATCTATAATAACTTCTATCGAATGGGGGGACCACCTATCGGTTTTGATATCTTCTGGTGGGGCACCCGTCCGCCGAAACGGAACTACCTTGAAGGTGTTTCCGTCGGTAATAAGTTAGCGGTTATTGTTAACCGTCGGGACTATATGTGCGCAATGGAGACAGTGAGTATCCCAACACGTGGTCTGCACTATTCACCAGGTGCCTATCGTTTCATGACCAACGTCGTCGTGTACGCCTTGACGCACGGTCAAATCTCTGATTATTCTGATTATATCCCTGAAAACAGGTTAGCCGAGAGGGAACTGCCGACACGCCCACCCCAAGCCGCGCGGGTCAGTGATTTTGAGTGAGATTTATATTACACTCTACAGCCAAATCGTGCACCTTACTGAGGGCTATTGGGTTATCATCAAGGGTAACTGCATAGCCTTATTTTTTTCTATTTCCCTTGCATCCACCTTCCAAATTCATGTATAATTGGCGTTGTCTTAAATCCGATTGCCAACCCTACACGGAGAAACGCCATGCCGCCACTTAATATCAAACCGACACATAAACCCATCAAAAACTACTACACAGAACTTGAAGCCTACGCGAAAATCGGTGTAGAACATGAAGGTGCAGTCCGAACCGCATTCCAAACCCTCCTCCAACACTATTGCCGACAAGGGGGCCTCATCCTTGTCTGCGAAAAGACACGCTACACAAAAGAAAATAGACGCATTCAGTTAGATGGCGAGGTCGTTGATGCTTTTGACTTACCACATGGACACTATGAGGCAAAAGATACACAAGACGATCTCCTGACTGAAGCGCGGCGGAAATCGGAGGCAGGGTATCCGTTTAAAAATATCATCATTCAATCCCCAACACGCGCACTCCTCTATCAGAACGGGCACCTCCGCCTTGACCACGACCTGACGGATCCAAAGAATCTTATTGAGTTATTGAACACCTTCTTCGCGTATCAAGAGGAAAACATCGTCGATTGGTATGCTGCAGTAGAGGAGTTTCGGGAGAAGGTGCCGGTGCTGGGCCGCGGTGTCGCACAGCGCGTTGAGACCGAGATGCAGGACAACCAGCTATTTCGGCAAGCCTTTACGAATTTTCATGATCAGTGCCGAGCTGCTATTGACCCAAATCTCACCGAGGCACAAGTGGAGGAGATGCTCATCCAGCACCTCCTCACCGAACGGATTTTCCGCACCGTCTTTGACAATCCCGATTTTACCAACAGAAACATCATCGCCCAAGAAATTGAGAAGGTGATCCACGTTCTTACCCAGCGTTCGCCAAGCCGTTCTGAGTTCCTGCGTCCCCTGAATCCGTTCTATATTGCGATTGAGAAAACCGCTGCGACTATCACCGATTTCTCACAGAAACAGTCGTTTTTGAATACCGTCTACGAGCAGTTCTTTCAAGGTTTTTCGGTGAAGATTGCTGACACACACGGCATCGTCTACACGCCGCAGCCAATCGTAGATTTTATGGTGAAAAGCGTTGAGCACGTTCTCAAAACTGAGTTCGGACGGTCACTCTCGGATATGGGAGTTCACATCATCGATCCCTTCGTCGGCACCGGCAATTTTATCGTTCGACTCATGCAAGAAATTCAGGGGAGACGGCTGCCTCAGAAATACCGAGAAGAGCTCCACTGCAACGAGGTGATGCTCCTTCCCTATTACATCGCCAGTCTCAACATTGAACACGCCTATTTTGAGCGGATGGGCAGCTATGAACCCTTCCCGCATATCTGCTTCGTGGATACGTTTGATACGGTGGATTTAATGGACGCACCACATCAAACGGGGCAGTTTTCCTTTTTTACACCGGAGAATACGCTTCGGGTTGAGGAGCAGAGAGAGACACGGATGTTCGTCGTTATCGGCAATCCGCCTTACAATGCAAGACAGGACAACGAGAACGATAACAATAGGAATCGTGAGCATGTGGCGGTTGACACACGGGTGCGTAACACATTTGCCGCTGATTCTAAAGCACAATCGAAAAATAAACTCTATGATCCCTACGTCAAGGCATTCCGATGGGCAATGGACAAGCTTGGCGATGAGGGGATCGTCGCATTCGTGACGAACAACAGTTTTATTGACGCGCAAATGTTTGATGGCATGCGAAAACACCTCTCCGAGGAGTTTGACACGCTCTATATTTTGGATTTAGGTGGAAATGTCCGCAAGGGACAGCCGGGTGACGCTAACGTGTTCGGGATTCAGGTCGGCGTGAGTCTCAATATCCTCGTCAAAAGTAGTAGGCACAGTCCCCGTGCCGTAACCGATAAAGGCACCTCGCGTATTTTTTACAATGATGAAACTACCGAACTGAATAAAGCACGTACATTTGCATTTCTGGACGAAAACCAGCATATCGGTAATATAGAATGGCAGGAGCTGACTCCTGACAGACGACATACATGGCTCACGGCGAATCTCCACACCGATTTTGACACTTTCATTCCGATAGGGAGTAAGGAAGCAAAGGCAGGTAAGGGTAAAGCTGAAGGAACACTTTTTAAAACCTACAGTCTCGGCGTATCAACGAACAGAGATGCCTGGGTTTACAACTTCAATACAGCCTCTCTCACTGAAAATATTCAGCGGATGATAAAATTCTACAATGCTCAGACGCTTGAGTGGGTCGGAACAAAAAGCAAATCGGGAATGAATCTTGATGATTTCGTGGATTCGGATCCGGAAAAAATAAGTTGGAGTGAAGGTTTAAAACGTAAACTGAAAGCGGGACAACTTTCCGAATTTGCCGAATCAAAACTACGTCAATCTCTCTACCGACCATTCACAAAAACAAACCTGTTTTTTGATAGAATGGTGAACGAGCGTGTTTATGTATTTCCTTCCATTTTTCCCACACTTGAAACGGAGAGTGAAAATCGGATTCTCTGTGTCAACATGACCCCGGAGAGACCATTTGCTTGCTTGATGAGTGATTGCATTCCTGTAAATGTTATGGCTGGTGGTTTTGGATCGCCGACACAATGCTTTCCGTTCTATACCTACGATGAAGATGGCACCAACCGGCGCGAGAACATCACCGATTGGGCATCGATGCAGTTTCAAAAACACTACGAAGATGAGACCATTACCAAGTGGGACATCTTCCACTATACCTACGGATTACTGCACCATCCCGACTATCGCGAAAAATATCAAGAAAACCTCAAGCGCGATTTACCGCATATCCCCTTCGCCGAAGACTTCTATGCGTTTACGAAGGCAGGCGCGCGGTTAGCCAATCTCCACGTCAATTACGAATCCCAACCTGAATACGATAAACTTGAGATGATCGAGACACCAGGGATGCAAGTGGATCTGCGTGTAGATCGGATGAAACTCTCTAAAGACAAGGCGCGGTTGTCATACAACGATTTTCTGACATTAGAGGGCATCCCGCCTGAAGTGTTTGACTATCGGTTAGGGAACCGGTCTGCATTGGAGTGGGTGGTAGATCAGTATCGTGTGAAAGTAGACAAACGGAGCGGCCTCGTCAACAACCCAAATCGTGAGGAAGATGCAGAGTATATCGTGCGTCTGATTGGGCAGGTTATCACCGTCAGTTTAGAGACAATAGACATTGTTAAAGGCTTGCCTGCATTAAAGTCATAGGAGAATCTATGGCGTGTAATGTGAATATCATTGTAGGAGGGGTTTCTAACCTCAACAGAGCCATCCAGTTCTCCGTTTTTAATTCAATTTTGGACCCCCAGGCCCGGTAGGTTCGGTTTCCTAACCGAACCGGATCCTGAAAAAAGGACGTGAAATTCTATAAATTCTTAAAGCTAAATGACTCTACTAACCTCGATAAAATGTTGCAAAGACATAGACGATGTGATATAATGTTTCAAGGAAAGATAACCGGGAAAGTGTGTGGCACTCGCCTGACTTTGCACTTTAAATTCTGAAAACCTATCTTTACAAGCACCAGGCTATTCGCCGGAACGCCAACACGAAACCGGAGCGAAAATTTGCAAATTGATGAGATTATATGGCAACAACAATTTGTTGAGAAATTAGCGATAAAGCATGGTGTAGAAAAAACGGAAGTTGAAGAAGTCTTAAGTAATCGGCCGCGTTTTCGTTTCGCCTCTAAAGGCAATCGTGCCGGTGAAGATGTTTACTCGGCTATGGGACAAACAGACGCGGGACGCTATCTCATCGTTTTTTTTATCCAAAAATCAAATCGTCGGGCATTGATTATCAGTGCCAGGGACATGGACAGAGCGGAGCGAAGGAATTATGGCAGATAAAAATAAAAAACGAGATCCAATGCCACCTCCGGATGCAACACCAGAGGAGATAGGTGAATTTTGGGATACCCATAGCCTTGCCGATTATTGGGATGAAACCCATGAAGTGGAATTTCAGGTTAATCTCAAATCACGTCAAAATTTGTCTCCAGACGAGACTGAGGCAGTTAAGCAAGGTTGGCAAAAACTAAAAGAACTCATTCAATCATTGGATGAACAACACAAAGGACAGAAGAAAGGCGAACCTTTTGAGGAACTCGTTGCCAAACTACTAAAATTGCTACTTGAAATTCCCTTTGTGCTCGCAAAATCCGGCACCCAACCAAGTGGCGATGCTAGGAGTATGACAGGCGAAGTAGCAATTCAAGCCAAGAACTACAGTAACAGAAAAGAGCCTAGAGACGTGGAAATTATAGGAGATATTGATATAGTAAACGAAAATTTACAGGATCTCCAAGTTTATGTCTTAGTTATCTCCCGTAATATTTCCGCACAATTGCTTGATAAATTGGAAATCAAGAAAAAAAATACCGGCTTGGATATTGTTACCCTTGAACTTTCTGATGAGTTATCAGATTTGGGGGCATTGTGTGTTACTTATTGGGAGGATATCTGCCATTTCTTTGACCTATCAGGCGCTAATCCAGAATTTTCAGATTGGGTTCAAATAGCAAAGAATCAGTCACAGACACGGGAGAAAGTAAAGGGTGTCCGAAAGAAGTTGGAAGAAGGAATCCAAACCCAAAGGCATGTTCAAAAGGACGTTGAGAAATATTTACTTGAGCGTTTTAATAGTGCCGAAGGTTTCAATCCAATCAGCTTGTCCCAAGCGATAGGCCGGGAAAAAGAATCACAGATCTCAGATTGGTGGGAAACCGAGGGGGCACCTATTTGCTGTCTTGAGGGAGAAGAGGGCCACGGAAAATCATGGCTTGCTGCGAAGTGGATAAATTCAATTCGTGAAAAAGAAAATATTGTCACTTTTTGGTTAGATAGTAGAGACTGGAGAGATGCCAAGTCTATATTTGATCTGCTTTACAGTTGTTTTAATTTAATTTATCCATCTTACGAAGAAGGAAAAATCAACAAACTTCGGAACAAACCCGCAAAAATCTGGCGTAAAACGCTTATTATCCTTGATGGGGTCAATGAACGAAATGCAATTGAGGCAGCACAGCGAATTCTCGCTGAATACTTTAGGAACGACGAAAGCGAGTGGAGAGATAGAATTCGTTTTCTCTTGACCACGCGTCCTTTGGATGACTATCCGGATTTTGAGCGTTATTTGTGGAGCAAATGCTATAAAATTTCTGTTGACCCTTTTAATGACGCTGAACTTGAGGCGGCTCTAAATCGACAAGGACTCCAACTTGATGATTTACCGGATTCATTAAAAGCGGAAGTTGCAAGAATTCCTCGGTATTTTGAGAGATGCATTGAACTACGAGATGAATTGGGTTCATTTGAGGTTGTCACAAAGGAAATGGTTTTATGGGCGGATATGCTTTACAAAATCAAATATAGCAGCGACCCACAAATTCGGAATCGGAAAAAATTTGATTGGCAAGATATTGAGGAGGCTCAGGAGGATCTTGCAAAACTTGCCCAGGAAGCGAGGTGGACCAATGTTGATGATGCCCCGCAAGCCTCTGGGGAACTACTTAGAGATTGTTTTCCTAATTACCACAAAATCCATCGGGATCTTGAAGAACAACGGATTGCACTTAAGGCACATAAAAGGCAAGCCGAGTTGAGTAAAGATCATATTGTACTTGGTTGGGCACTTTACCTTGCCAACGTTTTTGACTGTACAGAATTTACCGGTATTAAAGATTTCGCTGAGGGTTTTCAGAATGCCCTTGAGCCGATCCCTTCAGAGGATCGGAGAACCGAGGCACTATTTGTCGCTTTGCAAATCACAGCGATATCTCCCGATCCTGATATTCCACAAGACCAACTTTCACAAAAACGAGCTGCTTTGATGATTGCATGGTTTCACAGCCACAATGCGGAGATTACCAATAAGCGCATCTCTTTTTGGGTACAGACAGATATTGATGCCTATGCACAATTTGTCAAAGTTCAGTTGGAAACTCACAATCAATCGAGTTATGAAGAAGCACTCATTGAACCTCTCGCCAAAGCCTGGTTGCACGAAACATGTCAGATTGATCAATTAAGATTGCGTCTTACTAAATGGTTTCTTGCTCCATTGACCGATGATGGATCTGAAGATATTGTCTATGTTGGTCATAAAGGGGATCAATTTCCTCGGGAAAAGAGTGATATACAAACTCAATTATCACGCGCCGCTATCTCAATCTTATCCCAAAGGCCAGAGCGTCAATTTCTACAAACACTTGCAAATTGCTACGCAGGTTTACAGAGCAAAAAAAAGTCTGACGAAAGCAATCATGGATTTTTCTATTTTAGTGAGCATCTCGGCAGACTGATGCGATGGGGATATACTGAAGCAGTTTTAGACGATTTGCATGCGTTGGCAGAACGAGCCGAGGGCGATGAATTTTTGTTAAGCGGGATTTATAAGTTAGCTGCTGATCTTCAAGTAGCGGATCTCCCTGCTCTCCTCCAAAGACCCCTCTCAGAAAAAGATAGAAAGTTGTACGCCCGCGCAGCGAAATTCCATCGTAACTTTAAATCTGCTTTTGATCGTGTCTCTAACCGAGAACAATTACTAAAAGGCGAATCGCCGGAAGCAAATGTAAAAGGTAATTACCACGGACTTGACTATTTAGCGATTCGTACAGATTTGCCTGATTTGGGTAGTGAAGATATGGTTGAAATCAAAAAACTTTTGCACCACATCTCGGCGAATGCTCAATTGGGTCGGGCGGTCGGTGCAACATTTGAGGATTTTTGTATAAAAAACTTAATGTCGTGGGTTGCCAAATATGATTCTGAGAGTTATGCTGAACTTGCCTGCAGTCTCAAGCTTAACGCCCTGAATCAACAATGGGCGCAGTTTAAACTTTCCTCAATTCAAGGACTTATTTTTCAATCGGAAGATAAAATAAAAATTACAGAAGCAATTTTGGAAATGAAACAACGTCTCGTTCAAGACGTTCAGGCGGATGGTTCATCTTCTGATACTATTTATTTGACTTCCTTACTAACAGAAACGCTTCTTTTCTGTGCTCCTGAAGAGAAGTTAACCGATTGGTTTAATTTTCTGGCTTCACACGAGCCACTTAGGGTTTCAATTTGCTATGATACGCTCCCGTGTTTGTTGAGGGAATTATTACCTGAGATAATTGTGAAATTGGCACAACAGAAATTGGAAAAACTGTGGTCTTCGCCATCTGATAATCAAACCGAGGCGAATGGCGAATCGAAAGAATTCTCGGAAGAAGAGTTCTGGTGTTCGCTTTACGCTTATGGTGCCCCGGTTGATGAAAACACGATAAATTATGCATTAGAGGCGTTGAAGACCAGAGAGCCCGATTCGACTGGAACATTTCTAATGCTCTTGCTAGCGTTATCTGGTCCAAATCAGTTTTTGGCTGAAACGTTAACTAATGAAAAAGTACGGAGGCACCTTTTCTCTCGACATGGTAAACGGTTCAGAATACCCATTTACGAAGGCGGAGATATTCCTTCTTATGATACGCTAATGTCGTGGCTACCATCAGAGGTTGTAGGTTCATTTCTCTGTCTACCGGATCAGCGCGACGATCTAACACGGTGGGGCAGAGATCTTATGGCTAAAACGTTTTCGATTCTTCAAGGGGCTGAGGGAGATTCTAATTCTGTTGAAAAGAAACGGTTTGAAGTTAACCTAGAGGTTCTTCGGACTTGGGCAGAACAGAACACGACCGATTTCTTGCAATTAGCAGACGAATATCTTATCCAACTTGCCAGGTTTCCACAGTATAGCCAAGCATTGTCGGACTTCACCGATGCTATCCGTTGTTTGCTACTGCGTTTCCAACCGGATAAAGCGAAGCAATACTATTACCAATGGAGTGCCGAAAGTTTCAAAACGGTTTACTCAACATCCTATGGCGTAGAAACATCCCTTGCTCAGCTCTGGCAGATTGAGGAGTGTAGATTCCCTGAACACCGCGAACTCAGACGCAAACTGTTGGAGGAGTGTCTAAATGACGAAGATATTATGTTTATGACACTGGCTGCTTTGGCTGGCGGAGGCGAGGAAGAGTTATGGAATTTGGTGACACAGGAGTACTTAGCAGGTCCGTACGCAAAAGAACGGAATCTGGGTGTTTCTATTTTGCCTTGGTTTGGAGACGACAAAGCAATTGAGAAACTTAAGGAATTGAAATCGGATGATCCAAGTCAGTGGGTCCGAGGGCATGCTTGGTGGGCGTACGAGGTTGCACAACAAGAACGAAGTTGCCGAGAAGTCTACCGAGAAGCCTTACAGACGCTTGACCTATTCCGAATCTCTGCCGCTTTCGAGCAAATAAAACCAGCCCTTTCACCGACTGCTCGATGGTGGCATGGTGAGATTGAAAAAGAAGAAGGATTCCATGAGGAGTCACTATATATCGATCCCAGACTTGATGCACTCCATTATCGATTTTGGTATCGATGGGGAAACTCTACAAATACGAAAAGTAATATTGAACTTTTCGGGAGAAAACTCAAGGACTATTGCCGAGGTGAGGAACTTTCAGCAGGTTCACCCCCTCGAATCGCCCCTTGGTGGAAACTTACCTCCGATTGAAATAAGTGATTAGGCAGTTATAGTTTATGTATCAATCTAATCACATACCGTACGCAATTGTGTAAAAGACGGGGTCAACCACAACGGGTTAATTATCCTGCAAATCCCCTAATCCTCTAAATCCTGATTCTGACAACCATACCTTTGACAACTGAATGCTTTTCTCTAACAGATCCGGGTGATTCAATTGTCCGTTTTTCGTGTCGTCCTTTTCGCAGGTGTTAATATTTAGTGTATGTTGAGTTTTAAAACAACCCACGGAAACATTCGCAGCATTCCGCACTGGATCCTGGAAAAAAAGACATCTAATCCAATAATTTCTTAAAATTGAATGGCCCTGCCTGAAAATCCAGAGCCATTTAGTTCTCGGTTTTTTCGTCTAATTTTGGCCCCCCAGGTCCGGTAGGTTCGGTTTGATGAAGTTAAAAAAATAATTCGGTAATATTGTTATTCGTGTTATCCTCTTGCCAAAGGAGGTATTCTCTAATGGCAAAACACCATAAGTTAGAACTAACTGAAGCCGAAATACAAGCACTTGTTAGGCTTCGGGATAAAGGCGAACCGGCTTATCTGTGAGAGCGTGCGACAGCAATGTTGAAAACCCATGAAGGTTTTTCTCCATATGAAGTCGCCCGCAGAGGTTTATTGAAAAAACGCGATCCCGATACCGTCTATGCGTGGCTGCGTCGGTATCGCGAACACGGTATTCGCGGGTTGTCTAATAGACCCGGTAGAGGTCGAAAACCTGCTTTTTCGCCCAAGTCGCCCGAGGAAGCCGAGTCCGAGTTCTTAGTGGCTATCGGTCAGGATCCGGGTCTGATCAATGCACATCAAACCCGCTGGACGCTGCGGAGTCTCGGTCAAGTCGTGCCGTGGCTTGAAGCGTTATCGCTACCGGGCATTCATCAGATCATCTCACGCTTGGGTCTCAGCTATAAGCGTGCCAGAGACTATGTGCGGAGTCCAGATGCCGATTATGCTGAGAAACTTTCTCGTATCCAGCAAGCCTTAGAAGAAGCCCGTGAGAACCCAGAAACTTGCGTTGTGGTTTACCAAGACGAGTTTAGTTTCAATCTACAACCGACACTCGCAAAAGACTGGGCGGAAACGGGGACGAAATATCCTTTGGCACGCCAGAGTTATCGCCCAGAGGCGACCTGTTATGGCATTGGTGCGCTCAACGCACACACCGGAGATGTTGTTTATCAGCAAGTCAAAAGCTGCACGGTCGTCGCACTGCATACATTTTACGCACAGATTTGCCAACGCTACCCAAACGCTGAACGCATCTATCTGATTCAGGATAACCGGGCAATACACTTTCATGCCAATCTTATCGAAGCCTTGTTGCCACAGACAACACCTTTTGCGAAGCCGGTTCCAGGAAATTGGAGCGACACACCCTCAAAGAAGATAGGTAAACTTCAGAAACTCCCTATTGAGATCTTACAGCTCCCGACGTATGCCTCTTGGACGAACCCGATTGAGAAGTTGTGGCGCTGGGCGCGGCAATCGGTGATACATCTGCATCGTCTCAGCAATGACTGGACAGCCCTTCAAGAGAAGGTCATCGACTTCATGAAACAGTTCAAAGGTGGTTCACAGGAGTTGCTATATTATGTCGGATTATTACCGAATTAATAAATTATAGTGAAGCCGATAAATAAGTGGACATCTTTGTAGCATAAACTTTCCAGT
>VXZK01000180.1:0-604 GCA_009845545.1 Candidatus Poribacteria bacterium
AGATTCACCACAATGGCATTTGCCTGAAGGGGCAAAAGCGAGACTCGGTAAAGGGGTCATAGAGGAGATAGCGTATTCACCGGATGGCACACGGCTGGCGGTAGCGAGTTTTATCGGTATCTGGATATACGACGCGCAGACCGGTGAAGAACTTGATCTGTTTGTTGGACATACGGGCTGGGTCGAGAGCGTGGCGTATTCACCGGATGGCAACACACTCGCATCGGGGAGTTCGGACAGCACCGTCCGTTTGTGGGACACACACACAGGCGAAAACATCCAAACACTATCGGGACATACGGGCGAGGTCGAGAGCGTCGCGTATTCGCCCGATGGCAATACACTCGCTTCGGGGAGTTGGGATAACACCGTCCGTTTGTGGGACGCACACACAGGCGAACACATCCAAACACTGGAGCATACGGGTCCTGCTTGGAGCGTCACGTTCAGCCCGGATGGAAACACGCTCGCAAGCGCAAGTGCGAGTTGGAATAACTCCATCCATTTGTGGGATGTCGCCATCCGTTTGTGGGATGTTGATACGGGCAACCTGAAAAATACACTCACTGGACATACGGGAGCTGTTTGGAGCGTCACGTTCAGC
>VXZK01000180.1:704-4628 GCA_009845545.1 Candidatus Poribacteria bacterium
ATACTCGCAAGCGCAAGCGACGACACAGTCCTATTGTGGGATGTCGATACGGGCAACCTGAAAAGCACACTCACTGGACATACGGACTCGGTTTTGAGTGTAGCGTTCAGTCCAGATGGAAACACGCTCGCAAGTGGAGGTGGCAATGGTCTCTACTTATGGAATGCTGATACGGGCACCCTGAAAAATACACTCACTGGACATACGGGAGCTGTTTGGAGCGTCACGTTCAGCCCGGATGGAAAAATACTCGCAAGCGCAAGCGACGACACAGTCCTATTGTGGGATGTCGATACGGGCACCCTGAAAAGCACAATCACAGAACATACGGACTTGGTTTTGAGTGTAGCGTTCAGCCCAGATGGAAATACGCTCGCAAGTAGCAGTTATGACGGCACGGTGCTGCTGTGGGATATCGCACCCGCAGAACCGCCACGCCTCGCAGCGGATGTTAACGCAGACGGCACCGTTAACATACAAGACCTCGTACAGGTCGCAGCAAACTTCGGCGCAACCGGTGAAAACCCCGCCGATGTCAACGGTGATGGGCAAGTCAATATCCAAGACCTCGTCGCCGTCGCCGCAGCCTTCGGAGAGACAGCCGCCGCACCCGCCGTGTATGCCGCAGCCGCCGAAAACCTAACCACTACCGAGGTCAAACAGTGGCTACACGCAGCACAACAGGCAAACCTGACCGACCCGGACTTCCAACGCGGCGTTGAAGTCCTAAAACACCTACTCACACGACTGACACCCAAAGAGACGGTGTTGCTACCCAACTACCCGAACCCGTTCAACCCAGAAACATGGATACCGTATCAGTTGGCAGAGCCAGCAGAGGTTACGATCCGCATCTATGCGGTAGATGGCAGTCTGGTACGCACACTCTCATTAGGACACCAAGCAACCGGCAGCTATCAATCCCGCACCCGTGCCGCGTATTGGGATGGCAGAAACAATCAAGGTGAACCGGTCGCAAGCGGTGTCTATTTCTACACTTTAACCGCAGGCGATTTTACATCCACGCGAAAAATGTTGATACGGAAGTAGGTAACGGATTGGAAGGTAATTTAGATGTTTGAAGGAGGCTGAACAATGGCAACAACCCTCAAAGCAGGCAGCGCGACCGCGAATATCACACCACCCCTCGGCACAAGGATCCCAGGCGGGTTCCGACCCAGATACGCTGAAAATGTTGACGATGAACTCTTCGCCAAAGCCGTTGTCATTGATAACGGTGCAACGCAGGTTGCAATCGTCACGTGTGATCTCATCGCGATACCCGAGCAGATCGCAAACGCTGCCAAAGCACGCATTGCTGATAGGTGTGGTATCCCTGCAGCACACGTCATGGTGAACGCGACACACACACATACCGCCGTCGCCATCGCTGACCTGCTCGGCGTTGATGCAGATACGGATTACACCGAGTGGGTACCGTTGAAAATTGCTGATGCCGTTGAACTCGCTGTGTGGCGACTCCAACCCGCACGGGTAGGGTTCGCCAGTGTCAATGAAGCGCGCATCACCTTCAATCGGCGGTGGCACATGAAAGATGGTACCGTCCGTTTTAATCCCGGTATCGAAAACCCGGATCTTGTGAAGCCGACCGGTACTATTGATCCAGAGGTGGCGATGATGTTCGTTGCAGCCGAAGACGGGACTCCGATCTCCGCGGTGGCTAACTTTTCGCTCCACTACATCGGTACAGACAACGGCAATGCCCTTTCTGCAGACTATTTTGGGCACTTTGACCGACTCATGCGACACTATCTCGGGGATACATGTATCTCGCTGCTCTGGAACGCCGCATCTGGACAGATTAACAATACTGACTTCAGTGGACGGACGAAATGGACAGCGAGCGGACATCAACAGGCAGTGAAAATGGCGAATGTTCTCGCAGGACATTTTATCACAGAGATGCAGTTCATGGAGATGCACGACACACTTGATCTCAGTGGCGACCTTGCTACGCTGACGTTCCAACGCAAACAGATTACCGATGCAGATCTCAAAGTTGCCGAGGAGGTACTATCTGTCCCGCAAGGCACTTACAACGGCTATGAAACCGGTCCGTTTAGTTGGGGCGTTGGGCAGCCGATACCGCAGGCACTCGTTGACATCTACGCGCGTGAATGTCAACGCTTGGCAAAGTTGCCAGCGCAGATGAGCGCGCCTGTTCAGGTCATCCGTCTCGGCGAAGCGGCGATTGTCGCGCTACCCGGAGAGGTATTCGTTGAGACAGGCATGAACATCAAATCGGAGTCTGATGCGAGTCCAACATTTCTCGTCAGCTTGGCGAATGGATATATCGGTTATATCTGCACGGATAAGGCGTTGACAGAGGAGGGCGGATACGAAACATGGGCAGCACTGTCGTCTCTACCGGCTGTCGGAACAGTCCCAGCAATGGAAGCACTCGTGGCTTCCTTGTTGGATGAGTGTGAATCTGTGTGAGATAGTCTGAAGTTTGATAGCACAATAAAACTCGCAAGAATTCCAACTGCAGTGAGGACAGCAATACCGTATAAAAAATGTGTCTTCTTCATTTACTCTTTCTCCTTATTGCTTTCAAGGAGACGCTCAACATGAGTTGCTATCTCTGGATCTGATTCCTTGAGTCTATGAAGTCCCTCTTGAGGTCCGTAGCGACTCAGCGTTTGCAGTGCCCGTGAAAACCGCTGAGGTGAAAAGCGTTCACTCAGGGCAGTTTTAACGCTTTCTTCAGTGAGCATTTTAGGGAGTTCAGGTATCCGTAATTCAGAGGGTTCTCTCCGAGTATTTGAGACACTTTCTGAAGCCGCGGGCGTGTCCTTCAATTCTCGCTGAGACCTATCTGGAGCGAGTTGTGTCTCAGTAGGCGTGTCGACACTTTCTGTCAGAGTTTCCTCTGCAAATGTTGGTAGCGTTTCTACAACACCGGGGGCAGGAACTTTTATAGAACGTAGTGCGTCGGCTCTAACCTCTTTGAGCCAATTAACCGAGGAACTGAGATCGAGAGTTCTCAGCGTCATATTCCCTCCAAAATAGGCCTGATACCAAGCACCAGCTCGCTCGTCTGCCATAAATTCTGAAAGCACACCCGGATCATATCCGCCATTTGCGATAATGAGAGATTTCAGTCTTTGGCTCATTTCGGGGCTATAATCCGCAGGACTGCCCGTCGGAAAGAGACGCCGGAAGGGTTGATGTATTACATCCCTTGGAAGATTCAATCCTTCCCCCGCTAAAATATTGATCATCTCATTGAGTGTTGCCCCATTTTGAACGTGTTCAAGATATTCTTCAGATTCTAAAATCTCATAAAATCTTTTTATTTCGGGGTTCGCAAGTTCTTCGGCAGAGCTCCAGCTTTTAGCCCGTGCAACTACAAGTTTTAATCTCGCAGCCACATTGTCAGGATGTGAAAACGGTAAGTTCGGGTCGTTGACATCCATAATGGTAATTTCGCCATCGCCATCTTTGTCTACCAACTCAAAGTCTTTATTCTTATCTATTTGTTCAACATCCGCTGCCCTGACGCTTTCAGTATCTGCGGATCCTGTTTTCGGAGCCGTCTTTGGTGCCTGAGTCGGAGTTGTAAACTTATAGATTTCTACCGGTTCATGTATCTCTTCATTAGAAGAGTGCCACACGGCCAATCCAATGGTGACAACTGCGATTCCAATAAGGAGATAAAAAAAACGATTTTTGATCATTCTTTTTTCTTCCTTCATAAAATGCTCTTTAGACAATCGTTTTCAGCCGATTGTCTAACGCATTATTGTGTGCCTCAGCAGTCTGCTGAACAATCGGCGCAACCGCCATAAACCCCTACGGCGAGGAGACAAACGATCACAATCACTTCACACAAAGACTCATAGGTTTTCTCCGTTAGTTATGATTCCGTGATGGAAATCAGTTTGTGTTGGTAAGTAGCAA
>VXZK01000243.1 GCA_009845545.1 Candidatus Poribacteria bacterium
TCTAACTCAGATTATATAGTAGTTTTAGGGAGAGCGCAAATAAATTTAATAAAAATTAGCGGAGTTTGATAATTAAATGCCGGTTGAAGAATAAAATACACCATAGATGTCAATTTAGGGTGTCTGTAGGTTGGGTTGAACGGTGTTAAAAAGCAGATGTTGGTATGCCAATACCGTCAAATCCAACTCGTCGTTATATACATCCAAAAACGTAGTGAAACCCAACT
The DNA here is from genome assembly GCA_009845545.1 of Candidatus Poribacteria bacterium. GTDB lineage: Bacteria > Poribacteria > WGA-4E > WGA-4E > WGA-3G > WGA-3G. The sequence goes on from VXZK01000243.1 coordinate 228, forward strand.
TGAGCCCACAGGGGTCCGGAAGCTGCAAAGGCGTTGGGTTTCTCTCGGTCTTCTGTTTGGCGTGCCATCTCTGGTGCAGGTTGAGTGTTGTGTTAGTTTTCAGCGTTTTGGAGGTATCCGTTCAACCCAACCTACGGGAGAATACGGTTTTTTCTAAAATTGACAGTTATGGTTGAAGAATAAAATACACCATAGGTGTCAATTTAAGAGGAAAAACCGCATCGGACCCAGGTCCGGTAGGTTCGGAATGTAATACAAGGAATGGATTTCGTCTATTCCCAGACTAAATCCCCTAACCGAACCCGATACGACGCGGGAACCTTGATAACTTCAAAACCCTCTTCAGTCCCGTAAGACCCCAATGTTTATAGAAGGAGTTTTCAAACCCTTTCTTCACCCCGTAGGGGTCCTATGTCTATAGAAAATGGGGTATGCCAGAACCCGCACCCCGTAGGGGTGCTATGTAAATAAACACATGCCAACTGACGTTAGATATAGCAAACCCCAGAGGCAGACAAGAACTTATCGCAAATACCTCTACGGCCCTCTATGGACGTATCGTGTAGACGGGCACTTTTATCTACATAGCACCCCTACGGGGTGCGGGTTCTTGACTCTCTGATGTTCTATAGACATACCACCCCTACGGGGTGAAGAAAGGGTCTGAAAAATGATTTAGACATCTCCAAGACGTGAGGTAGCGACTTGGGTTCCTCTGTAGCATAGGCAACTCACGGTCTCATCGGTTACAAATCATCACAGACTTTTCCCTAAATTGACACCTATGGTTGAAGAATAAAATACACCTATGAGAGTTTCAATTTTTATTTTCAAACTCACGTAATAATAAAGAAAATACTGGATCCTACCAAAAACCCGCACACGTCCGTGCCGTTCACCACAATCCAAAATATCTAAAGCCGATTGCCCGCCCATAGCGCGCCTCGGCGGATAATCGTTTGAAAGCTTGGATTTTCAAGGACTGCCATGTCGTGTCCGAGTGCGAAGTAGAAGACTCTCCCGTCGCCGTAGGTATGGTGGAACGCCATGACGTGGGTTTCATCTTTCGTCTCATCGTAGGCGTGCATCAGATGGTGCGATGCGTCAGGGTTGTGCTTGAGGTAGTAGAGTTCGTCTGTCGCCTGAAAATCGGCTAACCCTTCGGTGATGGGATGGTTAGGGTCGCTGACATTAACGGTGAAGTCCATATACGGACTGTGTCCGTTGAAAAACCCGTTGAGCATGCCGTGATAGCCTTCAGATTCCCTGAACGAAGCGGCTGCGGTATGTAGCCCGAAAAATCCACCGCCTGTTCGGATATAGTTGAGCAGCCCATTCTCTTGTGCTTGCGTAAGTTCCCCGACATCGGTGTAGAAAAGCACGGTGTCATATCCTTCAAGTCCATCTCCAAGCACGTCGTAGTCTTGTGAGAAATCGGCTTCAATGGTGTCAGTGCCGTTCAGCATTGATGTGAGGAATTGCCCGTTCCCCGCGTGATCGTGATAAATACCTTCTGTCCCGACAAATATGAGTAATTTAAGAGTTTCCATTTCGTCTCCCTTAATTGTTGGGTGTCACGAGCACTTTGACAGAACCGTGCTCATCGCGTCCCGCGGCGACAGCGAATGCCTCGTTAATATCGTCTAAGTCGAACCGGTGCGTGACGAGCGGGTTCGGATCCAACTTTCCAGCGGCGAGTAGATCAATAGCGACTTGGAACTCGGTTTTCCCGCCACGTCTCCCGTAACAGAAGGACCAGATGACTGTCAGTTCTCGGCTCCGTGCGAACCGTTCTGAGAAAGTGAGCGGTGTCCGATGTCCACCGACCATGCAGACGCGTCCTCGTTTTGCGGCAATCTCTGTTGCCTGTTCGAGTGTGTTGGCTGTGCCACCGACCGCCTCAAAAACGACATCCGCCCCGCGTCCGTCGCTCCAGTCCTTGATAGCCTCTACAGCGTCTGTTTTATCCACATTGATGGGTACAGCCCCCACCGCTTCGTGGGCAATCTGTATCGGTCCATCCGGCTTGCCTAACATAGCGATAGAGGTCGCGCCTGCGACATCTGCTACTTGGGCAATCGTCAATCCGACGGGACCACTGCCGATAATAGCGACGCGATCCCCTGGTGAAACCATCGCTCTGTTAACAGCATGGACAGCCACGGCGTAGACTTCTGCCAATGCGCCACCTTCAGGGGAGACACTCTCTGGCAATGCGTATACGTTTGCTTTCCGGGCAACCATAAATTCTGCAAAACCGCCGCCACCGTGCCGTAAATTTCCGCAGATATTGTAATAACCGTTATAGCATTCTGGGCAATTGTTACAGGGGCTAATGGGTTCGACTGCCACACGCGCGCCCTTTTCATACGCCGTAACACCTTTGCCCGTATCGATAACGAGTCCCGCTAATTCGTGTCCGCCGATGCGCGGCGATTGGGGTTTCTCAGGTTGGTGATGATACCCGTGCAGATCACTTCCACAGATCCCTGCCGCTTCCACTTGGACAAGGATTTGTTCTTCTTCGGGTGTAGGATCTGGGACCGTTTCGACCCTTATGTCTTTTCCGCCGTAAAATTGTGCAGCTTTCACCGAATCTTCGGGCAGGAAGCCCAAGCATTTATACTTGGGAGGAATGCCCGCCTCCTCTATTTTTTTGACATTCTGCTCAAAATATAGTATCAGGTTGGAAACCAGCATACGAAGCGTTGCCACTTGGCAATGTGCTTGCCTCCGACTTAGTAGGGGATAAACGCCTGATGCCTGATATACCATGAAACTCACTTTTAGATACCCTGTGTATCCTACGAAAACACAGGAAACAACATTGTTTAAGTGGCTTGACCACCTTTGCGACCTTCAGAACTCTGCGCGCCATGACCGCAAGGTTGCTTGGGAGACTGAAGGTGAAAGCGTTTCTCGCAATGACCAACAACGGAAGTTGAAAGTTGCTCGTGAGAGATACGCAGACTTTCTCGAAGTGCCTCAAGATATGCAGGTGTGTGCTTTGGAACGCACGGATAAAGCGTTTGACGGTTTTTATTTCTCTACTTGTGTCAGTTGTTTCATAATTTGAGTTTTGAGTCTTTCATCCTTTGCCTTCTCTGCCAAATTTAATGCGCTTTGAAAATCCGCTTTCGCTTCGTTGGTGTGTCCCAAAATGTTTTTGGAAACACCTCGAATGTAGTAGAACTTGGCATCATCAGGGCTTAGGTGGATAGCCGTGTCGTAATCAGGGATGGCTTCGTCATGGTGTCCCAGCAGTGCTTTTGCGAGGCCTCGGTTGCGATAGGTTGCTGCCTGGTTCGGATCAAGGCGGATAGCCGTGTCAAAATCAGAAATGGCTTCAAATAATTTTCTTAATCGTCCTTTCACAGTCCCCCGGTTGCTATAGGCTCCTGCATAATTCGGATCAAGGCGGATAGCCGTGTCACAGTCGGAGATACCTTCAAAATGTTGTCCCATCTGGCTCTTTAAAAAACCTCGATTGCTATAGCCTTCTGCGGAATCTGGATTTAGGCGGATCGCTGCATCAAAATCGGAGAGGGCTTCAGAATGTTGTCCTATTCTCACGTTCACAATACCTCGGCGGTTATAGGCTTCTGAAAAATCTGGGTTTAAGCGGATCGCCTCATTATACTCCGAAATAGCGGATTGATAATCTTTTTGATTGTGGAATGTGTTTCCTCTATCAAAATAATCTTGAGCAGATACGGTTGAACCGTTAGTATTTTTCATTGAGGGGTTCCTCCCATAGGATTGGGCTTTGTCCCTGGGTCCGGGTAACTGGGTTCAAATTCCAGCACCTCTGGATCAAAAGTAGGAGGTATCTTACTCTGGGAGTGTATTGCTGTTTCTTGGGTGTGTTCCTCGTTCTTTCTATTTCTTTTTTGCCAATTAGACCATAGTACTCGCGTTAATGGAATGCCGAAAACGCCTGCTATAAGTATATAAAGTAAATTAGAATTCAATTTTGTCCGTTCATCAAGCCTTGCAAACTGTGTGTTAAGTTCTTTAACGTTTTTATTCAACTCCTTCAGATTTTCGCTTAACTCCTTCAGATCTTTACTCAAGTCCTTCACATTTCTGCTTAGTTCTCCTACATCTATTTTTTCGGTAACTGTTATAACTCCCGAGTCTGATGGCGCAGGTTGACCTGATGCCATAAGGATCACAGAAAGGACAAAGAAAATTCCTAATATTCCACACAGAGTGTTCCGCCTATCTCGCATTGTAATTCTCCTGTACTTTTATACTGTATGAAAGCAACATACATACTTCACTTGTGTTAGCAGATTAAATTATTTTAGCAGATCCTTCAAGAATTTTCAAACACTTTTATACTGTCACTTACCCCCATTTTTTCCTGAAGGTTTGTGGTGAAAGGTTTTAGTTGTT
>VXZK01000261.1 GCA_009845545.1 Candidatus Poribacteria bacterium
CACTCCCTAAAGGAAGATTGTGCTATAATGACAATCTCAATTGAAAGGAGTATCTCATGGCGAAACGAAGAGGATTCACCCCTGAGTTTAAAGCAGAACTTGTTTTTGAAGTCCTCAGCGGTGGCAGTTCGCAAGCAGAAGTGTGTCGACGACACAATCTCAACGAAAATCAACTTATCACACAGGTGTATCACCAGAAACGCCCACATTCGGCGTTAGGGTATCTGACACCTATCGAGTTTCAAAGACAAACCTTATCTTAACTTTGCTAAATTTTGGTCTAAATAAAGGGTGGCACTTCACTTATCCCTCCAAGGAAACAAAAAACCATTCTTAGCATAGCAGAATCAATAATCAGCGATAGAACCATCTGCCAATCGGCTGTTGGGCCATGTGAAGTGTCTTCCTGCCTCTTGCCCAACTTCAATAACCTTCGCCTCATCCACTTCGACCCCCAAACCGGGGCCTTCAGGGAGCGAAACGTAGCCTTCTGCATCCATTTCCCACGCCTTGTGAGCGACTCCCGCTGGAAGGACATTTTCATAACCTTCGTGGATAAGGAAAAACGGCACGGCAGCCGATAGGTGAAAACTTGCGGTGAGACCGAGGTAAGACATCGTGCAGTGCGGGGCAATCGGGACGTGATGCGCTTCTGCGAGTGCTGCGACCTTCTTGACCTGTGTAATACCACCACCGTGTCCAACATCGGGTTGAAGAATATCAATCACTTGTGCCTCAAGGATTTCGCGGACTTCCCATATTGTGCGATCGCGTTCTCCTGTCGCCAACGGTACAGGGACGGACTCCCGGATTTTGCGCATCACCTCAATGTTGCCCGGCACCCATGCTTCCTCAAGGAAAAGTAGGTCATCAGGCTGCAAGTAACTCGCGAATTGTTTGACGATAGGCGGTGGTAAACAGCTATGTGCATCAAACATTACTGCGCCATCGGAACCGACCTTTTCCCGTGCATCATGCACGCGTTTAACCATGTCAGCAATCTCATCCGGGGTGCCGGCAAACGGTTTGGAGCCTCCCGGTCCGGTTTTAATTGCCTTCGGACTTGGATATTTCCAAATTTTATCGCGGCAGGGCCCTCCAAGTAAGCGATAGACCGGCACTCCCCAGAGTTTCCCGGCAATATCCCACAATGCCATATCAATTGCGGAGATGGTATGCACCATCAATCCACCGCCTCGGATATTGCGATGCGCACGGAACAGGCGTTGCCAGTGGTGCTCAATCCGCGTCGGATTTTCTCCGATGATCATTTCGGACAAGGAACGCGCCAACGCACAGGTGACGGTCGTTTCCATGTTGTTGATCTCGCCCCACCCCGTGACACCCATATTGGTTTCAATCTTGACGTATGCCTTCACACCCATCGGGTAAGCCTCAAGGTTTGTCACCCGAATTTCAGAACCTTTATCTTCATAATCTGCCATCTGATAATCCCTCTCTTTCGATGTAGTCTACAAGTCTATATTGCTTCTTATAGTTTGCAACGTTTCAGGAGGTTTGTCAAGGAAAACGCTATAGCGGATTAGCGGAAAAATTTGACAAAAATAGCGTGAGATGATAGAATAGTCAACACGGTTTTAGGAATTTGCTTGAATGCCAAAATAAGGAGATTAACAGATGGCAGATCAGACATATCGCATCGGAATCATCGGTTGTGGTGGGATGGGCAGGTCCCATTCCAGAGCATGGAGTAATCACCCAAGGGTAGAGGTCGTCGCAGCGATGGACATCTTTGAAGAAGCAGCGCAACGCGTTTCGGACGAATACGATGTTCCGGCCATTTATACCGATGTTGATGAAATGTTGGCAAAAGAGGATTTGGATATCGTCAGTATCACAACATGGCAAGGCCCGCGGGCGGAAGCCACCGTCGCGGCAGCGAAGGCAGGCGTAAAAGGGATTATCGGTGAGAAGCCGATGGCTGCCTCACTCGGACAAGCCGACGCTATGCTTGAGGCTTGCCAAGAGAACGATGTCAAACTTATCATCGGTCACCAAGGCAGATATTCCGCACCAAATATAGAGGCGCGCAGGCTCGTCGCTGCAGGGGCGATTGGCGAACCGACAACGCTCCACCACAGTGCGAAAAAGCACGCGGGGCTGCTCAATACAGGCACGCACGCAATCGACGGTTGGCGATTCACTTTGTCCGATCCTGAAACTTTGTGGGTGATTGGACAGACATCCCGTACAACTGACCGGTGGGAACGCCGTACGATTTGTGAAGACCTCTGTATGGGGTTAGTCTGCTTTGAAGGCGGGGCACGCGGTATCTATGAAGGCGACTTGCCAGAACCGCCGGTCTCAATGCCCAAAATTGCTGGCACAGAAGGGCAAATTCGCAACGGACCTGACGGGACACTTCTCCTCCAAAACGGAGATGCCCAGGGCTGGCAGACCATTACACCGCCACCAGAACCTAAGAACCAGTTTCAGGAACTGATCGAGTGGATCGAGGGCGATATCTCTGAGCATCGCGGTAGTGGTGTCCAAGCCCGTTATACCCTCGAAATCATGCTGGCTATCTATGAATCTTTGCGTATCAAGAACGTGGTCAACATGCCGATGGAAACCAAGGAATTGCCACTTGAACTTATGGTCAACGACGGCACGCTCCCTGTCCTCGAAGAGGGACGATACGATCTGCGCAGACCCTTTGAAGGGCAAACGTGGAAAAAGCCTAAGTGATTGACACAATTTGGTGCTGCCAAACGTACTTGATTGCTGCAAAGGAGAAAACGGATGGAGAAGAGGGGTAGACGCTCATTCTTGGAAATCGCAACAGCGTTTATTGGTGGATTGATAAGCCTCGCCGCGGGTATTCCGCTCATCGGTTTCGCGATTTCACCTGCCTTCAAGAAAGGGGAATCGAAATGGGTCGATTTAGGTCTCGCTGACCGGCTTAAAAACAGTCGGTTCAGAAAAGTGGACTATACCTTCACGGCGAAAGATGGCTGGGTCAAAGCAACGAAAAAACGTTCTGTCTACGTGACTGACGCTGGCAACGGAGAGTGGCGTGTCTTTTCACGAACCTGTTCACATCTCGGTTGCCTCGTCCGGTGGGATGCGGAGAAGGAATCTTTTCTGTGTCCCTGTCACGGTGCGATATTCGATAAGACGGGTGTTGTTGTTGCTGGTCCACCGCCGGAACCGTTGCAGAAGCTACAAACGAAAGTTGAAGCTGGCATTTTGTATGTAAAGGAGACGTAGATGCGGCAATTTCTCAACGAACGTCTCCCGTTAGAGGCGTTCTCCGCGCACTTGCGTAAACCGCTGCCGAAACACATCAATCTGCTTTTCTCATTCGGTAGTTTGGCGATGTTTCTGCTGCTCCTGCAAGCGGCTACGGGTGCGTTTCTCGCGTTCTACTATTCCCCTTCACCTGAACACGCGTATAACGCGGTAACCTATATCAGTACAGAGGTCCCGTTTGGTGCGTTCGTGCGCGGTTTGCACCACTGGGGTGCGAGCGCGATGGTCATCATCGTCGTCCTGCATCTGCTCCGTGTCGTGCTCTACAGTTCATACAAAGCCCCGCGTGAACTCACTTGGATCTTCGGCGTTCTACTCCTCTTGATTGTACTCGGTTTCGGGTTTACAGGCTATCTGCTTCCGTGGGATGAGAAAGCGTATTGGGCAACAGTCGTAGGTGTGGAAATTGCCAGTACTGCGCCCGGATTAGGCGATTTTGTGGCGAAAGTACTGCGCGGCGGTACAGAGATAGGCGCGGTGACACTCTCAAGGTTTTACGCGCTTCACACTATCTGGCTGCCGTGGTTGGTCTTCGGTTTGGTAGGCGCACATCTCTTCTTTGTCCGGTACTACGGTTCCTCAGGCACCCCAAAGAACACACCAGAAGATATGGAGGCTGGGAAACCGTTCTATCCGCATCAGGTATTTGAAGATGTTGTCGGCATGCTGATCCTCTTTATAGTTCTTGCGGTTGTGGCGTTGTTCGTTCCTGTTCCGCTTGAAGATGTTGCTGACCCGACGAATGCAGATTACGATCCGCGTCCTGAATGGTATTTCCTGTTCCTATTCCAACTCCTGAAGTATTTCCAAGGTCCCTTTGAAGTTATCGGAACGTTTATAATTCCGACGGTCGGCATGCTGCTACTGCTATTCCTCCCGTTCTTAGATAGAAGCGAACGTGCTGTCCTCTGGAAACGTCCGATTGCCTTGACGGTCACGAGTGTCAGCGTTATAGGGATTGTGGTTTTGACGATCCTCGGTGGCACTTCAAAGAAACTTGAAACACAAGAAACCGCGCAACCCACAGAGGCAATTCAAGGAGCCGTCACACCAGCCACAGAGATAGAACAGGTCGAAGAAGGAGAAGAGGTGTTTGACTTCCAACTCACAGAGGAAGAGATTGAAGGCGCAGTAGAAGTGGAAGAATCGCAATAACTCTCTTGATGCGTTTGCAGCTCTACAAACCTCACAGTCGTTTTATGAAAAACCGAAATCTGGAAGCACAATTCACCCTTTTTCCGGTAGATAACGAATTTGAAGTCCCAAAAGAGGAAACAACCTCTGACGGTATAGAATTGGTTTCATTTCGGGACTTAGTTCCTGAAATCAATGATACTGGCTACCTGACACACGCTATATTTGCCTACCCAGCGAAATTCATCCCCCAAATCGTCCGCTACGCGATTAACGCCTATACCAAAGAAAGGGATTGGATTGTTGATCCGTTCGCGGGGTCAGGAACGGTTGGCGTTGAGGCGTATTTGTGCAAACGCAACGCTATTTTACTCGACCTGAATCTTCTTTTGAATCACATTATGCCGCTCAAGGTTTACGGCAGTAAAGAGAGACTGCACGAAGCGGATTTGCATAAACTTTTGGAAGGCATGCGAGAGAGTAAGCACCAGTTTATGCCAGCTTGGTCAAATGTTGCCTACTGGTACGCCCCTGAAATGTTAGATGTGCTATCGCAATATTGGGGTTTCATACACAATACAGATAACACAGTCTATTCTACCGTCGTTAAAGCAGCGTTGTTGAAGGCGAGCAAACGTTTCTCCTATACGGAAGACAGAACCCCTAAACTCGCCAGATCCAAACGTAAGTTGAGTGCTATAGAGGAACTGCTGAAGGAAAATTGGAAAGAGCAATTAGATGAGATGGTTCACAGTCTCTCCTTGAAAACGTTAAGAAGTCTCAACGATTTCGTGGTGTACACGCAACAGTATTGTTTTGAACATTCGGGGCAGGTTGAATTCCAGGGCGGTGTTGATTCATCCTATGTCGCTGTACCGCGGACGTGCGACGCGCTCATAACATCGCCGCCGTATCTTCAAGCGCAGGAATATATCCGTTCCACGAAGATGGAACTGTTCTGGTTAGGGCACACCGAGGAAGATATCCGGGAACTATCACGGCTTGAAATCCCGTATCGGAAAGCAGATCGGATAATTCAGACGGAAACGTTGGATAAAGTCCGGGAGATGCTCACGCGGGCTGACCTCCAAAAACGGCTCGATTCCTATTTCTGTCATACAGTCAACGCGCTTGAAAATTCGATGTGTCAGTTGAAACCGAACGCAGCAGCCTGTATTTTTGTCGGCAACCCGCGGATTGACGGTATAACTGTCGAAATATGGCGGATATTGGCGGAGTATTTCACGGAACGTGGGTTCGCGTTTGAAAAGGTCTATGAGGATAGGATTAAAACGCGGAAATTGTTCGGTGCGCGGAAGAATAAGAACCCGGACGGGATGAAATCGGAATTTCTGCTGATCCTAAGGAAAAGTGCTATCTGTCAAACAGCTGCTCCGCCTCGCGAACCTCTTCTTCAAGATGCGGCAGATCCTTTGCCCGATCCAAAAATGTCTCCAGATAGCGACGCATCATGAGCGGATCGCCATTTTTTTTGTAGGCATGCGCGAGGCGATAGTAAGCCTCTACGTCGCTGTCATCAAGAGATAAACCTTTTTCGTAAGATTGGATCGCGCGGAGGAATTGTTCGGTCTCCTCGTAAGCGAGTCCAACATTAAAATAGACATCCGCGTCGCCTGCTTCGATTTCGAGTGCTGACTCATAATACTTAATAGCGTCCTCATACATATCGCGGTTAAGGTAAGCATCGGCGAGGTTGTAATAGGCATCAACAAAGGTTGGATCCACCTCAATTGCGCTGCTGTAAGCGGTGAGTGCCTCCTCAAATCGGTCTGTCATATTATAAGCATAGCCGAGATTGTTATAGAAGGCGGGGTTTTCCGGTGACAACTCCAGCGCAGCTTGGAACATCTCAATCGCGAGGATAAACATACGAAGATCGGTATAAACCAAACCGAGATTGTTATAGGCATGTTCGTGTTTGTCATCAAGCGCGATGGCGTTTTGGAAGGATTCTATCGCTTTCTCGGACTCACCTAATTCACGATAGATTTTACCGAGTTCAAGGTGTCCTTCCGCATCCGTCGGGTTGAGTGCCTGCCCCATTCTCAGTTTTAGGGCATCCCGTTGCAGCTCACGTTTCTTTTGCTGCTCTGGATCTGGAGACGTACATCCAAACAACCCGATTATTAAAAGTGCTATTAATATTGGGGTAAAACGCCTGATATTAACGAAAAGAAAAAGAGCGTACTTATTCACAGAAACGTCCCAACTTAATCAGAAACCGATGATCAACACAACGTGCTGGTCATAGCAAGAGGTGATAGTTAAAAAATGATTATTGATACACATACACATTTCTACGATCCAACGCGACCTGAAGGTGTGCCGTGGCCCAACCCTAACGATGAAGTCCTTTACCGACGGGTTATGCCAGAAGATTTCAAAGCCCTCGCGGTGCCCGAAGGCGCGACCGGGACCGTCGTCGTTGAGGCGAGCAAGTGGCTTGAGGATAACCAGTGGATTCTTGACCTCGCCGCAGACGAGCCTTTTATTGTCGGATTTGTTGGACACTTGGAGCCCGACGACACGGATTTTGAAGGGAACTTGAACCGATTCTCTGCAAATCCACTTTTTCGCGGGATACGTCTCGGCAGTGGACACTTACGAGCCATCGGCGAAACTACTTTTATGGCGAATATTGAAAAGTTAGCAGCGAAAGAACTCACCTTAGACCTATTGATTAATCCTGAAGCCCTATCGCTCTTACCGACCCTGGTTGAACACACGCCGGAGATGTGCATTGTCATCAACCATATTGCGGGGGTGGGTATATCAGAAGAGCCACCCGACGCGGAATGGGTTTCTGCTATCAATGAAGTCGCGCGCTATCCGAACATCTATTGCAAGGTATCAGGGTTAGCAGAGCACACAGGGCAAACCCCGGCACCGACAGATGTTGCCTATTACACGCCAACGATTGATATCCTGTGGGACGCTTTTGGCGAGGATCGGCTCATCTATGGAAGCAACTGGCCCGTATCTGAGCGTTTCGCACCGTATAAAGTTGTGCAACAGATTGTGGACGACTATTTCAGTGCGAAAGGCGATGCGGTCAAGGCGAAGTACTTCTGGCAGAATGCCAAGGCAGCGTATAAACTATCTGTGTAGTGGCTATCAGTCGTCGAAAACCTGTGAAAGTCTGTAAAGTGTTCTAAAGTTCGTAAAGATGACAACTTTCCAACTTTAGCACACTTTTTACTTGCTAACTTTCCAGACAGAAACCGAAGGCTGACGGATTTTACGCTACCCAACGGATGAACTCACCTGCTGGTTGCCGTTTCGGTTGCCCGATGTCGGCAGGGTAACCCGTGTAGAAGAAGCCGATGATATACTCTTGTGACGAATCAATGCCTAAAAGTTGATACGTCTGTTCTTCCATAGTGATTCTACCGGTGCTCCACTGCATCCCAACGCCGGCATCCCATGCGGCGAGTTGGACGTTCTGCATCGCACAACAGGCGGCGGCATAATCTTCGCGTTGGCGTTGTTCGTCGCCTTCCTGTAGGCAGGAAACGGCAATAATCGTCGGCTTGGACATAAACTTTTCGTAAGCCAGTTCACCGATTTTGGCGAGATTCTCGGCATCCACGTGGTCGGGTGTATCCTCGATCTTAATTTTGCGGTAGCGGTCTGCAAGGATCAATTTTGTTTCCTTGCCAATCACAGTAAACCGCCACGGTTCGGTGACATGATGATTCGGTGCCCATATTCCGAAACTGAAAACCTGTTCAATGACATCGTTCGGCACTGGTTCCGGTTTGAACTTGAAAATTGTACGTCGTGAAAGAATCGCGTCTTTAACATCCATTATGTTGTATCCTCCTTATGGGATTTAATTATACTCTATAGGGTAGTTAATTGCAAGGTGCTGAGTCTACTTCTACTGCAGTGCCATTTTAAGACGTTCCACCGCTTCAATGGCATCCTCAATCTCTTTCTTCGGTATGTTTGCGATAGTTGTATGGCTGAGCGGATTTAGGATACGGCTTCGATACAATTCGATATCTCTGATGAGCGATGCATCTAAAAAGCCAGAATTCTGATTTTCAACCTTTATCGGATCCCAGAAATCCTGACTGTCCAGCCTATCTCGACTTCGGTGGTATCTAACTGGAAGACGTTTTGCGTCACAAAAATCTTCAATCATTATCTCAAAAGCGGTACGGAGGTAAATTGCACAGGCTTTGTAGTCGTTCGCGTCAAGATAAAAAACTCAACTCTTAAGAGAATTTCTTGATTATCAAGTGTTTTGTCGGTACTGTTATACGTAATCCCTTGAAAATCTAAGTCAAATGCAACGTTATATCCAAATTTGCCCAGAATTTCGGAGGCTTTCGTTTGCAGGTCTGTTAATCGATTCGCTAATTCATCGTTGAAATTCGCTATTTGCTCGTCAAGAACCGCAATGTGATCTATCGCGCTTTGATCTGGGAAGGGAGGCTGAATACTCGCCCAATCTTCAGCAAGACTCCGATCTGTTTCACGACTAACGGTATTTGCCAAGAGCGTTTTAACCAGCAAATCGAACACATTCACGACATCATTTTCACGATGTAGATAGTGCGTTTCCAGAAGATCCTTATAATCCAGAAAACCTTTTGCTCTTGATGCCTCAATAAAAAGTTCCTCATTTGTCTCGTCTTTAACAGTTTCGGACCATTCATTAAGTGTCCTGCTCCGACTGGACATCAGCCCGGAGGTACAATTTGATATATCCATCATCCGAGTTAAACAGGACTTACGCAATTTTGCTCATCGCAGACTCTGTGAGAGGAGATACCTGTAAAAAACGCAACTGGTCTCAGCGCACAGGCTAACAGCCTATGCTACAAAAGAGTGCACTGCGTAAGTCCTATTAAAGATGTTTTGGTAGGGTTTAAATTGATGCCCTCCTTCGCTGGATTCGAGAAATCTTTTCAACGCCTGATATAACGAAGTTTTTCCACTCCCGTTTTCGCCGTAAACAAGCAAATTCTTTCCGGCCTTGTGCAGGTCAATCAGATATTCCCCATAAAAGGCTCTAAAGTTTTTAATCTCAATTGTGGTAATTCTCATGTCCTACTCTCAATAATGCGAATGGGTTTGACACTGCTCATAAAGAATAGATCGACCGCAACCGGATGCGTTTTTTCATATAACTGCTCAAAGATGTCCCGGAATGCAGACATTTTATCTCCCTGAATCTCTTCAAGTTGCGGTAACTGTTCATCAAATAACGGTTGGAAAAAGTGTTTTTTGCCCTTATGAAGCGAGTCTGGCAGATAAGCCTCGTAAACTATACCATCAATGATTCGATTAAAATATCCAACCATCACACGGTCGCGGGCGTATTTTAGATCCCTACTGTTTACTGTAGGTTGTTTCTTGAGATAGAGGATATATTCAACGATTTTGTGAATAAGTGCCTGCTGCTCCGATTCCATATCAGGGATCGGAATTTGCGAGACATACCGAGGCACGAATTTTAAAAACGGACCGCGAACCTGTGGAGCCGTTCGCGCATAAAACCACGAAACCGCTCTGGTGTTCAGCACACCGAGAAGCCACAGTTCACTTGTCGGCAGCAGAGATGCAGGGTTGCCTACATAGTAGCCTTCATCGTCAAAAGCAAACGCTGTTTCACTTGCCATATCTGCATAGAGACACTTTGGTTGCGTGAACCGAGTTGTATCTGTTGGTGCTGTTTGGAGTTCATACCATTCTTGCTTCCCCGATCTCTTTTCCAGCGCGTTACGGTATTTTCCCAAATGTTTCTTGATTGCCGGATACGCGTTGATGTCTACGCCTCGGTGTGCAAAGATCAGCCACTTGTCTTGCGGCTCTCTCCGCAATTCGTCTGTCGGTTTCACTCGCCAACGTTGGATGTCGCGCGCCATCAGAAACGGTTTCAAAATCTCTGATGATGATGAGTGTTCCGCAATGAGTGCATCCCGTGTAGCCTCCGCTACGATAAACGCTTCGTTGCATCCTGTCGTGATACCCCGTGAAGACTGTCCGTGGAGATATTCGCTTAGCGGTTTGCCGGTATTGCGAAATTTCTCCAATAGTTCTAACACCGCATAGGATTCTTGTGTTTCGCCATCAGCAGTCAAGACTCTTTGCGTTGTGGTGAAACTGTTGACTGGATATTGCCTCAACATCGCCACGATGTCTTTCGGCAGTTTAACACTATTTCTACGTTCAAAAGTTGCAACGTCTCTATATAAGTTATGAAACGCGGCGATGATGTCAACCCCTTTATTCTTGGCAGCAGTCAGGTCAGTTTTGGCTTTATCCCATTTTTTTAGATGTAACCAGACAAGACCGCGATGGCAATAGGATTGAGCATCATCAGGACTTAGTTCTATTGACATGTTATAGTCCTCAATGGCCTTGTCAAAATCACCCTTGAGAAGGTAAGCATTTCCGCGATTGTAATAGGCTCCGGCATGACCTGGATCCGTGTCTATTGCCGTGGTGAAGTCATTAATAGCCTTGTTAAACTCATCTCTTTTACCATAAGCAACGCCGCGATTGACATAGGCTTCAACAAAATCTGATTTGAATTTTATCGCCGTGTTAAAGTTAACAATAGCCTTGTCAAAATCGCCTTTGTTGTCATAGGCGTTGCCGCGATTGTTATAAGCCTCGGCAAACTCAGGGTTAAGTTCAATTGCTTTGTCAAAATCTTTAATAGCAAGATCCAGTTCGCCCTCTTTCCTATAATCAATACCGCGATTGTTATAGAAGACAGCATCATTCCCTCGCGTAGATCTAGGCAACCAGAGGACCCCATCGCCCCATCGTGGTTTCCGTACTACTCCAAGATCGGTTACCGGATGTATTCTTTTTTTCATTTGACTTTCGGGATGTACAGAAAACGGAACAGATTCCACACAATCGCAGATTGGATGTGACTTTTCGGGATTTCCTGCTAAGATTACCTCATAAGAAAACTGGATAGGCAAAAGACCAGTAAAAAAGTCTATTCGGCAACCGATATCGTTGCCTTGGAGAAAAAAATAAAAGACGTGCCGATGCTCTGTAGAATCATAAACGAGATCTGCGGTTTCAGCATTTCTGCATTGAGCGACAAATTTGTTAGGAGTCCCGGTAGAGATAAACTCCTTGATACTGTCAAATATGGGTTCGTGTCCAGTAAATTTAGGATAGTGGAACAAAAAGCAATGAAATGCTGTTTTTGCTATTGCCCTAAGAAACTCAGGAATAGATTTTGGATCGGATACCGCTTGAACTGTCTGTGTAAACACTTCTGGATTTTGAAATTTCTTTGCCGGTATATCCTCCTTTACTTCACCTTGAAAAGCATTGTAAAAATCCTTTGCTTTTCCTTGATATTTATCTTCTTCAGGAAATAAAACCAGAGAGGAATATTGAGTAATAGGTGAATCCTTCATGAACTTGGATTTGAATTCATCTACTTTGCGAAAAAAACGATTGGCTGCTTTTGGCGGAAAAACGTAAGTATTTCCAAAAATGCAGTATACATCATCTTGTTCATTATAGTCTGTAATGAAATCCCCATCTAAACTAATAGCGTTAAATTCCTCTCGATTTTTTACAATGATTTTCCTTTCAGACTGTTCACCAATGTGCAAGGTTAAAATTATTTGAGGCTGCAAAGCTGTTACCGTATATTCTGTAGCATTTTTTTCATTATCATTACTCTCTACTATGAAATCATGCAGCAATATATGATCATCGTAAACAGGATTTGACAAAAATAATCTCACTGGATTAATCCCATCGATCCTTTTCCCAAAAATTGATGAACGTAGCGCGTTTGTTTCGTTTCCTAAACCGCTTTGAACTCGCTCCCATAAATATGCGAGTGGAGATCTCCTTGATAAAACCACATCAAGTTTTCCTAATTGGCTATTACAATCTGTACACAAGTGTTTGCGAATTACCCACTTGGCGATCCCTTTTTGCCGTAGAGAGTCAGGAAAAGCGTGCTCTTCATTTAAATCTTTCACTTCCTTGCAGTAAATGCATTTGCCTTTTATCATTATGCTTTCTCCAATGTTTATAGGACGATAGCATCATACCCAAAGTATTGTTTCTTTATATCTAAAACGATTCAAGTTGTCCCCTTTGTATGGACATAACACCCCTTGGTCCGAACACGCCGTTTTCTATAGAAACAGCACCCCTACCGGGTGTAAAAAGCATTTGAAAGATCTTAATATGTAAAATCCTCCTTATGGAATTGAATTATACCGTATTGGGTGGTTAACCGCAAGGTGCAGGGTTTTGCGATGCTGACATCTCAAAACCCTTTGCCAAAATGCAATCGGCATAAAAATTACATAAGGACTGGTCATTTAATCCAGGCTTTCAATCAGACCAATATGGGTGCACAGACGACTGCATAGGATTAGGAGGTCGTACAACTTCAAATTTTCCATCCACTGATTTACGGGTCAAGACAATAACACCACCGAAGCCGAGTGTGCCTTGCGTAGCATAATGATACTCGAACAGCAAGATATCCTCAATACCGTCATTGTTAAAGTCAGCGCGGATCACTTCCCGCAACAATTGCCCCATACCTATTCCCTCGGTCGTCAAAACGTTTTGATCCTTTTCTATAACTGTGAGTTCTCCATTCCTGACCTTTTTCTCAAATGTTGCTCCTAAATCTATCTCATCACCCGACAAGTTAGGAAAAAGGGAAAAAGGGATCAAATCTAAATTGGTTATTCCCACTTTAGGATTGGATATATAACTTTGCTGCGGAACAGCTGCTCCCTCTAAAGCGTTCAACAATCCACAGTGATGCTTAAACCAAACAGACATTTTTATGTCAAAAGTCGTGTAAGTATCATAGCCACGTTTAATCGCGGAATCATACTCCCTACACGTTCGCGCATGGATCCTTTCATCCTTCTCGTTTGTTAGCATTACTCCGTCAAGATGATCATTTTCCCCAAGGCGAATAGGTCGGTCCCGAAGTGCGTCAATATCATCTTTAGTGATGGATTTTACTTCGGTGCCATCAGCAAATTTGATACTTTCAACCAAGTTAAAAATAATTCCAGATCTGACACAACGAAAACCATAATCAACAAGCGTCATCAACGGAGAAGACGCATTGCGATTGGCAATTCGCACTTCATGAGCCTCATAGTACCAACCTCCACCACGCGACACACGGAGAGGAGGAGATTTAGAATAGACACGCCCATCATATTCATCTAAGCACCACTCTTGAACATTACCTACCATATCGTATAAACCATACCCGTTCGCGGGATAACTTCCTACTGGAGTTGTCTTGATGATACCGTCACTATCTAGGCTCTTACCATAATTTGCTTTGCTGGCATCAATAGAATTACCCCACGGGTATTTCTTACCTGTTAAACCACCGCGTGCAGCTTTCTCCCATTCCGCTTCTGTCGGTAAGCGCTTGCCAACCCACTTTGCATATGCCATCGCAGCATCCCAACTTACCATGGTAACAGGATGGTTTTCCTTACCGTTCGGATAGTTGTCTCCAGCCCAGCTATTCAAGTAAGTACTACCACCATGTTTCTGATGGACAATCTCCTTGCGCCACTCCGGATTCGCATCAACAAACGCCTTGTATTGTGCATTCGTGACCTCGTACTTATCCATATAAAACGCACCAACATAGACAGTGTGTACGGGTTCGTCCCCACCATTGTCGCTTCCCATCTGAAATTCCCCCGCTGGAATCAAGACCATGTCTGTATTCGCAATGTTTGACGGCTTTAAATCAAATAATTGAAATTCGTATGGAATTTGAACATTCTCAAGGCGAATCGGTTTACCACCTTGCGTTGCTGGATGAAAAGTGGTTTTCTTTAATGCCTCAATTGCTGCCTCCTCAAGCCCGAATCCGAGATTTGTAGATGATACAATGTCCTGTGGTATCCCGTTCACATCAACAGTTGCTTGTAAAATGACTGTGCCTTCCTTTTGTGCTTGCTGAGCCTCCTTTGGATAATTAGGTTCCACTTGAGTCTTGTATTTGGGCAGAACAACCAGATCTTCAATCAGGTGTGGTGCTTCGCTTGGCACAACGCGTTCAGATTTATCAACTCCTGATTGCAGCACAGAAACCACTGCCCCAAATTGGGACTCCCAAGCATCCCGCTTAACAGTTCCGTTCTCAACACCCAATACTAACAACCCAGCATTCTGCAACGTGCTCTCCTCACGAATCTTCTTCAGAAAATCATCAGTTTCCAATCCGACCTCCGCTGCAGCGTGTACTGCATCAAGCGGGCCCTCAAACTGCTTAACGAGTTGCTGTATCGGTTCGCTTCCACCGAAGACTCCGCCAGCAGCCTTAATTGCCCGCCGGTAACGCGCAATATCTTCGCGAACAAGGCTATCCATTTCTGATTTTTCCACGTAGAGACGCAACGCTTGTGCTTTGTCATAAGAGGGATTCTGATTCTGTTCAATCACCGAACGCATCTGATCTTTGAATGTCTTCATTCCTTCTGTGTGGCAGCTCATGCAGGAGAGTCCGTTTCGGACAACAGGGTCCCGCGATCCAGTGTCTGATACAATGTTAATCGGTGCCTCGTCAAGCCGATTGCCTGTTGCTGTGGATAGATAGTACGCCTGTAATCCATTCGGAAGGTTGAAAATAATCTCGCCGCCATCATGCGTGAAATTGAGTGGATGTGTAAAGATATTTTGCGTGCCGACATTTCCTGCAAAGTCATAAGATTTCCAATAGGCACCGTATCGGGATTTATGACGTTCCACAATGCGGTTGTTGACTGATACGCCAGACTCGTTAAAACCCGCTCGCCAGACACGAACCCCCGGCGCATTCTTTAAGTTTTCAGCAACATTTACCTCAAGTTGTGTTTCTAATTCCTTATCTGTTTTCGGCAAACCAAGAATCTCGTGATAGAGCGGCGGCAGTGAGGCGGTAGCGATGAACCAATCGGCACGGACAAATGGCAATTCGCACTTTGTCTCTTCGCATAGCGTTGTATATGTCGAGGACTCTAACTGCACACCGTAGGGATATGCTTGTTCAATCTTATACCACTTATCACTTTTGATGTCCCATTCGTAGTGACGCAGGTCAATGTAGAAGATTGTTTCCTCGCTGTCAATAGGTGTCGGCTTGCTAACCTCGGCACCCCACGAGAGGCTGTTAACCAATTTTGACAAGGCATTCCGATAGGCGCGGAGGTTGTCATCTGTCGCGCCAGCGTTGTAGAGGTGTGTCAGTGTAAAATAGCGTGCAAAGGAACGATCAAAGGTAGTGAGCGATGTCACATGGGTATGGATAGTTTGGAGCATCGCTTCGGTAGTGATGAAACTCCGTTTGGGTTTGGGGATTGCCTCCCAATCTGTCGCGCCTGCCTCAATCCAGCGGCGGATTGTGGCGATTGCATCAGCATCCAACGGTTCTTGTCCCAAGGGCATTTGTGAACCTGTGTCTGTATCGCCGAGCAAGCGCAGATAGAGTTCGGACGCATCAGGTTGACTCGGAATGACGGAGCGATCTTCAATTAGGTCTTTATGCTTAATCGTAAGCACATCGCTGTATGATCCGAATTCGCCGTGGCAGTCGAGGCAGTGTTGCTCAAAGATAGCAAACGCTTGTTGTGAAATAGGTTGTTGTGCGTATGCGATGTGATGGCTCCAAAAAAGCATCAACAGGCAAATGATTGTGCAAAAGGCTTTTAACTTGCTGTTCATATTTTCTCCTTCGCGTTATACCATTTTTGAAAGGGTTCAAGTTTCGGTAATGTTGGAACGTGCGATAAATCGCACTACTACGAACCCACCCGTTTGTAGTAGGGCACAATTCATGGTTCTCCCGTCAATTACCCAAATATTTCTTAAACTTCATACAGGTTATGCTACAACCTAAGGGTTCACTAGACTTAACAAAAGATTTAGGGTGTTACAGGCTTAACGCAACGGAATCCACGAGCTTTGTTTGTGATTTTTGGGGTGAACCTTGTCCGATCAGAGACTCGCACAAACTTGGCGTTACTTACCCAAGAGCCACCGCGTAATACACGGACGGTTTTAACGTTTCTCCAATCGGATAAAGTATTATCCATGGTTCCACCGGCAAGTGGATTATGACTTGGAGAAATAGCGTAAAAGTCGGGATTGTATTCATCAAGGCACCATTCCCAGACGTTGCCTGCCATATCGTATAAGCCGCTTGCGCCCGGAGGATACGTTCCGACGGGTGTCGTATCGCCGACATTTTCACCATAGTTTGCTCTGTCGGCATTAATGGTGCGCCAAGAACCCCGTGCTGCGCGCTCCCATTCTGCTTCTGTCGGCAGGCGCTTCCCGCGCCACTCTGCATAAGCCATTGCGGCGTACCAACTGACATAAACAACGGGGTGGTTGCCTTTGGCGGGTGGGTAATCGTTTCCATTCCAATGCTTCAGATAATCTCCATCGTGGTATTTTTTTGGGATACGATTTTTCTGCCACTGTGGGTTGGCATCAATAAATTCCTTGTATTGTGCATTTGTCGTTTCGTATTTGTCCATATAGAACCCATCAAGGTGGACGTTGTGTTGTGGCTTCTCATCAGGTTCCGCATCTTTTTCCCACTTGTCGCTTCCCATCCTAAAAAATCTGCCTGCCCTAAAGAACGCCATATCCGATGGGATCGGACTTCGCGGACCTGCCACATCTCGAAGTTTACCCTCTATCATTCTCAGATGTCCTGTGATGGCTTTATCAATAGAGTCTTTAAGGTTACCGCGCCAATCCTCTTCTATTATATAGGTCAGTGCGATCGTGTCCGTGGATGAATCGGCAACCGTCAATCCCCATATACCTTTTCTTTCAGCCAAGAATGCTGCGACTACAGTTCTAAGCGTTTTTTTATCAACGACATGAAGTCTCCTTGAGGTGAGCGAGCCTCCACCATTGTTGTCGAAAGGGACAAAAATGTACCGATGCGTTTCAACGGCATACTTCGTTAGAATTCTATAGAAACCCCCTCTGGTGCTATAATCGGGATGAGGTCTACGGCGTTCTATGTAATCAGGGGTGCGGATGATGTTCTCACCTTGAAAAACGACTTCCGTACTTCCTTCTCCGCTTAACCACTCAACGACAAACGTAGTTTTGATGAGTGCTTCTTCGAGCGGCATTCCTAACTTAACAAAGCCCTCAGCAGATTCTTCTTTAATTGGCAATTGTTGCGCATAGACAACTTGCTGACTCAAGGATAGTATCAGTAGACAAGCGATTATGTAAAAGGTTTTCATATCGTCTCCTTTGTATTGGACAGCTACGGTACACGGCGTGGGCCTGCTACTTTTAATTCCACCCAACGGATTGCAAGTACAGATGCCAGAGGGTATCTCCCCACAAGAGCACAAGCACGGCGGCACCGGAGAGGAAAGGGCCATAAGGGATCGGGCTTTGACGGCTTTTCACGCCGGAGACAATGAGGGTCGTCCCAACAATCGCGCCACTGAAGGCAGAAAAGCCTATCACCATCGCGAGTTCGGGCCATGCGCCAAGAAACAATCCGATGAGTGCCATCAGTTTGATGTCGCCACCGCCCATTGCTGTTTTGCGTAAGATAGCACTCCCAATCACCGCAACCAACCACAACGCCATGCCTCCAGCAACAGCACCAATAAGGCGTATCAGGAGATACCAAACATCGGCACGTTGATACGCAATCGTACAGACGATACCGAAACCGAGAATCAATCCTGTCAAGATGAGAGTATTTGGTATAATGTAGTGCTGTGCATCAATGACGGAGATCGGTAGTAGCACTGAGACGAAAACGATCGCGAGCAGAAATTCGAGGGTCAACCCGAAACGGTAATATAGAAAAAGAAATATCCCCGCTGTTGCAAGTTCAACTAAAAGATATAGAATAGAAATTGTCGCGCGACAGTGCCGACACTTTCCGCGTAGAAGCAGGTAACTCAGGACAGGGATATTGTCGTAGGGATTTATCGGTGTATTACATTCTGGACAAAAAGAACGGCGCGGCGAATGAATCGATAGATCTTCACGTGGAATTCGGTAAATACAGACATTGAAAAAACTGCCGATTGCTAAACCGAAGAGGAAGATGAGTATCGGTATCCATATCTCAAACACAGGGGTTACCACCAATATTTCTCGCCGAGGTGTGCGTCGGCATGATAGACTCTGCTGATTTCTGCGACACCACCGATTCTATATTTTTCCGGGGCGCGTGGGTGATTTTTCGCTATTCCCACCTTATAACTCTCTGGTAGAAGGACATAACGGCCGCCCCAAGGTGTTTCGGGAACAGATTCCAGATAATTCCCGCGCCACCCGTCAACACCCGGATCTGTCACCAGTGCGTCCAAACTTGTCGGATAATCCCCGGTGTGCCTATAGTACTTCTTGATAGCAGCGGCGACGGTTTCAACGTCTATATCTGCTGTGCCGACTTTACGTTGTTCTAACCAGGGTGGAAAAGAGAGTACACCAATCACAGCAGCGATGGCAATGAGAATAAGCAGTTGAAGGCGGGTCATTCCGCCGTTTTTGATGATGTTATTTTGAAGCATCGTTAGCCCAAACTATCCGTCGGAATCCGGACGTGAAATACCGTACTTGTTCATTTTTTTGTATAAGTTGCTTCGCTCAACCTCTAATGCCTCCGCTGTGCGCCGGATGTTCCAGTTAAATTCCTCCAAAGCCGCGAGGATGCACTGCGCCTCGGCGGTATCCATCATCTGACTTAAGGCGGTCCCTGGTTTGTAGAGTGCTACACTTGGCAGCGCCTGTAAGGCACCAGGGGCCAAGGCATCATCTGAAAGTTGAGATGGCGTGGACAATTGGGGTATTAGAGAAAGTGCCTCCGCAACATCTGGTGCCATGACGACATCTCTGTTCACCATAATAAGCA
This sequence comes from Candidatus Poribacteria bacterium, assembly GCA_009845545.1. Taxonomy (GTDB): domain Bacteria; phylum Poribacteria; class WGA-4E; order WGA-4E; family WGA-3G; genus WGA-3G. The sequence goes on from VXZK01000261.1 coordinate 19,310, forward strand.
GGCGTTCGACGATGTTTTTTAGTTCTCGGATGTTCCCGGGCCAGTTGTAACTTTGAAACACGGTATAAGCTCCTGGGTCAATGGCTTTGGGAGTAGAGCCCATATTGAGTTGCAGGCGTTCGGCGAAGTACTGGACTAACAACGGAATATCCTCTGTGCGTTCCCGAAGCGGTGGTACCTTAATAGGCACAACATTCAGGCGATAGAAGAGATCCCGTCGGAACTGTCCGTTCTCAATCTCTTCAGATAGATTTTTGTTGGTTGCAGCGATAATCCGTACATCCACTATCCGAATCTGATTGCCGCCGAGGCGTTCGACTTCACCAGTTTCAATGACGCGGAGGACCTTCGCTTGCGCCTTTAGGCTCATATCCCCGATTTCATCAAGAAAAAGGGTTCCACCGTCTGCGAGTTCAAAGCGTCCCTGTCTTCGCGAGTCGGCACCCGTAAACGCGCCGCGCTCATGTCCGAAGAGTTCGCTCTCAATGAGTTCATCGGGCAATGCAGCACAGTTGAGAGGGATAAAGGTTTTCGCCGCGCGGCTGCTCTTTTGATGGATAGCGTTAGCAACCAGTTGCTTACCAGTGCCGTTCTCGCCAGAGATCAAGACCCCGAGTTTGCTTCCCGCGACTCGATCAATTTGTGAGCGGAGATGTGAAATAGCGGCACTCTCACCTACCATCTCATCACCGGGCGTAATTTGAGATTTCAGAATCTCATTTTCTTGTGAGAGACGTGATATCTCCAAAAACGGTTGAACATTGGACAGAATTTTATCGATGCCAATAGGCTTGGTGATATACCGTTTCGCGCCGAGTTCCATCGTCTTAACAGCGATTTCGATATCCTGCTGCGCCGACATCATCACGACGTTTAATTCCGGGTAGCGTTCACGGAGTTTCACGAGCGTCTGGACACCATCCATACCGTTTTCCATACGGATATCCAATAGCACAAGGTCCACATCAGTTTTCATCGCCTGTTTCAATGCTTCCTCACCACTCGCAGCTGTAAGGGTTTGGTATCCGCGCATCTTGAGTCCTTGGGATAACATCTTAAGCGTGTTTTTTTCGTCGTCTACAATCAGAATAGTTTCCATTATCTTTGTCCTAACGCATTGTGTTTAAAGTTCATTCTTGAGTATCTACTGACCGTTCTTCAGTTTCCAATTTAGGTTTTAAACCTGTGAGTGGTGTCAGTTTTTCCGGTTCTGGCGTTAATTCTTCGGAATGTTCAGATCGGTCGTCTGAGAAACGGATACGGACCGTTGTACCTACGCCCTCGGTACTTTGAAAATCAATCTCGGCACCATGTTCGGCAACAATCTGTCTGACGATTGGTATTCCAAGCCCGCGTCCATCTGTTTCTGACTTCGTTGTGAAATAGGGGACAAAAAGATTTGCCATCGTTTCATTGGACATCCCGTGTCCCGTATCTTGGATTTCCAGTGAAACCGTGCCGTGGATGTCTGCGTTTATGGTCCCCTCATCTCCGCTGTTTTCGTTAGTCTGTGGTGAACTTGGCATGAAATAAGTTTTGACTTTAAGCGTACCGCCATCAGGCATCGCTTCAATCGCGTTTTTCAGAAGGTTACCGAGTACCTGTGCGATCTGCTTTGGGTCAAGCAGCAGTTGTGGAAGTTGTTCCAACTCAGTTTCGACCTGAATTTTAGAAATATTTTCGAGCCAAAATTCATCGTTAGCATTCGAGTGTGTCAAGTTCTCGTGTCCTGAAATTATCGGTGTGCCTTCGTTTTCCTGATCGAGAGTTGGCACCTGTCCACCGGTATATAACGTCAGAATAGATCGGACAATATCATTTAGTTGGCAGGATTTTTTCTCGGGTTTCGGCATCTGTGCAAATTGATAAAACCCATCTATTAACTTTCCGATGCGATCAACTTCCTCAATGACGGTATCCGTGCACTCCTTAAATATCTGTTCGAAAACCTCAGGTTTAGATTTCGCCTGTTGCAAGTTTTCGACAGAGAGTCGGATCGGGAAAAGCGGATTTTTGATTTCGTGCGCCACCTGCCGTGCGACATCTCGCCATGTTGCTGCCCGTTCTGCCGCCATACGCTCCTCTAAACCGAGTTTCAGGTCTCGCGCCATTCGATTGAATCCATCCGCGAGTTGTCCGATCTCATTATGTGATTGGATGACAACCCGATGATCAAGATTGCCAGCAGCGATATGGCTAACCCCTTCACGCAGTGTCGCAATAGGACGGGTAATGCGACGGCTGATAATGTAACTGATGAGATAAACCAATACGAGTCCAACGACCCCACTTAAAAGCAGTGTAAGTGTAAGCCGTCGCTGCCATTTCATTTGACGCGCGTGCGAATATGCGACGATTAGGTCGACAGGCGGTGTTTCACGTGTCGTCGCGAAAGCAGAGTTAAAAGGTGTTATTCGAGAAGCGGTATAAGTGCTCCCCTCGGTTTCTTCTGATCCATCTAAAGTGACTTTTCGTCGGAGTTGCGAACCGGAAAGTAATTGAAACCGATTGTCAAGCGGGACGTGTCGGGCGGCATTATTTAATGGAAGCCAATTCTCTGCCTCTTCAGTACTGAAACCTGCCGTGTCAGATGTTTGCGGTTTTCCGTCAAGAAAAATTGGATGCTCATCTGACTGAATACTCGTTTGGGTTGTTTCCAGCCATGTTTGCAAGCGGTAGCCACCTGTAACGAATCCCCATTCTCCGGATGCCCTTACTTGAACCACAAACTGTAATCCGAGATCGCTCTGTTGCGGAATATACCTAAGTTGTATGTGTCCGCCCTCGTTGTCAACCCAATTATATGTGCGTAGATTTCTTCCAGTTTTTAGGTTCGGATATAGCAATTTGCCGTCTGCAGTGCCATACTCGAAAAGGTCAAAGTCTGGTGTCGGTAGATAACCGATGGTAGCCTCTCTTTCTATGTAGCCAAGCAATCTCTCATCAGCGGCTGTAGCGTGAACCTCCTTCTGAACTTTGTTAAGGAAAACTTGGTAACTGTTTGAAATTGTGCCTTGGAGGGTTTCAACATACTTATCAATTTCCCTTTTAAAAGCGAGTTGGATCAGGAAACTAGTACTCCCGAAGACAACACCAAACATGACGAGAAAAATGAAGCCGTAAGCGATAAATATCTTATCATGAAACTGTAGAGTAGAGAGTTTATTCCTCATTTTCTTACGTTATTGGTTTGCTTTGCAGTGAGAGTTAACACCTGTGACAGTTGCGTAGTCTTTGCAGTCCACAACCAACGCTTTTCTGATCCGAAAACCGACTGCCGAGGGTGAGTACCGTGAATGCCACGGGGGCTAACAGCCTTCACAAAAAAGATCGGAAATTCCGTTTATAACCTTCAACACCATCTTGGAGATATGTTAACTCATTTCCGTCATCGGTGTCAAGGTGCAAATCTTGGAGTCTGCCTTTTACGGCGATGGTATCCATTAAGAGACGCATCAACTGACAAACAGATTTAATATCCCGTTTTGAAAGGGTTAACGTCGCATTAGATACACCGTTCTCGCTAAAATCCAAGGCGGTGCCGCGGTAGGAGGCGGTCTGCAAGTGCGTCATGGATAACCCTTCAAAGTCGGTTAACTTTCTGTCCATTTTAGTGTCTCTCGGCAGCACTAAATCGGTGCCAAGTTCCTTCCAATGGATAAATAGGACAACTTTATCTCTTGGGCCGGCGATGATACCGTTGAGAATTGAGTGATTACTCGTGGGTCCCTTCGCATTTATGACGTTAGGACCAGCCCCGCGTTCTTGAATAGATTCCGTACAAAGTTGAACAAACCATTCGCCGAGGCAGCTGTTATCGGTATAGTTATAGAAAACAATAGAGCCTTTGCCGTCAACTGCTTCAGCGAAGTGAATCCACCGAGCGAGTTGATAGGCGACATTATCTTGATGCTCACAAGGCAGGAAAAAATCCTCGTGTGCTTGTTTCACACCTTCCACCGCGGCACGGATGCGGGTTTCTGGGGTTTCGCCTTTTCCGGCTGTCATAGCGAGAAAGAGCATGCCTACTGGCGAGAAGGCTGAGAACCGTCCGCCGACACCATCGGGTACAGGAAGTAGTGTGCCGCCGTAAAAAGGGGTTTGTTCATGCATTCGGAACAGTCCACTGTCAGCAGTGAGTCCGGTTGTCGCGAGGACATGTTGCCGCCAATTTACATCCCCAAGCACTTCACGGATAATCATCAATGTCGCCATTGTCTCGGTTGTTGTGCCGGATTTACTGATGACGTTGAAGAGTGTTTTCTGAAGAAGGTTTCGCGTTTTGAGCATCTCAATTAAGCCGACGAGTTTGCGTGGATCGAAGGTATCACCTGTAAAATAGACCTCTGGCGCACCGCCGCGTTCTTCAGTCGATAGCAGGTTATGGTATGGATGATTGAAAGCATCGTGAAAGACACGTGCACTTAGATCGGAGCCACCTATACCGATGATAACCAGTGCCGAAAAATCTTCGCGGGCGCGCGTGGCTAACGTCGTGACTTTGGCAATATCTTCGTCTTGGAGATGACTGCGGGTCCAGGCACGAAGTCCACGTTCTAAGTCGGCAAGCGGTGCTGATGCTTCCTCCTGAAATAGCGCGTGAATCTTCTGCAAAGCGGCATCAACCTTCTGTCGCGCTGCCTGTGGAAATGAACTTGACCCGCTATCGTCAAACGAAAAATGAAGTTTTCTGTCCAACAAAATCTCCCTTTTATCTAATTCTTCCATATTTGTCCGATAAGCGGACGATATCTTCTTCATCAAAGTGCCCGAACGAGATTTCGAGGATCCGGTAGTCTTTCGATTCACCGATGAGTTGATGTTTCGCACCCTGAGGAATAAACACAGGTTCCATAGGTTTAGGACGTTGAAGGGTACCGTCAAGTTTCAAGCAGGCACCCTCATCAAGCGGAATCCATAATTCACTCCGATGGTGGTGATACTGATAACTCACCTGCTCGCCTGCCCGAATTTCTAAGATTTTGACAGTGACAGGTTGATTGAGTACATATTGTATGAAGCCGCCCCAAGGTTTCTCAACTGTTGTTATCTCTTGAAGTGCTTGCGGGGATAATTCCATGATTTAGTCTCCGAACTGCGGCACACATCCATTAAAAATGCTTATAAAAATATAGTAGATAGTGTATCATATAGGCGGTTCGCTCGTCAACCCTAAATCGCGGGCCCTTAGGGCTATTTAGTTTTCAGTTTTGTAGCGTATCCTGTGAGGTTGTACCTTATACACGCACAGGCTAACAGCCTATGCTACAAAGGTTCTTGTATCTATGAGGTTAGGATTCGTACGGAGTGTGCCTACTACCATGTTCAAAAATTCGATTTCAACACTTATTGAGAATAGCATTGCGGAAAAGGTATTTCCTGGGGCGGTTATCTATATCCTCACCGATGCGAAGGTGCTTTACCACGAAGCGTTCGGTTTCCGATCTATAAAACCGAAACGACTACCGATGCTTCGGACGACACTGTTTGACTTGGCATCGCTGACAAAACCCATCGTCATCGGGACGCTCTGCATGCAGCTTGTTGAGAGTGGGGAACTCTCCCTCAATGCACCTGCTGAGGAATACTTGGCGGCGTTCAGACAGAAAGGCGTAACGCTTACCGATCTGTTAACACATACCTCAGGACTTCCCGCATGGATCCCCCTCTACTTGCGAGCTGGTTCGCGCGAGCATGTGACTTCTTATCTCGGTGAAGTCGCATTGGAATCTCAACCCGGAGAGAAAGCGGTGTATAGTTGCTTAGGGTATATTGTGCTGGGTACGTTGCTTGAAAAGGTAACGAAACAACGGCTTGATAAATTGGCACAGGATCGGATATTCGCACCGCTTGGTATGGAGCAGACGCGGTTCAATCCGCCGCAGGCGTGGCATGAGAACTGTGCGGCTACTGAGGATTCTAACAGTTTTGAACGCCGGATGGTCAACTATGAACGCTACGACTGGCGAGAAGGTGTAATTATGGGACAGGTCCACGATGAAAATGCGCATTTTCTTGGTGGTGTTTCAGGCAATGCGGGTCTCTTTTCTACATCGACGGATCTCGGAAAATTTTGCCGGGCGTTAATGGACAAGGGTGGTACGCTATTACGTCCGGAGAGCCTCAGCACGATGCGTCAAGTCGCCTCAGCAGAAGGGGAACGCCGCTGTGTCGGTTGGGCAGTGACAGATGATGGATGTCTTTATCATACTGGGTTCACGGGGACTTCAATACGGATATGTTTAAAAAGAAAACTCGCGGCTATTCTGCTGACAAATCGGGTACACCCCGATGCGGACCGACGCGGTATTATTGAATTTCGGAAGATGTTCCATGAAATGGTTTTCGGTTATCGGTTATCAGTCATCGGTTAAGAGAGTTTAGATATACCCATATCGTCTATGTGACCCTCTTGTTACCGATAACTGAAAGGTTTTCTGAAAGAAAAGCGAACCGAAAACTGATAACCATTCCCTCCGATAACTATAAAAAAACGAAAAGATGGATGTTCCGGCAAGATCACAACAAACAGAATTAGGGTTGAGCATCTTGCTCAGCGAGAAAAGCGATTGGATTCGAGGGAAATCCATCGGGCTGATTACAAACCATACGGGGGTTGATGCTACTCTCCAGAGCAACTATCGGCTTTTCGCCGAAGCACCCGCGTGTCAGCTTTCTGCGATTTTTTCGCCAGAGCATGGACTCTGGGGAGCAGCCCAAGACGGTGTTGCCATTAATAGTATTGAAACATCTGATGAAAATCCAGTAAGTGTGCCGGTTTTTAGCCTCTATGGACAGTCGATGCGTCCGACAGCGGATCAACTTGAAGGCATAGACCTGCTTATCTACGACATGCAAGATGTCGGTGCGCGTTATTATACCTACATTTCGACCTTACTCCATGCAATGGAAGCCGCCAGTGACTGTGGCGTTGCGTTCATTGTTACGGACCGACCGAATCCTATTACGTGCACTGCTGTAGAGGGCCCGGTGTTAGAAAGCGGCTCTGAATCGTTCGTAGGTATACACACGATCCCTATCCGCTACGGGTTGACAATCGGCGAATTGGCGGTATTGTTGAAAGCGGAACGCGTGCCGTCCTGTCAACTAAAAGTGGCGTGGATGCGCGGATATAAACGCGGCATGTGGTACGATGACACAGGTTTGCCGTGGGTGCCACCATCGCCGAATATGCCGGCACTCACAACAGCAATGCTTTACCCGGGTTTATGCCTGTTTGAAGGTACAAACATGAGCGAGGGACGCGGCACGACAAAGCCGTTTGAATACATTGGGGCACCTTGGTGCGATGGCGAAAGGTGGGCAGAACTGCTGAATAACTGTCAATTGCCCGGGGTTCGGTTCCGTCCTGTTGTTTTTACACCTGCGCCAGTCGCTGAAACCACAAAGCACGCAAAACAGACCTGTGGCGGCGTTGCAATCCACATCACCGACAGAACGCAATTCCGACCCATAAAGACAGTTCTCCAGATGTTATCCGTTTTAACCACCGAGTATAGAGACTATTTTGAATTTTTACCCGCCCATTTTGACAGGTTAGCAGGAAACATCTGGCTCCGAGATGCTTTATCAAATGGAACATCAGTGGATGCAATTCAGGCGCGGTGGATGCACGAACTTCAGACATGGCGCGACAACACAACACAGTATCACGCCTACCCTTAAGGGACAATAATGAAAGCGTTTATTGAGTTGCTAAATAAAGATAAAAAATGTGTTATCGGTTTAATGTCCGGCACCTCTGTTGACGGCGTTGATGCTGCCATCGTTGAAATCACTGGACACGGTTTGGAAACGGCGGTAGACTTGCTCGCTTTTGAGACCTTCCGTTTTCCGCCCGACGTACCACAACGCATCCTTGCGCTCTGCCACCCCGATACTGGTCGCGTCGATGATATCTGTGAGATGAACTTTTATATCGGACACCTCTTCGCGGAGGCTGTGAAACATATTCTGCAAAAAAGTGGAATGCGCGCCAGCGATATTGACCTTATCGGTTCACACGGTCAAACGATTCACCATCTGCCAAAAGACACAAGCGCGGATTGTAACGATTCTCGCTATCCCTCAACACTGCAGATTGGCGAGCCTGCAGTCATCGCGCACGAGACTGGGATTCCGACGATAGC
>VXZK01000061.1 GCA_009845545.1 Candidatus Poribacteria bacterium
GAATTAAAAGAGATTTTAAAATGAAAGCCTTAACTTTGACAGTCGTCTTTGGACTTATCGCCTTGGCTTGCCTACTTCCGCTTGCACATCCATCTGCCCAAGGCGTAGGTTTCAAGGTAGATGGCGTTTATGGTAGCGTTATTGTCTATGGTCTTTATTACAGTGACCCATGGACGGGTAGTTCACATGCGGTATATATCTCTAACTCGCGTCAGCAGTCAATCACCTATTCGTATGAATGGAATCATGAAGTGACGGACTTGCAGGGGAATATTCTTGCAGATGATACAGACTGGATCGCGCCACCTGCGCTAAGAGCAGGTAGGACAAGGCAACATTCCTCACAACGTGGTGTAAACCTTGACGCTGCAGATCTACGTAGAGGCGTTCACTACAATTTAAAGACTTACACCTCGCTTAATGTTGATGGAATCGATGGGGAAGACTTTCCAGAGGAATATCCACACGGTTGGATAGAAAGTGAGTCAATGGATAATTTTCTTCATCCCGAAAACAACTAGCATAGAAAATATGTTTGTTCGTCTTTAACAGTGTGAATTGAGTTTTTCAAGGAATAGGACACCAAGCGTCCTATATGTATGGTGTCCTATTCCACTATTCAAAAGGAGATGTCCTGATGTATAAACTTTTGATGACCTCCTATTTCCTCCTGCTCGTCTCAACTTTTGCGGTGGCAGATATTGTTTTCGTCTCTAATCGCGATGGAAAGAACAACATCTACGTGATGAATGATAACGGCAGTCGTGTTCGAAGGTTGACAGACACACAGTTCAATATAGGAGCCCCGAGGTGGTCCCCAGATGGAAGTCAGATCGCATTTCACATGGATCTGCACTCAACGGACCCTGACCCTCGAAAACCGCAGCAATACGATATATTCATTATGAATGCAGATGGCAGCAATCAACGAAGGCTCACCGACCACCCCAAATTAGATGTGGCTCCATCTTGGTCGCCTGATGGAGAATATCTGACATTCGACAGTGGTCGCAGCGGAAAAGTTGAAATTTATATTATGGAAATCGCCACGCGGAACATTAGGCAATTAACACAGACAGATGGAGTTGATGATTTTGTTGCCAATCCGGAGTGGTCTCCAGATGGCACGCAGATTGTTTACGAGTACTCAAAAGCCGGACATGGAAGGCATATCTATATCATGGATGTGGATGGCGGAAACGCGCGACCTTTGCTCAAAAAACTTCGCCGTGGTATTTGGGGTGGGGTCATACTCGGTTTCGCCCCGAGCTGGTCTCCAGATGGTAAGCACATCCTCTACAGCGACTCTGAGTTTGTAGCGGGACGCGGTCGCGTTGAGGATTCAATCCTTATCGTAGACAGAGACTCCCGGCAATTACAAGCATTAAATACACCAAAACGCTGGCGGATAGAGGATGTCCGTTGGGCTGATGATGGAGGAGCAGTGCTCTTCCCTGGAATACCGAAAGGTTTAGAGGAGCATGGTCGCCCCCACGGTCGCCCCATTTTCAAAATCTATAAATATCACTTACGCACCGGACAGATAACGAATCTCACCGATCATCCGAGTAGTAACACGAGTATGGATTGGACTCCGCACAACGCGCTATCCGTTTCATCAAGAAAGAAGTTAGCTATACAGTGGGCACGGCTGAAAACCGTTGGGAGTACCCCTTTCATGCCCACTTCTCCATAAAGTGAATCAATACCTTCGCCCAGGGTCATTCAATTTTAAGATTTCTCATTTTATGAGGTTAACGGAGGCATCCGATGCAAAGCAAATACTTCCTTTTCTCCTTATATTGTGTGATGGTGTTTCTCGTGCCACCAGTTGAAGGTAAAATCGTTTTTTCTGGCAAGATTCCAGAGGAAGGGATACTTCTCGATATCTATGTCATGGACGACGATGGCAGCAATCTACAAAAACTCACGGACACCCCCCAACACGAGAGCCGCCCAGTCTGGTCCCCCGACGGCAAACATATCGCATTTTCAAGACACATGACTCCTATCGGTGTATGGCCGGAACTAGAGCACATCTTTCTGATGGATGCCGATGGAGGGCATGAACGGCAGTTAACTGAGGTGAATGGCACCGATTTTTACCCGATTTTTTTACCGGATGGTAAATTTCTCTCTTTCCTAAGACACGAAAGGAACCAACATGGTGAGATAAAAAAGAACCAAGATGGTGATATAGGTGCCTTGCATACCATTAATTTGGAGAATGGCGACACCGAAATACTCATAGATGCGAATGTTCATAACCCTGATTGGTCGCCTGATGGTAGGACTATCGTCTTCGGACGGGGGGGGGACATCTATACGATGACACCAACGGGTAACGACGTAAATCGGTTACTTCCAAGACTCGCAGTGGCAGTGGGTACAGCTTGGCACAGAACTGACCCGACATGGTCGCCTGATGGACGCTCGATCTTGTATATTGAAACAATATACACACGGGATTTTGGGGGCTTTGTTGCTATTTCAAGCACAGTGTACCTTTATGATGTGGCATCACGGGGACCAACTCGTGTGCCGATCCCTAAGGGATGGCGCATTCAGAGCGTAGATTGGATGGGGGATGATAAAACGTTCGCGTTTGCTGCAGATGAAGTTGGTATCAAAAACCAGACGCAGAACTATAATATCTACCGGTATCATATTCCGAGCAAGACGAGGACACAACTGACCCATCTACCTGGTGCAAACTACTCGGTGGATTGGGTTCGGGGACCACTTGAGATATCTCAAGAGAACAAGAAAGTAACACAGTGGGGCGAGGTAAAAAAATAGGTTTACATTTTATCTGCACTGAATAGTTGACTTTTTTGAAAATTTCATATTGATTTTTCTCGTTAAAAATGGTAGAATGGAAAGCAATCAATGTTTTTTTTGATGGCGGCACAATAAGTGCATGCTGTTAAAAGGGGATTGCAAGTCAAGACCTCACTTCTATGGAGGTAAAACTATGAAGTTAAGATGCCATGAATCATACACAAAATGCCCACGTTACCAACACACAGGAGCTTTCTATCCTGATGACAAAACGGTCAAACGGCTTCTGCCGGATTTGAGCCGGTGTGCGGACTGTATGGCGTTTGCATCCCCGCAATCTCCTCATCTTCGGGAGGATTTGCTACAAACCGCCTCCATTGTGCTCATAGAAAAGGGTCCGAAGTTCAATCCGACACATCAGAGTGGTGCAAACTTCGGCACCTTTATCCGTCCACAAATCTGTGGAAATTTGCTGAACGTAAAAAGAAAGGAACTCGAACACCACAGGCGTGAACTGCCATATCTTGATGCGGAGTCGGATGTGTACGAAGATATGGATGCTGAAACGCGTCGAGGTATAGGATGGTTGAACGCAATTCCAGACTTAAACTCCGAATTTGAGGATGCCCTCGTGCAAGACATCAGTTTTCAGGAGGCATTGCCGGAACTGCTACAAGCGTTGACCGAACGAGAACGCGAAGTTTTCGACTGTCTCCGTGGGAATCAGCAGAATTATGAGATCGCTGAGGCGTTGCAGCTTTCCGTATCGCGCGTGAGTCGATTGGTCAAACAGGTGATACTAAAACTGACACATACGGGACAAAAGTTAGGTTTAGCAGAATAACTATTTTGGGAGGTATTTCTTGGAAACTTCCACACTTCAAACGTAGAGGCGATTGTAATACCAGTTGACCTGCTGGTACACAATCGTCTTTTTATTTTTTATCTTATCAAGGGCAAACAATTATTTGCATTTAATTTGACATCCGCTAAAAGATGATGTATAATTTTAACTACTGAATCGGATGTAGAACGCAACAGACAAGCATACATTACGTCTCTCGGTGAAGTCTCTGATAGTGCCGTTGTCGCTTGTAAATTGAGAGTATGTATACCCTTCGGGGCGTAGCGCAGCCCGGCTAGCGCGTCTGCTTTGGGAGCAGAAGGTCGGAGGTTCGAATCCTCTCGCCCCGATTCAAAACTGGCGGATTACACAAGCGCCTATAGCTCAATTGGATAGAGCAACGGACTTCTAATCCGTAGGTTGCAGGTTCGACTCCTGCTAGGCGTACTTTTCATACTGCTCACGGAGACGAAGTTAAAATATGGTGGATGTAGCTCAGGGGGTAGAGCGCTTGACTGTGGATCAAGAGGGCGTGGGTTCAAATCCCATCATCCACCCTCATGAGCGTCCGTAGTTCAATGGATAGAGCAATAGTCTTCGGAACTATAAGTTGGGGGTTCGAATCCCTCCGGACGCGTATACTTTTGGATGCCAAGTCCGCGCTTTGGGTGTGCGATAGCGATTAGCGCGTAGGTACGGATGAAATGCACCTACGATCAGGGTAAAAAACAAGCGCGCCGTTAGCTCAATTGGCAGAGCATCTGACTCTTAATCAGGCGGTTGAAGGTTCGATTCCTTCACGGCGCATTGTTAATGGAATACACTGCGAAAGTCATACGACCCAGTCGCTCTGTGGTGTGCTTTCGCTGGAATTCGGGCGGGTGCTGGAATTGGTAGACAGGATAGACTTAGGATCTATTGGGGTTACGCCTCGTGAGGGTTCAAGTCCCTCCTCGCCCAT
>VXZK01000099.1:0-2091 GCA_009845545.1 Candidatus Poribacteria bacterium
GGTAACACATACTATGAGTATAACTCATGGGGTCATTTGATACAAACTATAAATAAATCCTGAAAACCGATTCTTTGCGAAAAGTAGCGGACCTCTTAGGCGGCTCTAAAACCTGCGAAATATAATAAATCCGCGCTTTAGACGACAAGTGTTCTCACACCGCGGGATCTTCTGATGCCGGCTGCGGCATCATAGGGTACTTTCCTTCGGCGATCAGTTTTTGTCGAGCTGCTTCTAAGCGTTCTTCCCAATTAATCAGTGTAGGGGTTCTGCCATACGCTTCTATCAGTTTTCCAGCTTCTTCATCCATAAGCCTCTCACGTTCAAGGTAGACCTCTACTTCCGATTTGTTGGTAAGGTAATAGAGAATAGTAGCGTAGATTTTCTCCATGGACAAAGTCGGGAAGCGGCGGTGGAGTTCCTCAACTCCCTTCCCTTCTCGATACTTATTTAACACGTGTTGAATAGCGATGCGATGCCCTTTGATGCGTATGTCAATTTCGCTATTGAAGTCGAAGTAGTCTCGCAGTTCCATTCTTTACCTCTGTTTTTACGGTAGATATTGTATAACATCTTGATATTGCTCAGGTGTAAAAGTGTCCCAAACCCTACGCAATTCCTTGATGTAAGTACCAATTGAGGTCCGCTGTGAGAAACAAAGAATTCCGGGGACATGCCTGCCAGCTTGCAAATGCTCAGTAAGGTGCCTTGGCATAGTCGTCCGATTGTTGGTAACCAGGATGTAGTTGTTGCGTTCAACCCACATCAGAATGTCTGGATCAGGCGTTCCTAAAGGCGGTACACCCGCGTCTCCAATGCGTCGAACGTGCATTTCACGGAGTTGTTCCTGAATCGCGCGGCTGAGGTGTTCATCAAGGAGGGATTGTGGCCTCATGCAGGTTCATCCCAAAGCGGGTTGAACTTTCCCGAAGCAATCTGTTTTGCCTGTTCTTTTCGGAGGTGTTCTCGCTCTTCAACGAATAGAAGCGTCGCCCTCTGGGTTCGCTGCCATTCCTTTTCTGATTTTCTTTTTTCTTCCCGGACCCGTGCTAAGTAAGCCTCCACCTCGGTTTTGTTCGCCTCATAGTAGAGGAGCGTGGCGTAGATTTTCTCTAAGGGCAGTTTTGGGAAACAGCACAAGATTTCTTCGGGTTCTTTGCCTTGTAAGCGTTCTTCTAACACCTCGTCAATATAGATGCGGTGCCCCTTGATGCGGATACTGGTTTCATCAATAAACTCAAAATAGTCTTGCACATCCATCTTCTATCTCCTTACCTTCAGTTTAACACAAATAGCGAAAGATGTCAAATATTACACCGGGCACCACGCCATCACGGTTCCGAAACTGGCAAACGCGCTGTTTTCGCCGCTTGTGAGGATACGCGACCCTTGGACGACAACCCGTGCGTCACGGCTCGTGATTTTGTAACTGACAGGGGCATCTTTGGCAATCAACGGCTCGCCTTTTTCGTCCATGAGTTTATCGAGCCGATAATGCACCGAACGATGTGCTGGCACGTCAAACTCACAGGAGACGTTCTCCAGCGTAATATCTTCGTAAAGTACTTCTAAGAGACAACGGGTGTCTATATCGGCGGTATTGGAGATACAGATAGATTCGTGCGAGAAATAGCCGCCGCCGTGCTTTTCCCACTCCTGCTCCGCTGGGGTCAAAGCTGCCATATAACCGTCTGGAATAATCCAAACGTAAGCCCCATCACCATCTGAAGTGTAGGATTTGAGTGCCTCCGCTATTGTCTCTGGTTCTTCTTCAACTTCGTCCAGCGAAATCACAAGGAACCGGGAGCGGAATTTAATTCCGCTCGCGGGATGGGCATGCTTTAACTTGCCTCTCACGTTCAGGCATACTGTGTTATCTCCTAACATCATGAGGTGACTCACGCCTTGCGATGCGAGCCAATCGCCGAACGCGTCATTCAGGAGTGTTGTTAAAGTTTCAAGCGAGATGCCTGCTTGTTTATAATCTTGAATTGTTGCCAGTAGTGTTTTGAATGTCATGTGTTCCTCTTTGTTACGGCACAGCGGAGTGTGCCTACTACTGTTACGGCACAGCGGAGTGTGCCTACTACT
>VXZK01000099.1:2101-27296 GCA_009845545.1 Candidatus Poribacteria bacterium
GGCACAGCGGAGTGTGCCTACTACTGTTACGGCACAGCGGAGTGTGCCTACTACTGTTACGGCACAGCGGAGTGTGCCTACTACTCTATACCATCCATCGTTCGCCGATACCGAGCAGTGCCATCAGTACTTGCAGAAGCACGTTCTCGGCATCAGTACCGATAAACTGTCGATGTGTATCAATATAGGTGCCGTAATCGGCAGCCCACTCCCGAAAATGGGTTTGATATTCCCAACCGTCCGCGGTGCGTTGTAAAATTGACCGATCCGGGTAGGGGAGTTTCTGTATTAGGAGTTGCTGAAGTTGTTCAGATGTCGGTATCCATACGTCTTCGGTGTCTGCTGTTTCCGGACGGAGTGCTTGGATTTCAGGGTGACGACATCTTTCTAAATACTCTTTTGGATATTTCTGTTTCTCGGATGGGTCCATAAGTTTGGATTGAAGGCTTAATATCTCGTTTTTCAAGCCAACAGTGCTATGCCTGTTATGCTGACCCTTCTTCAGTTTCTGTAGAAGCCATGGGAATATCTGGGTTTAGGCGCGAGTGGTGCATTGCCCAGTAGATAGCCGCTGTAACAACACCACCAACGAGGGTCGCTATACTCCAGATCCCAGGACCTGCGATAATCAAAGTTCGGACGCGATCTAACCGGATTGCGTCTCGGTAGACTGCTATAGCAAAGGCAATATGCACTAAAATTATCAAAACTGCGTTCACAATGCCCCAGAGCACCGTCACTGAACTCAATGCTGACAAAACACCGATATCTAAATCTGTAATGTCAAAATTCATTTCGCTTTCTCCGTGGTGATTTTAGAGATATTATAGGGGGTGAACGCTTAATTGTCAATATTTCTTTGCATGTCGGACGATAATAAAAAATTTGATATTTTAGGTTAAGTATGTTATCATAACGCATCATGCCAGATATCAATATCAAACCGACACACAAACCTATCCAAAAGTACTATACCGAACTCGAAAGATACGCACAACTCGGTGAGGAAAATGAAGGTACCGTCCGCACTGCATTCCAAAACTTGCTCCAGCATTACTGCCACCGCTCTAACCTTACCCTCCTCTGTGAAAAGACACACTACACACCGGAGAAAAAGCGAATAATACCCGACGGTGAAGTCGTTGATGCGTTCGGTTTACCATACGGCTACTGGGAAGCCAAAGATACACAGGACGACCTCCACGTTGAGGCGGACAAGAAATTCGCCGCAGGCTACCCCTCGCAAAATATCGTTATCCAGTCTCCGACGCATGCCCTTCTCTATCAACACGGACGACTCCAACTCGACCTTGACATCACCGAGCCGAGAAATCTCGTCCACATCTTGCAGACCTTCTTCACCTATCAGGAAGAGAATATCTCCGCATGGCATACAGCGGTCTCTGAATTCAAAGACACGGTGCCGGAACTCGGTGATAAGTTGGCGGCGTTAATCGAAACGGAACGCCAAAACAATCCGCATTTTCAAGAAGCGTTCACCCGTTTTCACCAACAGTGCCAAACCTCGATTAATCCGAACCTCTCCGTCGCCGCCGTAGAAGAGATGCTCATCCAGCATCTGTTGACAGAACGTATCTTCCGCACGGTCTTTGATAATCCCGACTTTACTCGCCGAAATATTATCGCCCGTGAAATTGAAAATGTTATTGACGTACTGACCGAGCGAACACTCAACCGCTCTGAATTTCTCCGCCCTTTGGAGCCGTTCTACGCTGCGATTGAGAAAACCGCCGCGACTATCACTGATTTCTCACAGAAACAGGGTTTTCTCAATACTGTCTACGAGCAGTTTTTTCAAGGGTTTTCTGTCAAAGTCGCCGATACGCACGGCATCGTCTACACACCGCAACCGATCGTCGATTTCATGGTCAAAAGCGTCGAACACATCTTGCAGACCGAGTTTGGTCGTTCACTTTCGGAGAGTGGCGTGCATATCATCGACCCATTCGTCGGTACTGGCAACTTCATCGTCCGCATTATGCAGGAGCTTGACCCGATTTCACTGGAGCGAAAATACACCGCCGATCCGCCGGAACTCCAGTGCAACGAGGTGATGCTCCTACCGTACTATATCGCCAGCATGAATATCGAGCAAGAATTCTACGCCGCAACGCACCGGTATCTACCCTACGAAGGTATCTGTCTTGTGGATACGTTTGAGATGATAGAGGACCAGCAGATGCAGCTCCTCACGCCTGCGAACACGGCACGCGTCGAAAAGCAGAAAGAGACCGATATGTTCGTCGTCATCGGCAACCCGCCTTATAATATGGGACAGGTCAACGAGAACGACAACAACAAAAACCGCAAGTATAAAACAATGGATGAACGGATTGCGGACACGTACGCAAAAGACTCCAAAGCGACGCTCAGAAATAAACTTTCCGATCCGTATGTCAAGGCGATTCGGTGGGCATCTGATCGGATTGGTGAGGAAGGCGTTGTGGCTTTTGTGACGAATAATGGTTTTCTCGACGGTGTGGCGTTCGATGGCATGCGAAAACGCCTTGCAGAAGAGTTTGACGCTATCTACATTTTAGATCTGGGGGGTAATGTCCGTAAGAATCCAAAGTTGTCGGGGACGACACACAATGTGTTTGGCATTCAGGTTGGGGTGAGTATTAATTTTTTCATCAAAAAGGCTGATAATATAGATTCGCAAACGCAAATTTTCTACGCTTGTGTTGATGAATTCTGGCGGAAGGAAGATAAGTATGACCACCTTAATTCAAAGCAGCATTACCAGAATATTGAATGGGAGCGAGTGACACCTGACCAACGGCATACGTGGCTCACCGAAGGTCTCCATACTGAATTTGACACCTTTATTCCTATGGGAAATAAAGCGATGAAAGCAGCTAAAGGTGTGGCGACGGATGTAATTTTTAAGACGTACAGTCTTGGTGTCAGTACGAACCGTGATGCATGGGTTTACAACTTCAATCGCAACGGACTTACCGAAAATATGAGCGGTATGATCCAAACTTATAACGCTGAGGTTGCGCGATGGGGGCAAAGAACAGACCGAGAAGCTAACCTTGACGATTTTGTGGTTTCTGATGAGATGAAAATCAAGTGGAGTTCAACTTTAAAGCGGAAGGTGCAAAGCAGTCAATTCGCGACGTTTACAGATGCGAAAATTCGACAATCCCTCTATCGTCCGTTCACGAAATTGAACCTATACTTTGATCGAATTATGAATGATAGAGTGCTCGTGTTTCCTTCTATCTTTCCGACTTTTGAGACCGAAAAAGAGAATCGAGTGATTTGTGTTAATGGAATCGGAAGTAATAAGTCTTTTCAAACTTTGATGATAGAAAGGATTTCTTCTCTTGATATACTCGAAAAGACCCAATGCTTCCCATTCTACATCTACGACGAGGACGGCACAAACCGACGCGAAAACATCACCGATTGGGCATTAGCACAGTTCCGCACGCATTACGAAGACGGCACCCTCACCAAGTGGGACATCTTCCACTACAACTACGGACTTTTACATCATCCTGACTATCGCGAGAAATACGAAGCGAACCTCAAGCGCGATCTGCCACATATCCCTTTCACTAAAGACTTCTGGGGATTCGCAAAGGCAGGTGCACGCTTAGCAAATCTCCACGTCACCTACGAATCCCAACCCGAATACGATAAACTGGAGTTCGTCCAAACGCCAGATGTGCCGCTCGATTGGCGTGTCGAAAAAATGAAGCTCTCGAAAGACAAGACCGCGCTCATCTACAACGATTTCCTGACGCTATCGGGTATCCCTCCAAAAGTTTTTGATTATCGGCTTGGCACGCGTTCCGCACTGGAATGGGTGATAGATCAATATCGCGTCAAAATAGACAAACGGAGCGGCATCGTCAACGACCCGAACCGTGCAGACGATCCGCAGTATATTGTTAAGTTGATTGGGAAGGTGATTACAGTGAGTTTGGAGACAGTAGACATCATTAACCAATTGCCCCCCTTAAAATAATCAGACCTCAGCCTGTGTTGATATTCTGTAGGATATGCTGTTGGTTTCCCATGTGCTATCCTGAGTGTAATTCTTCGCTAAAAATAAATCCTATGGGGGAGTGACTGCGCAGTATAACCCGAAAGGTGACGTTTCGGTAGCACCCGCGTTGGGCAATCCGAGACTCAAGCATAGGGTGTGTTTACCGCCAGATTTAAGAGAAAAACGGATTTAACGGGGAGGGTTCATCACAGAATTTTCTGATTATTGTAGACGAAAAATGAGGGATGATGTATGATACTTCTCATCGGAATGCGTTAGGTTTTCAACAATTTTTCATGGAGGAAATTTAGATGAGAAGATTTTTGTTTTTAGCGTGTGCCTTTCTATTGTGCCTTTCGTCGTCTGTTTCTGCAGAACCGCCAATCGAGGTTATCTATTTGATTCCCTCGGATCAAGTTGAAGATAAAGATAAGTTAGATGTATTGGGTAAGATGGTTGCGGATGTCCAAACGTTTTTTGCCGACGAGATGAAACGACACGGTTTCGAGCGAAAAACTTTTGAGTATGATAAAGATATCAGAGTTCATAATGGACGACATACTTTGAAAGAATATTTGTCAGATAGGAACCTTGTTTGGTTTGAGGTATCTCGGGTAACGTGGCTTCCTGAAACGCTCGCTGATATTGTTTTTATGGAAGGTACTGACACATTTCCTGGGAATGTTGCGGGAAAGGTATTGCCTCTTCTTTGGGGACCTGGAAAACAGGGAGTTGCTCACGGATATTCTTTAATTTGGATTCCTGTGAAAGTTCCTGATTTTATGACACCTGTTTTAGCACATGAGTTGGGACATGTCTTTGGGCTTCATCATAGAGGTGATCTTTTGACGGATGGTAAACGATCTATCATGCAAGCGGAGGCTTCACGGATCAGAGATATTAAAAAATATGCTTTTAGTTTTACGGAAGCAGAGATTTTAGATACATCGGTGTTTCTATCTATCCAAGAAGCACCTGCGGTCTTAGATGCAGCTATAGATGCTGATGTGAATGGTGATGGCTACGTTGACCTCTACGATGTGATGATCGTCCGGAGTGCTATGCAGAATTCTACATCTTATGATACGGACATCAATAATGATGGCACTACGGACGAGAATGATTTGGCGATTGTCAAGGTTAAGGCGATGGAGGCGATTGTTGCAGCTTCACCGTCAAGGTCTCCAAAGTTTAAATTGGCAACAACTTGGGGAGCGATTAAAAGTCGATAGGAGGGATAAGGTGAAACACAAAATGCCAAAACTTGATCCGAAAACGTTTCAGATCAAGTTTTGGAATGAGGTTTTGAATTTGCCGGAGGTTTGTCATTTTTCTTGATTCTTCCGGTCAGATATGCTATTATTTTCTTAACGGTCAATTGGGCGGACGGGCATTTTGGTAAGATTCCGCTATGTTCCTTGCAGTGTCATTTTACAATCAATATTGAAGGACTTTTAGGATAGCAATTCATAAGTTTAGCAGTATCTTCGTCTACAAGATTATCGGAGATTTTTCGCTGGTTACTTGTGCTATTGTTCTTGCGTTTTACATGAACAATCAAGAAGTTTTCACACCTGAAGAGCGAGACGAAAATGAAGAGCGAAAGCGTGAGTTGATTGAACTTGTTGCTTCGGGAGAGGCTACACTTATAGTTGGTGCTGGAAGTAGTGCGCGTGTGGGGTACGTGACTTGGAATGGTCTTCTGGAAAAGTTAGAAGATTTAGCCAATAGATGTGGTACCGGTCTCAATCAAACGCGCAAGGATAACCCGTTGGAGTATGCTGAAGACATCAAATCACATATTGAGAAAACGGCTGATATAGGTAAATATTATGATTTGCTTGATGAACTTTTTCGACCTAATGATCAAGGTTATAATGAATTCCATAAAATGCTTGTTGATCTCCCTTTCAGAGGTATTTTAACCACAAATTACGATACTGTTCTTGAAGCAGCATTGTTAGGAAAAAAGATCGAGGCAGAACGAGAAAGGAGGCAGATTCGTCCGATAGATGTGATGCCGTTGGTGATCGGGCCGGATACGCCTCGACTCATCCATGAATTCTTGTTAGCGCGGAGTAATGATCCTCACATACCACAACGAATTGCACATCTACACGGATTACATAGGTATAGAGAGAGTATTATTTTGAGTTCTGAGGACTATGTTGAAAATTATGGTCTGCGCGTCAAAAAAAACGGTGAAGACCAAAATGATGAAGACCAAGGAAATGAAAACAGATGGACATTCCATAGGAAATTGCTATGGGCGGTTTTAGCAACTCGCAGAGCCGTTTTTGTCGGTTTCAGCATGGAGGATATCTATTTTACCAAAATGTTAGAAATCGTCAGTACTGATTTGTGGGGATGGAACAAATCCATTCACTTTGCAATAATGGGTATCTCTGCTGGAGACATCAAGGATTCAAGAGATAAAGCGGATACACTCAAAAACGAATATGGTATTGATACTGTATTTTATGAGGTTCTTGAGGACGAAATTTCTGAAAAAAAACATAAACTTTTGGAGCCTCTTTTCGCTGATATTGTGAGGCAATGTGAGAATAAGGGGCGATCTATTGGAGAGGCTCAAGACCTACCAGACGATACGGATCGTCCTAAAGGCGAGGAACCGAGATCTATCACAAGCGGGTCAAGAGATATATTCGATTGGGTAAAACAAGCAACCCAGCGTATGTTAAGGAGGATTGGCGATGAAGATTAAGCGGAAGAAACTACTGAATAACCTGCAAGATTTTGCTTTGCAAGGCAGCGGAATTATTATCGGAAGCCCAGGCGTTGGGAAAACATACTTGCTAAAAGAACTCCTTCGCAGTTTAGAATTTGCCGAAATACCTGTGCTCTTCTTACCGATCGACCAACTCGGGGATGGCACTGATGAAACTTTACAAGGTGAGTTGTCTTATAAAGGCGATTTGATTGAGAGATTAAAAGCCGTTCCTATTTCGGATCAGAAAGCAATTTTATTGTTTGATGCATTTGATGCCGCTCGAGATGAAGGGACACGCAAAAATTTTCTACGCCTGATTCAACGTGCGGTTCGTGAGCTCAAGGACTCTTGGAATGTCTTGGTCACAGTCCGTACCTATGACGCGAAAAAATCACAAGAACTCTTAGATCTGTTTGGCAACCTTGATAATAATGGATATCACAGCGAAAATATCTTATGCCGCCATTTCACAATTCCGCCTTTCAACAAAGACGAGATCCTACAAGTGTTTGACCAGATTGGATGTCCGAAATCTATCTATAATGAGGGTTCTCAGGACTTTAAAAACATTGTCTCAAATCCCTTTAATCTCTGGTTGATGGAAAAGATTATACAGACATCAAAGAATGTTCCTGATTTCAGTCATATCCGTTCTGAGGTACAATTACTCGACCTATTTTGGCAACGACGGATTGAGAACGAAAATAGTGAGCACCTTCTGCGGCAAATTGCAGACAAGATGGTTCAAGAACGTTCGTTGAGCGTTAGAGTAAGTGACGTTTATGACGATGTGGATCTTGATAAACCAATACGAAAAAACGCTTGGGATAAACTTCAGAGTAATGAAATTCTGTCAAGGGTATCTTCGTCTGGACAACGGATTGCTTTTTCTCACAATATTCTCTTTGACTATGCAATTAGCGTCCTACTCATTGAAGATGAACCTCAACAACTTGAAAATTTTATTCTTGAAGATGCGTCGCGGCCGCTCTTTCTGCGGCCAAGCCTTACCTACTTTTTCACTCGTCTCTGGTATTATGATTCCGAAGACTCAGAAAGTTTTTGGAAGGCATTCTGGCACATTTTTCCAAGCGATCAATCTGTCCATTTGCGCCTCGTCGCCCGCTTGATTCCGACGAGCGTTATTGCCAATGAAGCCCGCGGGATTAAACAATTGATACCACTTTTAGAGGAACTTGGAAACGGTGAAAAGGGAAAAATCGCAAACGAAGCAGTAACACGCCTCTCGCAAGCACTTCAAACCCTACAAATTAAACGTGACACTCTCTGGATCAATTTTTTTGATCAGGCTTCGCGGCATTTGCACGAGGACTTTGCTTGGGATTTGGCAAACCTCACTTCGGTTGTTCTGGAACGAACGAGTGAATCCGAAAATTCGGAAATCGTGAATGCTTGTGGACGGATTGGACGACGGTTACTTAAGTGGGTATGGCAGAAAAGAGAAGTAGGTAAAAGTACTTGGTACGATCGGTTTGGTGGACGTTGGGCAGTCCCGCTTGTTGCCCAAACATATCACACGAATCCTGAAGAATCTCGGATGCTTCTTGAAAGGATCCTTGAACTACCGCAAGAAGATAATTTCCCGATAACCTTCTTGTCATGGTTGACTGATCATGTTGATAGGATTTGGGGTTACGATCCCGAGTTTGTCATCTCAATTTATCGTACTGTATTTTATCACCATGAAAATAGCGATGAGAAGACAAGTTTTGTTGGTGGAGCAGTCATGCCAATAACGAGTACTCGCCGCCAGGATTACAGCATGTGCCGCTATCGATTGATAAAACATTTCCGTGGTTTTCTTCAAGCGACCCCATTATCTGCCGCGCAATCGGTAATCCGAAGTTTGAATGTCTTCATTGTTGGAGAACATATCGCCCGATACCTTAAAACCGGTGTGAAACTTGAGGATATGATAGAGGTATTCAATTTTCGTGGAAAATCTGCTTATTTTGTGGAAGATGGTAGTTATATGTGGGATGCGCGAAATTCCTCTGATGAACCGATTGAAATGGCAGATGCGCTATTTGAATTCATCGCAGAGTTGGCGAAGTCAGAAGACGCGGGTCTTGATTCCCTGCTTGACGTTTTCCGCAATGAAGTGATAGTAGCGTTTTTCTGGAAACGACTTTTAGGGATTGCGTCACAATTTCCAAAGATATTCACGCCGCACTTATTTGAATTGTGCATAGCGAAACCAATCCTGAGAGGTAACGATACCCGTTATGAACTCGGTCAGTTTTTAGAGGCTGCTGCGTCTAAGTTTAGCGCAGACCAACTGCGTCGGATTGAAGAGAGTATCTTGATGCTTCCGCAAGAAGCGGCAGATGAGGATTCACATAACGCGCTTGTCTATCGAAGAAATCGGCTCCTTGAACGAATTCCTGAGAATTTGTTAGTTACGGATGAAGCGAAGCGAATCCGAAAAAAGATGATGCGTGAAAACGATATTCAGGAGAATCGACCACTGGTCAGTTTTGGACCTGTCGCTTGGTCAGAATATACCGAAGAAGAACAACTCAAAGAGCAAGGCGTTGACATAACTAAGTCTGCTAATCAAGACTTACAACGCTTTTCTGCACCTCTCAATAAGTTTAGTTCGGATTGGATGAACGGTGTACCAACTGTGAATGCAGCTAAGTTGGTTCTACCGCAATTACAGAAGGCATATACTGCTGTAAAGAGTAACACAGAAGCCGATAAAGAAGTGATGAATTCGCTTTGGCATAAATTAGCTGCTTGTGTGGCAATTCTGGGTCGGATTGCTAATAAACTTGAGAACAGCGAATTTTCTTTTTGTCGAGAAATACTTCTTGAGGCAGCGAAACATGAAGAACCTAAACTAAATCCCCGATACGATGATCAATTCGATTCCCCAGGGTATTCACCATATTCACCGTGTGCAAGACACGAAGCTGCCAGTGGACTCCTCAGGTTTACTCTTTACCAACCTGATACAGAAATGTTAGACGCGATTGAGACACTTGCAAGTGACCCTGTCCCCTCTGTTCGGATGGTAACTGCGATGGAGTTATTCCTTGTTTATAACAAAGCACCGGAAAGATTCTGGCGTATCATGGACAATAGGGCAATCCATGAACGGAGGCGCGTGGTGCAAAAATTTCTCTATTCCACGTTACGGGTGGTCGCAAAAGAAAATGAAGACAAAACGACCCGCGTTAATGAAGACAAAACGACCCGCGTTATGGCAAAATTATTAGCGCATACACCGCCGCCTACAGAAGGATTAGAGCCATCGGATTCCTTTACTGTTTTGTTGATGTGGTTGATAATTGATCGCCAAAATGCATGGGCGTTCAAAACAATTGAGGAGACGTACTTCAAAGATCCAATTTGGTTTGCTAATCCGCTGAGTCGTGCCGTGTCGGAGGTTGTGAGAGATTACGTCCACCCGAAACATCTCGAAACGAATGAAGGACGCGAAAGAGCAAAAAGAACCATTCAATGGTTAGGACGAGTGATTGATCTGGTCTCTGATGAAATTAAGGAATTGCATCGTATCGTTAAGGAAAATGAAACTGAGGAGAATGTGAAAAAGTTGCATGATACGTACAACGTGATTGATCAAGTTATTACGCGTCTTTACTTTGCAGTTGCCCATAAAAGAGATAAGTCTGACGAACCCGTTGCGGAAATCTCCAACGACTTACGTCGTGATTACTACGATCAAGTCAGACCTTTGATGCAACAGGTTATTGCTGTCGCACAAGATCCAGAAAGCGGAATTATGTTTGCGCCGACAGCACACTATTTTATGCAACTTTTAAGGAGTTTCCTCGGATGCAATCCGAAAGAGGTACTGCATTTAGCAACGGGGGTTGTCCAGTCAAGTGAGCGGTTCGGATATACGCTTGATTCGCTTGCCGTTAGGGAGGTTGTCGAATTCGTTGAGATTGTGCTTGCTGATTACCGGCATGAAGTGCGCAACGGCGAGGCTTTGGAAGACCTCCTGAATCTGTTAGATCTCTTTGCCAAAATAGGCTGGTCGGATGCGCTTAAACTCGTCTGGCGGCTTGATGAGGTTTTCCGGTAAGTTGGTTTTATTTTTTTAAACAGACACTATTACATAACGCGAGTTGCCACCGACTTATAAACATAGCACTCCTACGGAGTGCGATCGCTTAAATATGCCATTTCTATAGACATAGCACTCCTACGGGGTGAAGAAAGTGTCTGAAAAACCGTTTTAGAATACGCAGAAATACCGTTTTGCTTAGGTGTTTCTTATAGGAAAATCGAAAAATCAGTTTACACTTTCAACCGCCGGTAGGTTCGGAATGTAATACAAGGAATGGATTTAGTCTATTCCCAGACTAAATCCCCTAACCGAACCGATGTTGAATGTCCAAGTAATTATAGAATCTACTATAAGCAAAAACCCCAAAATCCGTTGGTAGCAACTTGGGTTATTACATAGGAGAGTCTTCATGCTTACTATCAATCCTAAATATATTATTGATGACAAAGGAGAAAAGACTGCTGCTGTTCTTACAATGAAAGAATACGACTTTCTCATAAAGTGCCTTGAGGATTTAGAAGATATTTTAGAGATGGATTTGATAGTTGAATCTGCGACAGACTTTCGGAGTTACCAAGAAATACGGTTAGACCTACAAAAAGAAAGAAGACTTTGACTGACATGAAAATAACTGAAATTCAGAATGCGTTGGCAGCGTTAGAATTAGATGCGTGGCTTCTATACGATTTTCGTGGGATCAATCCGATTGCCCAGAACGTTGCAGGTTTAGCAGAGGCGCATATTACCCGCCGGTGGTTCTGTCTTGTTCCTAAACACGGCGAGCCGCGATGGTTGGTCCATCGGATTGAGACATCGAACTTTACCCGTGTACAAGGACAGGTCACGCTTTATGCAGGATGGGAAGAACTTAACGCGGCTATACGTACCTTGCTCGCTGGTATCAAAACAGTCGCGATGGAGTATTCGCCAAACGCCGAAATCCCTTACATTTCACGGGTGGATGCTGGTACGCTGGAGTGGATTCGTTCGTTCGGGATTGAAGTGCAAACGTCTGCGGAACTCGCACAGCGGGTAGAGGCACGGCTGAGCGATGCGCAGGCAATAGGACATCAAAAATCCGCACACTTGGTATTGCAAGCGAAAGATTACGCTTTCGCGTGGATCGGTTCGCAGCTGCGAGATGGAAAAGCGATTACCGAATATGATGTTCAGCAAGAGATTCTCGGACAATTTGATGCGATGGATTTGGTCACAGATCACCCGCCGATTGTCGCTGTGAATGCAAAAAGCAGCGATCCGCACTATGCACCCTCCGCAACGGATACCCAAGAGATTCAAGCAGGCGATTTCATTCTGATCGATTTATGGGCGAAACAAAAAGATCCAGATGCCGTTTTTGCGGATACGACGTGGGTGGCTTATGCCGGGGAAACCGTTCCGACTCGATACGTTGAGATTTTCGATATCGTCAAAGAAGCGCGGGATAGAGCCATACGATTCATTCAGGAGAGGTGGGAACCAGGCGTACCGATTCACGGTTATGAGGTCGATGATTGTGTCCGCGGCTATATCACTGAAAAAGGGTACGGGGAATACTTTATTCACCGTACGGGGCACAACATCGGCACCGTTATCCACGGCAACGGCGCGAATTTAGATAACTTAGAGACACGGGATGCACGTGCCTTGATCTCTGGGGTCTGCTTCTCGATTGAACCTGGGATTTACCTTACCGATTTCGGCGTTCGGACAGAAGTTGACGTTTTCTTAGCCGGTCCAGGGAGAGACGGCGTAAAAGTGACAACCGCTCCCGTTCAAAATCAGGTATTACCATTGCTGTAACTTTATAATTCCGCTTCTTCAAATCTGTGAGGATGTGCGCGAGATAGAGGCGTGCGTTGAGGATCCACTGGTCGGCATACGCTGCGGCAAGCAGCGGCAGTGCTATTGTCAAACGCGGCGAATCAAGCAACCACTGCTCAGCGTATTCGGCAAAGTCTGTATCCACAAGTCCGCTACTTCCGAGTGAATAGATCGTATACCGTTTGTCGTCCCGCGCCTCTATTCTCGGATTCAGGGGTGTGTTCAGTGTGAGGCGTTTTGTGCTGTCAATCTCAAGCACCCAAAAGAAATAATCTTCATTGTGTCCGAGGTATCCGATTTCTACGTCAAGTCGGTGTGGGGTTTCAGTCGTCATTGGGATGACGACCATGTCGCGTTTGAGTAAGACGGGATAGATCGCTGCAAAGAAGATTTGTTCAAATCCGAGCGGTTGATGTACGTGTGTCAAAGTGTCCAAAAGGATCTGTTCTTGTTCTGGACGTTTCAGTTCTAAGCAGCTTTTTGAGAAGACTTCATCTCTGAGCGCACGCATTTCAGGAGGGGCGTTTGCGTGAAGCGGTTGGAGTTCCTGTATGCGTTTAAGAATGCGGCGGCGTTTGGGTATAGTGCGCCAAAGTCCCCAATGCCATACGGTCTGCCATGTCTCCTTTTCACGGAGTTGGTTAAGGAATGCTATCGCGCTTGTCCAGAAGCGTTTGAATATGCTTTCAGGTGCAAGATTTCGTTGTTGGTTCGCCATGGTTTTTTGAAGGAGTTTATTGCTATTTTGTTGACTGCTGATTGCTGATTCAAAATTTGACTTTTTGCTGAGAGTGTGCTATAATATATGTTGCTGAGCAGAGCCGGAGTGGTGAAATTGGTAGACGCACGGGACTCAAAATCCCGCGGGCCCTAGGTCCATGTCGGTTCGAGTCCGACCTCCGGCATCAGGCGATGGCTTCTCTGAGAGCCATCGCCTTCTTTTTTTCGGGTTACATCGCAACGATTTTACGCATCCGTTTCGCAAGGTCAATCTGGGCTGCCCTGTCCCCACCGACTTCATGGATAACGTAACCGTCGTAGCCGATGGCTCGGAACGCCGCCATCACTGCTTTCCAGTCTGTATCGCCATCTAAGAGGTTAACGAACTGGTGTGCGCCGCGGGTGAAATCTTTGAAATGTACGCGTTTGATGCGGTGCCCGAGTTCACGGATCCAGTGTTCCGGGTAACCGTAAGCCATCATGTTTGCGGTATCCAGATAGGTACCGACCCACTCGCTATCTATCTCATCTACAATATCGCGCATCTCTTTAGGACTGAGCAAGAATTTGTTCCAAACGTTTTCGAGCCCGATGGCAACCTTGTGTGCTTCTGCAGAAGGTGCTAAGTCTTTCAGGATACCGACGAGGTTATCCCAAACCGCTTGATATGTCCCCTCAGCAGTGAGTTGGCCGGGGTGCAATAGAATCCCTCCGACACCGAGTGCGCCTGCGACTTCCAAACCACGGGCGAGAGAGGTTGCCCCTTTTTCGCGCTGCGTTGCATCCAAACTCAGGAGGTTGCCACGATCGGCGTAACCTGCTGTGATACTGCCAATTTCGATCCCTGCCGTTTCACACTTCGCTGCGATGCCGCCAAGCTCGGTATCGCTCATATTGATGTCGGTATCTTTGCCTTCAGCGAAAGTCAGTTCAACGGCATCGTATCCGGCATCTTGACAGAGGGAGAGCGTATCGTCTAACGACATGCCGCCAAGTATAATTTGGGTAACACCTATCTTCATTGCTTTTCCTTTTCGTTATGAAACTGTGTAGCGGTTAGAGATTGTATACAGAGGTGTCGGATTTCGAGGCATTGCGGACACCGAATCGCGACATAATACGCATCGTTGAACACGGCATCAATCCAGTTGTGCGATGGGTCTTCCGATGGGCTGCCCAAAAATTGGTCGAGTACCTCGTATTCCTTATTACAATCCGGACAGATTTGCAAGTCGTGTCCGATGTCAGTCTGGTCGAGCCATCGCATGTTTGTCTGCTATCCTTGAGAAGACACCAAAAATTCGGAGACCGATTTAAGGTAGCGGTTTGGCAGGCGTGCCTCGACGTGAATCGCTTCGTCCGCGTATTCCGTATTAAGCACGGTGCCGTGTTTATAGAGTAAATCGAGCGTTTTTCCTTCTGTGTATGGAATACTGAAGGATAGGTTCGTACCGAGTTCAGCAAACCGCTTTGCGAGTGTCTCCATTAATGTCTCAACGCCATCGCCGCGTTGTGCGGAAATTGGAAACGCATCTGGGTGTTGGCACTGTAGCAGGTGTAGGTCGTCTTCCGTTTTAAGCTGGTCAATTTTGTTGAAAACCATGAACGTTGGAATCTCGGTAGCATCCAATTCGTCAAGGACTTCGTTGACGGCGGCGATCTGCGCTTCAGCTTCTGGATGACTCACATCAATGACGTGAAGTAGAAGGTCGGCTTCCGTTACCTCTTCGAGCGTTGCCTTGAATGCTGCGACCAACTGGTGTGGCAGTTTCTTGATGAATCCGACGGTGTCGCTGAGGAGAATCTGCTGCTTTTGTGGCAAATTCACCTTCCGTGTGGTTGAATCTAAGGTTGCGAACAATTTATCTTCAACCAAGACACTCTCACCAGTCAAACGGTTGAAAAGTGTCGATTTCCCGGCATTGGTATATCCGACGAGAGAGACTTTGACTTTTTCGGAGCGGTTTCTGCGTTGGACAGTGCGTTGCTTTTCAACGGCTTGCAGAGCTTTTCTGACCTGTCCAATGTTCCGGCGTACCCAGCGTCTGTCCATTTCGAGCTGTGTTTCACCGGGCCCCCGCAGGTGTCTACCACCGCCACCGCCTGTCGCGAGTCGCGAGAGGTGTGTCCACATCCGAGTAAGGCGTGGCAGCGCGTATTCGAGTTGTGCCAATGCCACCTGTAATCGTGCTTCTTTGGTGAGTGCGCGTTGCGCGAACACCTGAAGGATAAGTCCTGTTCGGTCAATTGCGGCGATATCGAACGCCTGTTCGAGGTTACGCGTCTGTGCGGGTGACAGCTCTTCGTCAAAGATGATTGCGTCGGCGTCGAGTTCTTCAATGAGCGGTTTGAGTTCCTCAACCTTTCCTTCACCGATAAAATACGTCGGATTCGGCGTATTCCGCGATTGAATCGTCTCACAGACGACTTCAATACCGGCAGTCTCTGTGAGTTGCTGGAGTTCTTGCAGCGATTCTTCTGTTTCGTCCATCAGCGTATTTCGTAGTTTTACACCTACTAAGATCGCACGTGAAGGCGGGTTCGGTGCGCGTGTATCGTAAAGTTCTGGCATGAAGCGACCCCTTTCTCAGTTTTGAAGCGCAATCGAAGCACCGTGTTTGGCACTTCCAACAACGCGGTATCTATCGTATAGTTTATCATATCTACTTTCAGTTTTCAACTAAAACCCTGTTTTAAGAAAAAACTTCAACTGATATTTCTCAAAAGATTGTTTGAGTCAATAGTTATAGGTGTTCTTGTGGGTTTAGTTCATGAAAATGCGCGCTGATGGTAGACGACATCTGCCTATCCCCAGAAAGTTGAAGTTTTATGTGATGAAAAGTGAGTCGTGTTGAGCGACTCACCTGCTGGATCATAAGATAACTGATAATCTTTATGCCTAAGGCACCATAAGCACCGTTTCGGTGATGCAAACTCATTAGCGATAGTGGAGGAGACACCCACTAACAGAGATTTCCACTGATAAAGACTCATAGTCTTCAGGTCTCGATGCTCCCGACACGACTCGGCAGTGGTAGAGACCTCACCCAGCGGTGAGGATCGTGTTCTCTACCAGCAATGCTTTTTTTTTGATACTCTGATACAATGAAACCTGAAAACATGTCAAACGAAAAAAAACTAAACTTTTTTCGGCAATGCGTATATATTATAACATAAGATCTTTCGTAAGACATTCAGGAACGCAGAAACATCTCAAGGAGGTACTGTATGAGAGAATATAGCCATCCAGGTAACCGTGGGCAGTGTCCTTTCTACATCGATCCCGATGATGTGCTAACAGCAGAGGCTTCCATCGCCCACTGTGTTACGTGCACGACGCGGGGCGATGCGTGCCTGCAAACCCGCCAAGACGATTTTAGACAACTCGCCTATCTCACTATTCTTGAAGAGTCCCCGAAGTACGATCCTGCTCATCCAAGTCGCGCGAGTTTCATCACGTTCATCAAAGCCAAGGTGTGTACCAAACTCTGGGCACAACGCCGGCAGGAGCTGCAATATCTCACCTTCCCGCTTGTCGATGTGTCAGAGTCCCTCACCGATGCCGATCCGCCACCCGGCTTTAACTCTCTCACAGTGGCACTCTACAACGCTGCGTGTGAGTCTGAATCTATGGAAGATTCGGTCATCAATGAGATTCACATCCAGCAATTCCGGCAACGCCTTCCGCGCATGCTCAAGCGGCTGACAGGCAAGGAGCGGAAAGCCGTCCGTCTGAAATACTTTCAGGATTACAAGGGACAAGCCATCGCCGAAGATCTCGGTGTCTCGAAAGGCAGAGTCAGCCAGATACTGAAAAGTGCGCTCGGTAAACTCAAAACCGCCTACGAGCGTCAGTAAGACGACAACGTGGCATCTAAGGTTTTGATCCATATCAATTCCTTAGATTCTAACGAAAAAAATGCATTAGGAATGAAGGGACTCTATAATGAGTCCAAAGGAGTTTCACAATGACTTTGAAACGTTTTTCCTTTTCACACTGATGATGCTTTTCGCGACAGGCTGCTTCATGGTTGGACCGCTCCATGCTCAGTCCGATAGCGATTATAAACCGACTTCGCTGTTCGATGGTGATGTTTATTGCGTGAGTTACGCGTCTACGAATTTTTCATACCCCATCGCTTCGAGCAGTCATGTGGCTTCCATTTGGAATTATGGCCCAGGTGGGGTAAAATTCTATGTCAAGGGGACCATGGGGATTACCTGGAACGGTGGGTCTGTTACACCGGAACCCCGCGAAAAAAGCGGCACTATCTCCGCGAACAATGGTGGCGGTGACGAGGTCAATTTTTCGTTCTCTCTGAGAGGCAAACCCGCAGGGCGCGGTTCTATTTCGGCATCGACAGAGGTGAAGGTCCGGCACCTGCCGACGAATGCAGTACAGTGGGGACGCACTGCGAACGCCTCCAATAATTTTTTCCTGCCTTAAAGACGCTAAATAACACCTGTGGCGATGCGGTTTTCGCTCTCGCCACAGGTGCCCGAAGCCCCTGTGCATAGGGAGGCACACAATGAACTCTCTGAAAACAACTCTTCTTTCACGGGCTCTCACATTTTTCTCGGCGTGCGGTTTCCTCTGGTTCACAGGGGCGACAATGCCTATTGATGCGAAGATTGTGTTTACTGTAGACGACGCTATTTATGTCATGAACGATGACGGCTCCGATAGACGCAGGCTCACGCAGAGTTTGCAGAATATGGACAGTCAACCCCGTTGGTCGCCGGATGGAAAAAAAATAGCCTTTACCCGATTCATGGACAAAACGCGGATAGAAACGACGGCGGAGGTGTTCGTCATGAACGCAGACGGCACAGATCTGCAACGCCTCACCGATAACAACGTTTACGATCTGTGTGACTCCTGGTTGCCCGATAGCGAAAGGCTCGCTTTCTCAAGTAGCCGCAGTGGCGCATGGGAGGTGTATGTCATCGACGTGGCAACTCTCACTGTCGAACAGTTAACAAATGGTGGAAGGGATGCAGGGTTCGGATCGGCTGACTGGTCGCCCGATGGCACACAGATAACTCTTGAGCGGCTCATCCGAATTCCAACCGGGATTTCGCCGAAAACCATCTACGTCATGGATGCCGACGGAACGAACGAACGCCCTCTCCTGCCAGATCCGCCACTCGATGGACCGCTGATTTGGAGGCGTTTTCCTCGCTGGTCGGCGGATGGACAACAGATTCTCTTTTCTGAATATAAATGGCTGAAGGATGGAGATGTCGAACATATTATTGTTCAACGGATCGACGGCGAGAAACAGGTCATCACTGAGATAAATGACAGACTGGGGAATAATTGGATGAGTACAAATTCGTGTTGGATGGACAACGACCGTTCAATGCTCGTCGCCATAAAGGCGAAGGATAAACTCACGCCGAATTATGATATCTATCGGTATACATTTGAGACGCGGCGACTTCGACGGTTGCCAAGCGAGCTGAGTGATGAGAAGTGGCCCGACTGGACAGAAGGTGCGTTATCGGTTTCACCGCACGGGAAGTTGTCCACACTGTGGGGCGAGATAAAGCACCCCGAATAGATGAGAAAAGGAGTTTATTATGGCAACCCAAGTCCGCCATGAAAACGGGGTCGTTATCATTGAACCCCATGGCAAACTCAATAGGGACCTGAACATCAAAGATTTTCGGGACTCCATTTTACCGGAAGTCAAGGCTTACGATGACCCCCGCATCCTCATCAACTTCGCCCACGCACGGCGGATGAGTTCTTCGGGGTTGAGTGTGCTGATGCAAGCCTATGCCATTACAAAGCAGAAGCAGGGGCGCATTGGCGTGATCCATGCCGGCAGACACATCCACAACCTCCTCGTCTTGAGTCGTCTGTCGAGTCTCTTTGAGCGATTCGATGACGAAGGGGACGCGGTCGCTCAACTCGCAAGGATACCGTTGACACGCTAAACACCGTTAATCCACAAACGCGGAGGTCATCATGTTGAACCGAAAACAAGTACTCACGGTAGCAGGTATTCTGATTCTGGTCAGTATCGCCATTTTTCTGATGTCGCATCAAACGCCACCAGAAACCGTCGTGATATACAAAGCGGTGGAATTTACACCCAAGACAGAAAAACGTGCGCCGTCCGCGTCACATCCGAATTCAAATGTAGAAATGGGTGCTATTGTTAGCGAAGATGTAGACGTATCAGCACCCCATACAGATGACGCTGTTGAGTCAACAGAAACGGCTCTGCTCCTTGATGAATTGTTTTTCGGTGAAATCTTAGATGAAACCGAATCGGAAGACACAGAAGCAGAAGAAGAAATTGTGCCTGTCTCGCCGCACGGCTTCGGTCCTTATCCTGAAGTGCCTGCGGATTTTCCTATAGATGTCAACTGGTCTACTTATGAGACAAAGCAACCTGTCTTTGAATTGATGACCCGCGTGCAAATCAAATTATGGGAACAAGGGCACAATGTGACGGGAATTTCTCATGAGAATGGGGTGATGCATCCGATAATTCGCGGGACGGTTTACATCGAATGGAGTCGTGATGGTAAAGAGTTTCTTGGCATCACAGGACATCCTGAGGATATGTCTGATGCTGTTGTGGATCAGATAGAATCTGGCAATATTCCGACGTGGCTGACAGTGCAGAATTTTTATACAACGGGTATAGACCCTTATCAGTTTCTCGACCTACAATAAGGAGATATTCTCATGAAATGGATTTTCAGTTTTATCGCCGTTGTTTTGATAAGTCGCATAGCAGTTTCTGAACACACATCGCACAGAAATCGAGAGTCACACGACTATGACTTGGAAACAGAGGAGAATACCTACGCAACAGCAGTCGACCGAGACCCTGGTGGAATCTTTAGAGCGCGTTCTCGGACATCGTCGCGCCATAAAGAAGGAGACCAACAATGGTTGGCAGTAGGAGATGTAAAAT
Source organism: Candidatus Poribacteria bacterium (assembly GCA_009845545.1). GTDB lineage: Bacteria > Poribacteria > WGA-4E > WGA-4E > WGA-3G > WGA-3G. Next base: position 22,393 of record VXZK01000099.1, read on the forward strand.
GCGATGATGCGGCATACGAGGGCAATTGGAGTTTTAGCAATTTTGTCTCGCACCAAGTAGAGAATGTTCGAGGAAATGCCTCTGACACTTTCAAAGGGACTTTTTTCAAGAATGCAAGGGTCCGCGGGCTGCGTGAAGGTGTAACTTCTGATAGCAGATTGGCTATAATGCACTGTGGGGCAGCTTCAAGCATAACTGGATGGATAGAAAGCCCATCAGTCGGTAATCTACCCTTTGCAGATAGTAGTATTCCATGGTAAAAAACGGGAGTGCGTCGCTGCACTCCCGCTATCACGAAATCGGTGAGTTAGATCCGTTACGGGTTATCCGTATCACCTATATCATACCAAATCTAAAAAATAAAGTTGCATTATAGAGGTTTTGGGACGCTATGAGGTATCCGCATGTAAGAGGCGCAATAATGCACTTCGCATTTGGGCGAGTACGCCGCAGAATTGCGCAACTACGAGCCAGTTCTTTGTTAATGACAGGCGTTTATTTAGAAACAGTTTCATAAACGCAATGAACGCAATGAAGGAGAAATAAAAATGCGTACCTCTATTTCAAAAAAGCATCATCCACTTTTGGGTATTATTTGCCTGTGTGTTTTTTCTTCAACGTTTCTAAATGCTGATATAGTTTTTCTCTCTGATAGGGACGGCAGCGTTCCAACTTATGAGTGTGAAGTTTACACGATGAACGATTTTGGCGGGAATGCCCAGAGACTCACGAATGATTTGCTTTACAAAGCACGTCCAAAATGGTCGCCAAATGGTCGTAAAATCGTTTTTGCAGTGGAGATCGTTAAACCGAGACAAAATGATTGGGGACAAGACCAAACTGTTGAATTGTTTATAATGGATGCTACCGGTAAAAACAAAAGGCAACTTACAGATTATAAACATCTCAGTACTCACCCTACATGGTCGCCTAATGGTCGGAGTATTGCTTTTATGAGTAATCACGCTGGAGGTCCTGAAATCTATAAAATGGATTTGTCAGATGGTAATATTTATCAGATAACTAATAATGTTGCTGAAGGCGGTGTCATGGTGCAAGCACCTGACTGGTCGCCAGGGGGTGATAAGATCGTGTATGCACGTTCTATGCCAAGAACAGGAACGGAAATTTATATTACGGATATTTCTGGCAGAAATAATAGACCCCTTGTCAAGGCTGAAAAACTTGTCAAAGAAGGGGTGCGAATTCATACTTCTCCGAAGTGGCATCCTGATAATGAGCATATACTTTACAGAAATGCGAGTCTTACAATGGTTCAAAATGGTAATATCGCAGTTCTTGAAATAGTAGATCACGGGGCATTAGAAATACGCAAAGAATTTGATGCTAAGCCCCAAAAACTAAAACTACCTAAAAATTTGGTATTTAAGACAGGGTGTTGGGCAGAAAACGGAAGTTCTGTTATTTTCTATGCAAGTTTAGATGATGACCCAGACGCAAACAACGATATTTATAGATACGATATGTTAACCCACAATATTAGGAATATCTCAAATCACTCTTCTAAAAATTATTCGCCTCATTGGATAAATCCGACGTATCCTGTTCACACGCGAGATAAACTTCCAGTCCAGTGGGCACAACTTAAACGGGGTCATCATTGACCCGCATGGCAAACTCAAAATGTAGGAGGCAAATACAATGTTCGGTCAAAAAAGACGAAGATTTTATAGCGTGTGCGTGATTCTCATAGCGATGGCTGCCATTTTAGGCGGCACGTTTTTCTTTTTTCATAACAGAGACGCTCGCATCGAGAAAGAAGTCCAGGCACATATTGATAACCTCTTTTCCCTTTCAGGGAAATTAACTCCCGAAGAAAAACAAACTTTTATCTCTCAGACACAATCACTCATCAAAATTCTGGATCCGTACTACAAAAATGGGGATCAGAGTCTCCCTTTTATTTCCGATGCGGAATTAGCACGGCTCCAGAAACACACGATGGCGTTAGTGCAAGAAAACCCCGAGCTTGCCACACACGCCCACGCCCCTGGAGAAGATCATACACACGGCTCTGAAACCGACCAAACGTGGATTCAAGACGAGCTTGCGGGTATCAATGCGACCATTGAAGCAGTGAAAGCATCAAACGCTTCAGCGTCTGCTAAAGAAGCACTCCTTTCTGTGCTGGAACACCGCCGTCGTTTTCTGATGAACCATGAAAAGGACACTGTAGAACTACAAGAAAAATTAATGGAATTCTCCAAGGAGGATCCGACCATCGTTGGTGTAACCAAAAACCATAGAACTGGAGAATATACGCCCCTCTATCCGAATATGCTAACGCTCACGATACATCAGTATACCAGGACAGACGGGACTGTTGGAGATATGTACGTTCCCACCGCCAGTCATGCCACTGACCCAGAAGTTTCAGCACTGTTGGACCCCTATTTGGAGGCTTTAGAGTCCCTGCCCCCTTGGGAAGTGCCGCCGCCGCCAGAGCATAAGGACTTGCGACTGACGATCAAATACGCCGACGATTATCCAAAAGAGACCGATGTAGACATCACAGATACGTCTCTACAAACGTCTGGACCCTTAGAACAATTCGTTGAAAATGTGGAGGAGACTTCAACAGAAACAGATCTATCGACTGCATATCCTGATCCCATCATCACAGCAGAAGAAGTGGAGGCATGGCAGAGGGAATTAGAAAATATACAAGCGTCCGAAGATGCTGAGATGGCAGAACTACGCCAGTCGTTTGAGGATGCTATCGGGATTTCGATAGATCGGTTATTGGAAATGACAGATGCTGAAATTGAAGCCGAATTTAGTAAATACTTTTCGGAAGCAGAACTGGAAAAACAGATGATGCCCTCTGCGCCCATGGATGTGTCTATTCAAGAGAACTTTGACACCGAGTTGCGCCGTCAATTTTCACCCAAACGTGTTGATCACGCGATGCAGACCTTGGAACGTTATGGTCCCGAGGAGGGGCTACGGAAGTTGAAAGCCGTTGACCCTGAAATGTCTACACATCTACAACGAATGATCCAACGTCAAAAGGATGAGTAGCATGAAAAAAAGATACGTCCCCTACATATTGTGTGCACTCTTTATCTTTGGAATCATAGCCACACTTACCTTGCATACAATGGATACGTTCTCGATGCGACAGACCGCAGGGAAAACGTATCCCTCTGTGAAAAGAGGAGAAAAAAAATGCCAGTGTTGTTCCAAACAGATGACACGTATAAAAGAACAGATACGTACCGCACAGCAACGCAAAAACGCAGACCCGCGTCCGCAGGCAGATGCTTCAGCGAAAGTGTCCACAAAGTGACTGTGTCGGACAACTGAGGTTCACACCATCGCAGAATATCAGCAGAAACAGATACAAGGAATACCTGTCACCATGGATGAGCGTACCGCCTATTTTGAAGCAAGGGCTCGTCTTTGGCCGAATGAAAGAAATCAGGAGACTCTGGAAAATCAAAAAAAGTTTCAAGAGATGACTGAAACAAAGGACCCAGAAGTATTTGCTAAACTTTTTCGTGAATACCTGATTAAGAAGTTTGGGGATGTTCCAGAGATTGACATCCTTGTAGAAGTTGAGAAAAAATTTAAGGCAGATGAAGTTGTGTCAGATGACGAATACCTTGCTTATCTTAACGCACGATTTCTCCTCTTTCCAAATCAAGAAACACTACTCGAGCTCCAAGAAGCTTTAGCGGAGCAAGACAAAGAGTGAAGGAGGAAATAAATGGCTTGGGTGATGCGTAGGTCGTTTAGGTCTGGCAAAACCGTTTCATTCAAATCAATAGGATAGCGTTTTCTTTATTCGCCTATTGAGTTCCCAAAGGTGTTAAAAATAAATGCTAACATTTCAGGAACAGTTCGCATTGTCTCTAATCCAGAAGGCAAACGGTAAAAAGCGGACACATGTTTTTGCCAATTGCCATCTGAATCTCTAAGAGGAGAATTTTACGATGTTTAGCACGTCGAGAAAGCTGCTTAGCAGCATAACCCTTGCTGTGGCTGTCTCATTTTTTCTTGCACGTACGTTAATTGTATGGTATACTTAAAATCACTATGAAAAGTGCCAAAGATTCTACAACCCCAACGATTACCGTTAACCGCAAAGCACGGTATGACTATCACTTACGTGACCGGTATGAAGCGGGTGTCGTTTTGCAAGGCACTGAAGTGAAGGCGATTCGCGCGGGACGGCTTAACCTGACCGATAGTTACGCACAGGTAACAGACGGTGAAGTGTTCCTCATTGATGCGCACATCGGTCCGTATGAACACGGAAATATCGCCAACCACGAACCGAAACGCAAACGCAAACTGCTGCTCAATCGTCGAGAGATCACGAAACTTGAGCGTTCAATACGTTCAAAGGGGATGACGATCGTTCCGACGCGCGCGTATTTCAGCAACGGCAGAGTGAAGTTGGAATTGGCTGTTGCGATGGGGAAGCGGCTTTACGATAAACGCGATAAGATTGAACGTGAAGCGACAGCAAATGAGATACGGGCGTATACCTAACAGCGGTTTGTAATCGTACCCTTACAATGTGGGGGTGTCAAGGTTTCGACGAAGGTAAATGAGATATAGGTTGCATGCCGAGGTCTCCGCAGGCCTCGTTAAATAGGCGGAACACTTATAATTGCTGATGAAGAATTAGCACTAGCTGCCTAATAATGCGGCTACGCTTGACTGACTTGCCGCCCGTCAGGGCAGTTAAAGCGTCGTAATACGGGCTAGCCGCTCGCTCTTTCTCAAGGGGCGTGCCGCGAATCACTTTTGAGATAGCCTATGATGAATCCTGCACAGGGGAGGCTTATAGGCGAATCTTAAAACCTGTGATAAGCATGTAGTAGCCTCTATTGAAATGCCTTCGGACGCGGGTTCGATTCCCGCCACCTCCATTT